>DATJVS010000021.1:0-9425 GCA_035501715.1 Usitatibacter sp.
GGTCTAGTGCTGGTCTTCGCCGAAGGGCTCGATCTTCTCGGTGCCGGTGTACCACTTGGGATAGTAGCGGCCGACGGCGCGGGCGGAGGATTCGAGCGCGTGGCAGCGGTCGAGCTGGAAGGGCTTCTTCGTGGGATCGGCGAGGCCCTGGCCCGCGAGCGTCTGGAACGCCGCGGTGGCGAGCATGCCGGCGAGCTCCGTGATGTGCGTGCATCCGCGAACCCCGCCGAGCAGCTCCTTCACGCTGCGCTGGTAGCCCGGGCCGATGGAAAGCCCCACGAGCTTGCGGTACGCGGGCTCGATCGCGTTGCAATCGCCCGTGTACGGCATCGCGTCCATCGCGGCGGCCGCATCGACGATCGTGAGCGTGCGATCCACCGTGATGCGCAGCCACATCGAGTGCACCGGCTCGTTCGCCTTGCGGATGCCCGCGGCGAGGCGGAAGTCCACGGGCTTCGTATCGACGAGGTGGCCCTCGATGTCGTACAGCCCGTCGGCGCGCCTGTAGCCGTTGATCTCGATGGAGCGCCGGTGCAGGGGCTCGCGTGCGGCGGTGCCTTCGAGCCCCGGCATCTCGCTTAAGCGGCCTTCCTCGCCTGGCGGATCGCTTCGGCGAATTCCGCGCCGGTCTGGAACCGCTTCTCGAAGTCCTTCGCGAGCGCCTTGTCGATGATCGGGTCGATCCATGCCGGCAGCGCGGCGTTCACCTCGCGGATCGGCGGGTGCGGATTGTTGGCGATGGCGAACATGAGCTGCGTCATCGACTCGCCCTCGAACGGGAGCTTCCCCGAAAGCATCTGGTAGAGCGTGACGCCCAGCGAGAAGAGGTCGCTGCGCCCGTCGATCTTCTTGCCGGCGAGCTGCTCGGGCGACATGTACGACGGAGTCCCCAGCACCATGCCGGTCTTGGTCTTCGACGAGTCCGTGATGCGCGCGATGCCGAAGTCGGTGACCTTCGCGGTGTCGCTCTCCGGCTCGTACATGATGTTCGCGGGCTTGATGTCGCGGTGCACGATGCCCATGGAGTGCGCATAGCTCAGGGCGTCGGCCACCCGCTCCACGATCGACAGCACCTTGTCCGGCGGCAGAAGGTTGGGCTGCTTGGTGTACGGCGTGAGGTCCTTGCCCTTCAGGAACTCCATGGCGATGTAGCACAGGTCGTGCTCCTCGCCCGCGTCGTAGATGGTGACGATGTTCGGGTGCGTGAGGCGACCCGCCGTCTCGGCCTCGCGGAAGAAACGCTCCTTCGCGTCGGCGAGCTCGTCGGCCTCGAACTCCGCCGACAGCGCCATGGTCTTGATGGCGACGATGCGGCCGATCTTCGGGTCCTTGCCGCCGTAGACCACGCCCATCGCGCCCTTGCCGAGCTCCTTCTCCACCTGGTAGCGGCCGAGCATCGGCTTCTCGCTGCCCGCGCCGCCCTCGAGGATCATCGTGCCGGCATTGGTGCGCGCCGCCGCGGAGCCGCCGAGGATTATCGTCTCGGAGAGCTTCTTCGCGCGGTTGAGGCGCTCCTCGATGTCGCGGAACTTCGGGTTGAACGTGGCCATGTAGCGGAACACGCTCTCGGCCTTGTTGAACTGGCGCCGGCGCTCGAAGTCGAGCGCGAGATTGTAGAGGTTCTCCATCACCTCCTCGTTCAGCGGCGCCTTGCGGAACTTGTCGAAGGCCATGTCGAGCTGGCCCTGCTGCTGGAACGCGAGGCCCAGCATGCGGTTGGATTCCGCGCCGGCCAGGTCGGCCGCTTCCTTGCCGCGCTCGGTGACGAGGTAGCGCTTGGTCGTGAGCAGGGCGTGCCCGACGAGCAGCAGCGTGAGCGGCAGCATGAGCTGCACCCACAGGCCCGCGCTCGTCATGAGGCCCAGGTGCGTGGCGAAGATCACGACGACGAGCACGCCGGTGATCATGGCGCCCTTGCCCGCGGTGAGCTTCGGAAGCAGCAGGATGATGTAGAGCGCGACGAGGATGTAGGCGCCGAGCGTGGCGAGGGCGCCCCACGTGGGCGCCACGAAGAAGTGCTCCTGCAGGATCGAGGACACCGAGTGCGCGAGGGTCGTCACCGGCGTCATCTGCGCCGAGATCGGCGTCACCATGTTCGCGCCCACGCCCGCGGCGGTGGCGCCGATCAGCACGATCTTGTCCGCGTACTTCGACGCGGGGATCTTGCCCGAGTACACGTCGAAGAACGAATCGATCGGGAAGGCCGACTGGCCGCCGCGGTCCTTGTAGAAATACGTGTACATCTCGCCCAGGTTGTCGGTGCGGATGGTCTTGCCGCCGACGGACACGCTCTCGCCCATGGACGCCTTGATGTCCTTGGGCGTGAGGTTGAGCGCCTTGGCCGCGGTGAGCAGCGCCAGCGACGGATACTGCTGGCCGTAGTAGTCCATCACGAGCGGCTCGAAGCGCACGGCGCCGTCTTCGTCGGGAAGCGAGTTCAGGAAGCCGATGCCCGCGGCGGCGTTGCCGTACTGCTCGATCGGATAGAGCGGCGCGTTGGCGAAGATGAACTGCCCGCCGCCGTCGGTGGAGCCGCCGATCGTGTTCTTCGCCACGTACTCGGGCAGCGGCTTGTCGGGCTTGCCGGGCGGCGGCGCGCCGGTGATCTCGCCGAACGTCATCGGCAGCAGCACGTTGTTGGCCTTCTTGATGCTCTCGGCGTAGCGCGCGTCGCTGTTCAGCGTGATCGCCGCTTCGCCGAGGATCTTGCCGATCTCGGCCACTTCCGTGGGCGGCTGCGAGCCCTGCGCGGCCGGCGTCTGCCCGCCGATGGGCGACACGCCCGGGACTTCCTGGGCCGCGCCGGGATAGGCCTTGTTGTAGATGTCGAGCATCTTCTCGACGTACGCGAGGCCCGGATCCTTCTGCGCTTCCGAAAGGATGATCGTGCTCACGATCACCTTGGCCTTCGAGGCGGCGAGCTGGTCCACGAGCTTGCCCTGCACGTCGCGCGGCCACGGCCAGCGCCCGATGTTGGCGATGGACTGCTCGTCGATCGCGATGACGGCGACCTTGTCGCTGGGATTCTTCGAGGTCATCTTCACGCCGAGGTCGTAGGCCCAGCGCTCCAGGCTCGGGATCACTCCCGACATGCCCTTGAAGCCGAGCAGCACGACGGCGATGACGAGGCCCAGGAACCAGTCGGCCTTCCAGAACGCGGTTTTCATGAGATCTCCTGACTCCCTATTTCCCCATTATGCCTAGGGTTTTGTGACCCTTCACGCACCGAGGTCGAGCTCCGAGCCCACGCCCTGCGCGCGGGCGAGCTTCGCGAGGTCGTTGGCGATGATGAGGTCCTGCATCGCCATGCCCTGCGACTCGAATAGCGTCACCTGCCTCGCGCTCGTTCTCCCCGGACGCATGCCCGCGATGACCTCGCCCAGCTCGGTGAGCGCCCCCGCGTGCAGGCGCCCTTTCTCGAGCGCGGGCAGCAGGTCGCCCGCTTCCTTGATGGCGCTCGGGCGCGAGTCCACCACCACGGGATCGGCGCGCCGCACGGTGGTCTCGTCGATCTCGCGGCGCAGCAGCGAATTGGAACCGGCGGCGTTCACGTGCGTGCCGTCGGCCAGCCACTCGCCGTCGAACACCGGCGTGGCCGAAGTCGTGATTGTCACCACGATGTCGCTCGCGCGCACCGCGTCCTCGGGCGATTTCGCGGGGACCACCTCGAGCGAGAGCTTCTTCGACATCCTCGCGCAGAACTTCGCCACCTTCTCGGCGGTGCGCGAATACACCTTCACGCGCTCGAGCTTCCTCACGTGGGCGAGCGCATCGAGCTGCCCTTCGGCCTGCCAGCCGGATCCGAAGAGGCCTACGACCTTCGACTCCGGGCGCGAAAGCCACTTGGCCGCGACTCCGCCCGCGGCGCCAGTGCGCATCATGCCGAGGCGATCGGCCTCGACGACGGCATCGAGCACGCCGCGCTCGGCATCGAAGGCGAAGACCAGGAAGCGCACGCCTTCCTTGCTCGACGTGTAGGCCTTGTAGCCCATCACGTTCGCCGAAGGCACCGCGCCTTGCAGGATCTGCAGGGCCGCCTTGGGCAGGCGCGTGCGCTCGCGCGGGACGTCGATCGCATTGCCGCTGGAGTACTCGCGGTGGACACGTTCGATGAGCTCGATCGTCCGGGGCATCGTGAGCAGCCGTTCGACGTCGGATTCGCGAAGCAGGATCGCCATGGAGCCAGGTGGGAGGGCCGGGAATCCGCGATTCTATACAATCGCGCCATGAAACCGGCCGCGACGGCATGGGTGCTGGCCCTCCTGGGGGTCCTCGCCCTCGCCTTGCCCGCGCGCGCCGCCGAGGAGGCCAAGGCGAAGCGCCTCGCCCTGGTGATCGGCAACGGCACGTACAAGGACGCGCCGCTCGCGAATCCGCCCAACGATGCGGCCGACATGGCGAAGGCGCTCGAGGCAAGCGGCTTCGTCGTGATCCATCGCGAGAACGCGACGCTGAAGGAGATGCACCTCGCGCTTCGCGAGTTCGGCGACAAGCTGGGGCGGCGCGACACGGGCCTGTTCTACTTCGCGGGGCACGGCATGCAGGTGCGCGGCCACAACTACCTGCTGCCGGTGGACGCGGACATCGCGCGCGAGGACGAGGTGGCCTTCGCCGCGCTGGACCTGGGCGCCGTCATGGAAAAGCTCGACTCGGCGAAGAACCCGGTGAACATCGTGATCCTCGACGCGTGCCGCAACAATCCCTTCGGCACGCGGCTCATCGCGAGCGCCAAGGGCCTCGCGCAGGTGGACGCGCCGCCCGGGACGATGATCGCCTTCGCCACCTCGCCCGGCTCCACCGCGGCCGACGGCAACGGGCGCAACGGCCTCTACACGCAGCACCTGCTCAAGGAGCTCGCGCGTCCCGGAGTGCCCATCGAGGACGTGTTCAAGGCGGTGCGCGTCGGCGTTCGCACCGATTCGAAGAATTCGCAGACGCCCTGGGAGAGCACCTCGCTCGAGACGGCGTTCGCGTTCCGCGCCGCGCCCGCGCCCGTGCAAGCGGCGGCGCCCCGCGAGCCGCAGCGCATCGCGAGCGCGGCGACGTCGGCCGCGCGCGCCGCCGCCCCGGCGTCGCTCAACGCGCCGCCCAACTTCGTCGTGGGCGACACCTGGACCTACCGCGTGGTGAACCTGCTCGACCAGAGCGAGCGCAAGGCCACGCTCAAGGTCACCGCGATCCGCGGCGACATCGTCGAGTACGGCAACGGCCAGCTCCTGGGCGACCTCGTCGGCAATTTCCTCAAGACCACGCGCGCCGGGCGCACCGACCTCTACCATCCCTCAAACCAGTTCTACGTCTTCCCGATGCGCCCGGGCGGATCGTGGAACGTGAAGACCACCCAGCAGACGGGCGATCGCAGCTTCGACGTTCAGGTGAAGCTCGTGGTGGCCGCCGAGGAGCAGGTCGAGACGCCCGCGGGAAAGCTGCCGGGACTCAAGATCATGCGCGAGGCCGCGTGGAAGCAGCGCAACGGCGCCACTTCGGGCACGAACACGTGGACCTACTGGTACAACTCCGCGGTGAAGCGTTTCGTGGCGGCCGACTACACGAACGTCACGACCGACGGAAAGGTCCTCGCCCGCGAGCGCTACGAGCTCGCGAGCTTCGAGGTGAAGTAGCGCCGCCTACGGGAACGCGGGGACGGTCGGCTCGTTGCCGCGGTCGGCGGCTTCCGGGTGCGTCCGCGCGATGACGCTGCGAAGCTCCTCGAAGCGGTTCATGGGAACGTCGAGCATCAGCAGCACCTTGCCGTCCTGGAGGTCCTTGTCGAAGCCCTTCAGGCGCGAGTTGGGAACCTGCAGGCCCACCATGCTCGCGGCCCATGTCCCCAGGACCGCGCCGATGATCGCGGCCACCAGCACCGCTCCCAGCTGGAGCGACGCGCCCTCGGGCGGGTAGTTCACGAGGATCAGCCCCACGAGGATGCCCAGGAGGCCGCCCACCACGAATCCCACGAAGGCCCCGTGGACGGTGTCGGTCTTCTGGAGGTAGGACGCCTCGTGCAGCTCGCCCAGGTCCGTGCCGCGGCGCGCGAGGAAATGCATGTTGCGGTCCTCGACGCGGGCAAGCAGCAGGTCGTTGGCCAATCGGCGGGCGCTCGAGACGTCGGGAAGCGTGACGTACATGCGAAGCTTCATGCGGCCCTCCCTGATGTGCCGGAGAGAAACATGAGGCTAGACCTCGCGGCCCGCCGAATCAAGCGCCGGGGAAACCCTACGGAACGAGGACCGTCGAGCCCGTGGTCTTGCGCGATTCGAGGTCGCGGTGCGCCTGCGCCGCGTCCTTCAGCGCGTAGCTCTGGCGCGGGCCCACCTTCACCTTGCCCGAGAGCACCATTTCGAAGAGGTCGTTCGCCGCGGCCACGAGCTCGTCGCGCCTGGCGGTGTAGCTCATGAGCGTGGGGCGCGTCACGTAGAGCGAGCCCTTCGCCGAGAGGATGCCCAGGTCCGTGGGGCCGACGGGGCCCGATGCGTTGCCGAAGCTCACCATCAGCCCGCGCACCTGCAGGCAGTCGAGCGACTTCATGAAGGTGTCCTTGCCCACCGAGTCGTACACGATGGGCACTTTCTTCCCGCCGGTGATCTCCATCGCGCGCGCCTGGAAGTCTTCCTTCGTGTAGATGATCGTGTGCGCGGCACCGTGCTCGCGCGCGAGCCTGGCCTTCTCCTCGCTGCTCACCGTGCCGATCACGTTGATGCCGAGCGCCTTCGCCCATTGGCAGGCGATGAGCCCGATGCCGCCCGCCGCCGCGTGGAAGAGCACCGTGTCGCCGGCTTTCGGCACGACGTGGAGGCGCCGCAGCAGGTACTGCACCGTGAGGCCCTGAAGCATCATCGACGCGCCCTGCTCGAAGGTGATCCCGTCGGGCAGCTTCACGAGCCGCTCGGCCGGGTGGATCTTCAGTTCCGAATACGCGCCTATGGGGCCGTTGGCATACGCCACGCGGTCGCCCGGCTTGAACTCGGTCACGTTCGGTCCCACCGCCTCGATCACGCCCGCGGCCTCGAGGCCGATGCCCGAGGGCAGCGGCAGCGGATAGAGGCCCGTGCGGTGATACGTATCGATGTAGTTGAGGCCGACGGCCTTGTGGCGCAGCAGCGTCTCGCCCGGCCCCGGCTGCGGGACGTTCACTTCCTCCCACTGCAGGACTTCGGGACCGCCGGTCTTGTGGAAACGGATCGCGTGGGTCATGGCGTCAACCTCGAATCAGGAACCGAGGATTGTACCCGCCGCAATACCGGCGGCCTTGGCCCATTCCGCGGCGGAAACCTTCTTGCCCTCCTCGGCCTTCACCTTCGCGACCTCGATCTGTCCGCCCTGCGCCGTGACGCGCATGGACTCGCCGCCGATGTCGGTGATCTCGCCCACCTTGCCCTTCACGGCGCCGAAAGTGCGCACCAGGTGCTTCTTCGAGCCGAAGAGCTGCAGCTTCCTGCCGCCGATCGTGGTCCACGCGCCGGGAGCGGGATCGGCGCCGCGAATGATGTCGTGGATGAAGTCCACGTGGTTGTTCCAGTTCACCTTCGCCTCGTTCGCGCGGAACCAGCCTTCGTAGGAGGCCTTCGATTCGTCCTGCACGACTTCCTTGTGCTTGCCGGCGGCCACGAGGTCTGCGGCCTCGAGCATCGCCTTCACGCCCATGGGGAAGAGGCGGTCGAAGTACACGGTGCCGAGCGTGTCGTTCTCGGAGATGTCGGTCTCCTTCTGCAGGATCACGGCGCCCTCGTCGAGCCCGTCGGTGGGACGGAAGATGGTGAGGCCCGTCTTCCTCTCGCCCTTCGCGATGGGCCAGTTGATCGACGAAGGCCCGCGGTATTTGGGAAGCAGCGACGGGTGGTACTGGATGGTGCCGTGCTTCGGGATGTTCACGAATTCCTGCGGCGCGAACTGCAGCACGAAGGCCATGATGCCGATGTCGGCGTTCGCGTCCTTCATGGCCTGCACCGCCTCGGGCCCCTTGAGGTTCGGCAGCTGGTAGACCTTGAGGCCCTTCTCCTGCGCGGCCACGCGCATGGGATCTGCCTTCGCGCCTTCCTTTTCCGGGGCGCAGAAAACCGCGGCCACCGTGTCGCCGCGCGCGAGGAACGCCTCGAGCACCGCCTTGCCGAAATCCTGCTGTCCTATGAGGGCTATTTTCACTCTGTGGTCTCTGTGGTCTCTGTGGTCTCTGTGGTTCAGGCAGCTTTTTTCGGCGGAGCCGAGAACGCGCCCGCGCCCTTGAGCTTGTCGATCGCGGCGGCGTCGTATCCCAGGACTTCCTTCAGCACCTCGTCGGTGTGCTCGCCCAGGAGCGGGCTGCGCTTGATCACCGCGGGAGAGGCCGAGAGCTTGATCGGCATGCCGACGTTGAACCACTTGCCGCGCTGCGGGTGGTCGAGCTCGACCCACATGTCGCGGCCGCGCACGTGCTCGTCGGTGGCAAGGTCCTGCGTGGACATGATCGGGCCGCACGGGACGTCGAGCGGATTGAGGATCGCCATGAGCTCGCGCTTCGTGTACTTCTCCGCGAACTTGTTGAGCAGCGTCCAGACGAGGTTCTGGTTCTTGCGCCGTTCCGCGATGGTGGCCACGCGCGGATCGTTGGCGAGGTCGGGCACGCCCACGTCGGGGCCGATGCGATTGGCGAGCGCGGTCCACACCGCCTCCTGCACGACCACGTAGAGCCAGTCGTTCGCGCCGTGGGGCTTGCAATGCACCGCGTTGCCGAGCTGCCCGCCGCCGGAATCGTTGCCCGCGCGGGGCACGTCGCCCATGTTCTGGTAGGTGGGCACCGAGTACTCCGCGAGCGCCTGGCGCGTGAGTCGCTGGTGGTCGCGGAACTTCACGCGGCAGAGGTTCATCACGCCGTCCATCATCGCGACCTCGACGTACTGGCCCTGGCCCGTGCGCTGGGCCTGGTGCAGCGCCGCGAGAAGCCCGATCGCGAGGTGAAGGCCCGTGCCGGAATCGCCGATCTGCGCGCCCGTCACGAACGGCGGCCCGTCGGGCACGCCCGTGGTGCTCATGGCCCCGCCCATCGCCTGCGCGACGTTCTCGTAGGCCTTGAAATCGGAGTACGGCCCCGAGGAGCCGAACCCCTTGATGGATCCCACGACGATCTTCGGATTGATCTCGTGGATCTTCTCCCACGTGAACCCGAGGCGCTCGAGGACGCCGGGCCCGAAGTTCTCCATCATGATGTCGCACTTCTTCAGCAGGTCCACGAACACCTGCTTGCCCTCGGCGGTCTTCATGTTGACCGTGATCGAGCGCTTGTTGCAGTTCAACATCGTGAAGTAGAGCGAGTCCGCGTTCGGGACGTCGCGCAGCTGCCCGCGCGTGGCGTCGCCCTGCGGGTTCTCGAACTTGATCACGTCCGCGCCCATCCACGCGAGCAGCTGCGAGCAGGTGGGGCCCGCCTGCACGTGGGTCATGTCGAGGAT
>DATJVS010000022.1:0-4276 GCA_035501715.1 Usitatibacter sp.
TCGCGCGATTGACCAGCAGGGAGAGGTAGTTGGCGGGGCCTTTCACCGGAGTCGTGTTGTTGTACTGCGAGATCGCGCCGCAGATGACGATGCGCGCGTGCAGCGCGATGCGCGCGAGGCACGCGTCAAGGATCTCGCCGCCCACGTTGTCGAAGTAGACGTGGATGCCGTCCGGGCAATGCTTCTTCAGGCCCGCCTTCACGTCCTCGTTCTTGTAGTCGATCACGGCGTCTGCGCCGAGCTCCTCGCGCACGTACTTGCACTTGTCCGCGCCGCCCGCGATGCCCACCACGCGGCAGCCCTTGATCTTCGCGATCTGGCAGACCACGGCGCCCACGGCGCCCGCCGCGCCGGACACGACGACAGTCTCGCCCGGCTGCGGCTTGCCGATGTCGAGCAGCCCGAAGTAGGCCGTCATTCCCGGCATGCCGAGCACGCCGAGATACGTGGTGAGCGGCGCGAACTTCGTGTCCACCTTGCGCAGCCCCTTCGCGTCGCTGATCGCGTATTGCTGCACGCCGAAGTTCCCGCCGACGGCATCGCCCACGGCGAAGCCGGGATGCCTCGAAGCGACGACTTCTCCCACGCCGCCCGCGCGCATCACCGCGCCGATCTCGACGGGCGCGATGTAGGACTTGCCCTCGTTCATCCAGCCGCGCATCGCCGGATCGAGCGAGATGTGCGAGACCTTCACGAGCACCTGGCCCTCGGCGGGCTGGCCCACGGGCTCCTCGGTGAAGCTCCAGTCGGTGCGCTTGGGCAGCCCCATGGGACGGGCGGCGAGGCGGACTTGGCGATTCGTCGTCATGATTTCTCCTGGTTGCGCGTTGCGCCGGGCACCGGCCGCGAGACGTCCGTGGGCAGGCGATTGTCGAGGATGTCGCGCATGCGCGTCTCGATGGCGCCCCTGATCTTCTCGTGGGTGATCACGTAGAACCTGCCCGCCTTCACCGCATCCAGCGTGGCCTTCGCGACGTCGGCGGCGGTGAGCTTGCCGTGCAGGAGCGCCTGGCGGACGGCCTCCTCGTACGGCGCGGCGCCGGGATTGGTCGCGGCGAGGTCGCTCGGGCGGTTGCGCTGCGAGTTGCCGATGCCGGTATTCACGTACGCGGGGCAGAGCACCGACACGCCGATGTCGGCCCTGGCCACGCGCAGGTCGTGATGGAGGCACTCCGAGAGCGAGACGACGCCATGCTTGCTCACGCAATACACCGCGCTTCCGGGGATATCGACGAGCCCCGCCACGGACGCCGTGTTCACGATGTGCCCCTCGTGGCCGTCGGCGAGCATGCGCGGCACGAAGGAGCGCACGCCGTGCACGACACCCATGAGGTTGATGTCGAGGGTCCACTTCCAGTCCTCGAGCGTGGCCGTCCACACGGGGCCGGCGACCGCCACGCCCGCGTTGTTGAAGACGAGGTGAACCGCGCCGAACTTCTCCCACGCCCTCGCGGCAAGCGCGTCCAGGTCGCCGGGCTTCGAAACGTCGCAGCGCATGCACTCGGCGCGCACGCCGAACTGCGCAATCGCCATCAGCGTCTCGCGCATGCCCTTCTCGTCGATGTCGGCGAGCACGACGTTCATGCCTTCGCGCGCGCAGGCGATCACGAGCTCGCGCCCGATGCCGCTTCCGGCTCCGGTGACGACGGCGGTCTTTCCTTTCAGCTCACGCATTGCCTTCCTCGCTCCTTGCCAGCAGCCACTCGAGCACGGGGGCCCACAGCTTATCGCGACTGCGGGGATGAAAGAAACCGAAATGGCCCACGCGCGCCTCGCCGATGTCCGCCGGCGCGATGTGCCGCCGTTCGATACGCGAACCGCGGTAGAACGAGTGCAGGCTGTCCACGGCGCGCTCGGTGATGAGCTCGTCGTCGGCGAAGGAATAGCGAAGGATCGGCGCGGCGAATCCGGCCATCTCGCGGCGCCACGCATCGCCCTCGGCGAGGAGGTATTCCGGATGCAGGCACCAGCGGCGCCACTGGAACGCCACGCCCTTCGGAAGGTCGCCGACCATGCGCAGCTTCCTTCCCGGGAAGTACCCGAAGATCGGCGTGAGCACCGGAAAGAAGAAGAACCACAGCAGCCGCACGCGCAGCCAGATGCGGTCGTTGAACCCGTAGTAGCCGCTGCCCGAGTTGACGGTCACCGCGGCGCGCACCGCTTCGCGTCCCGGCGTGACGCCCAGGACCTGGCCGCCGAGGCTGTGGCCCACGTAGAGCAGCGGGAGGTCCGGGGCGGGCTTGCGCGCTTCGACGAGCATCGAGGCGAGGTCTTGGTCGATCCACGCCGTCACGTCGCAGTCGAATCCACGAAGGCTTCCCTTGCGCGACTCGCCCATGCCGCGGTAGTCGAACGTGAGCACGTGGATGCCGCTTTCCGCGAGGAACCGGGCGAAGGGCGCGTAGTAGTCGCGCCGCACGCCCATCGCGGCGCCGATGAGCAGCGTGGCGCGCGGCGTTCCCTGCGCGGGAAACCGCGAGACCGCTAGATCGTGTCCCAACCGGTATCCGCTTCGAATCTCAGCCCGTGCTGCTTCTTGAGCTCTCCCATGATGCGCAGCCACTCCTGCTTGCCGCGCGCGCGGATCGTGCTGATGGGACCGCCGCGATGAGGCGCGAAGCCCGTGCCGAAGATGACGCCCGCGTCGCAGAGGTCGGCGTCGGCGACGATCTTCTCGCGCACGCACGCCACGGCCTCGTTCAGGGCGGGCAGCACCATGCGATCGGCGAGCGCCTTGAGGTCGACGGTGCCGGGGCCGGTGGAACTCTTCTGCGCCTTGCCGTTGGTCCAGGTGTAGAAGCCCTGCCCGCTCTTCTTGCCGAACTTCTTCGCTTCCACGAGCGACTGGAGCTTCTTGGGGATCGGCGAACCGGGCTTGGCGAGCTCCTGGCCCACGGCCCAGCCGATGTCCAGGCCCACCATGTCGGCGAGCTCGATGGGGCCCATGGGCATTCCGAAATCCTTCGCGGCGGCGTCGATGGTCTCCGGCGGGATGCCTTCGTCCACCATCAGCATCGCCTCGAGGAGATACGGCGAGAGCACTCGGTTCACGAGGAAGCCGGGCGCCGACTTGCACGGCAGCGGCAGCTTGTCGATCTGGCGCGTGAACGACTGGCCTGCCTGCATCACGGCGGGCGAGGTCTGCGGGCCTTCGACGATCTCCACCAGCATCATCTGCGGCACGGGATTGAAGAAATGCAGGCCGACGAGGCGCTCGGGGCGCTTCAGTATCGAAGACAGCTGCTGCAGCGGGATGCTCGAGGTGTTGGTGGCGAGCACGGCGCCGTCCTTCATGCGCGGCTCGACCTGCGCGTACACCTTGCGCTTCACGTCCGCGTTCTCGACGATCGCCTCGATCACGATGTCGGCCTTCGCCGCGCCGTTGCCCGCGACGTCGGGAATCAATCGATCGAGCGCCGCCTGCACGAGGTGCGGCTGCTTGAGCCTCTTCCTGTAGAGCTCGGCCGCGCGCTTGATCGCCGGCGCGATGCGATCGGGCGCGAGGTCCTGCAGCGTCACCGTGACGCCGCGCAGCGCCGCCCACGCGGCGATGTCGCCGCCCATGGCGCCCGCGCCGATGACGTGGAGGTGCCTCACGGGGTCAGACCCCTTTTCGGCGGAAAAGGGGTCTGACCCCATTTTCTTCAGCCGCTCCTGGAGCTTGAAGATGCGGATGAGGTTCTTGGCGGTCGGATGGAAGAAGAGGCTCGCGGTGGAAGCGGGATGCTCGCGCGGCACCTTGCGCGGATCGCCGTCGAACTCGTACCAGAGGTCGATGATCGCGTAGGGCGCCGGATACTGGTCGCGGCGAACGCGCTCCTGCACCCCCTTGGTCGCCTTCCACCTCGTGTAGTTGCGCAGTCCCGGCCACCCCGCCGCGGCCTGCATCATCGTCGCGTGATGCTGCGGCGGCGGATTCGTGAGGATCATGCGGCCCGCGTTCTCGAAGTGGCGCCGAGGCGTCACGGCATCCACGAGGCCCATCTTCTTCGCGCGGCGGCTGTCGGCCCCGCTTGCCGTGAGCATCATCGGCATTGCGGCGGCGGCACCGACCAGCCGGGGCAGGCGCTTGATGGCGCCCCATCCCGGCACGATGCCGAGCATCACCTCCGGCAGCGCCATGCGCGCCTTCGGCCCATCGTCCATCACGCGGTACTTGCACGCGAGGGCCAGCTCCGTGCCGCCGCCCATGCAGAAGCCGTGGATCAGCGCCACCGTGGGAAAAGGCAACGCCGCGATCTTGTCGAAGACTTCGTTGCCGAGCGCCACGAACGCC
>DATJVS010000023.1:0-9075 GCA_035501715.1 Usitatibacter sp.
TGATGGCGCTCTTCATGCCCGATCCGAAGGTCGAGTCGATGATCGAGATCGGCATGGGGCTTGCCAACGTGCCTTTCGCAGTGCCCAACATCCGCATCGAGAACCCGGAAGCGGCGGTGCACACGCGCGTGGGCTGGTATCGCGCCGTGTCCAACATCCCGCACGCGTTCGCGGTGCAGTCGTTCGTGTGCGAGATGGCGCATGCCGCGGGCAAGGATCCGAAGGACTATCTCCTCGAGCTCCTCGGCCCGCCGCGCCGTATCGATCCGCGCGACCTCAACGACACGTGGAACCACGGCGAGAACCCCGAGCTCTACCTCGTCGACACCGGGCGGCTGCGCCGCGTAGCGGAGACTGTCGCGAAGGAATCGAACTGGGGATCGAAGCTCGCGAAGGGCAGCGGCCGCGGAATCGCCGCGCACTACAGCTTCACGACGTACGTGGCGGCGGTGGTCGAGGCTTCCGTGGACGCGAAGGGCAACCTCACGATCCCGCGCGTGGACATCGCCATCGATTGCGGCGCGCAGGTCAATCCCGAGCGCGTCCGCGCGCAGATGGAAGGCGCCTGCATCATGGGGCTGTCGAACGCGCTGGTCTCGGAGATCACGTACAAGGACGGGCGCGTCACCCAGGACAACTTCCACCAGTATGAAGTCCTGCGGATGAGCATGGCGCCCAAGGCGATCCACGTGCACCTCATCCCCGGCGACTACGCGCTGCCCATGGGCGGCGTGGGCGAGCCGGGCGTGCCGCCCGTGGCGCCGGCGCTGTGCAACGCGATCTTCGAGGCGACGGGCAAGCGCATCCGCTCGCTGCCCATCCGGGACCAGCTGAAGGCCTAGGCTGCGCTCTGGGGTTGCGCGAGGAAGCCGTGGATCTGGGAAACCACCGCGGCTCCCTCGCCGATCGCGGCGCCCACGCGCTTGGTGGAGCCCGCGCGCAAGTCCCCGATGGCGAAGACGCCGGGAATGCTCGAGCAAAGCGGCATGCGCGGGTCTTCGCCCGTCTTCACGAAGCCGCGCGCGTCGACCTGCACGCCGCAGTCGGCCAGCCACTCGGTCGCCGGATCGGCGCCCAGGAAGAGGAACACGTTGCGGATGGGCCGCGTCTCCTCGGCGCCCGTGTCGCGATGCTTCCACGTCACCGACTCGATGCCGGCGTCCTTCGAGCCGCCCAGGCGCGTGATCTCGGTGCGCGTGCGCAATTCGATGTTGCCGGTGGCGGCGATGCGGTCGATCAGGTATCTCGACATGCTCGCCGCGAGCCCCGCGCCGCGCACCAGCATCCACACCTTGGAGGCGTGGTCCGATAGATACACCGCGGCTTGCCCCGCGGAGTTGCCGCCGCCCACGAGCACGACCTCGGTCGCCGCGCAGCGCTTCGCCTCGATGTGCGAGGCCCAGTACCACACGCCCCGGCCCTCGAGCGCGTCCAGGTTCTCGTATCCCGGGCGGCGGTAGCGCGCGCCCGAGGCGACCACGACAGTCTTCGCGGTGAGCATCCCTCCGCAGGCGAGGTGCAGCGCGAACGGATGCGCGTCGCAATCGAGCTTCACCGCCTCGGCCGGGATGAGGATCGTGGCGCCGAACTTCTGCGCCTGCGTGAACGCGCGCCCCGCGAGCGCCTGGCCCGAAATGCCCGTGGGAAAACCCAGGTAGTTCTCGATGCGCGCGCTCGCCCCCGCCTGCCCGCCGAAGGCGCGCGTGTCGATCACGACCACCGAGAGCCCCTCGGAAGCGGCATACACCGCGGCCGCGAGCCCCGCGGGCCCGGCGCCGACGATGGCCACGTCGAACGTGCGCCCCGCGACGCTTTGCTCGTCGACCATGCCGATGAAATGCGCGAGCTCGCTCTCGCTGGGGTTCCTCAGCACCGTGCCGTCGGGACAGATGGCGAGCGGAAGGTCTTCGGGACTCGCCGCGTAGCGCTCGACGAAGTCGCGAGCCTCGAGGTCGTGCTCCGTATCGACGAACTGGTGGGGGATGCCGTTTCGGTCGAGGAAGTTGCCCAGGCGCGCGGCGCCTCCCGTGCTCGTCGGGCCCACCAGCACCGGGCCTCCCGCGCCCGCCTCGAGGATCGCCACGCGGCGGATGATCATCGCGCGCATGATCCGTTCGCCCAGCACCGCTTCGGCCATGAGCAGGTCGTGGAGGCGCTTCGCATCGATCAGCAGCGCCTCGACCTCGCCCACGGCGCGCGCATCGACGAACGAGGGCCGGCTCGCGAGCGCGCTCAGCTCGCCTGAAAACGAGCCGGGCCCGTGGTCGGTCACCGGGATGTCGTGCCCACGCCCATCGCGCCCGGTGATCCGGATCGTGCCCGCGAGCACCACGAGCACGCCGGGCGTGGCCTTTCCCGTCTCGTACACGAGCTCGCCCGAGCGATAACGCACGGGAGAGGCGAAGCGGCGAATGCGGTCGATCTCGGCGCCGGTGAGCGTCGGGAAAGCCTGCGCCCGCCGGGTCTCAAGCGTGTTGGAGTTGCCGTCGGCCATCGCGAGCGCCCTAGTTGCCCGGCGCTTCCCCGTGGCGGCACGCTTCCCACAGGAACCACGCGCGCCGCTCGGCCTCGTCGATCCAGACCTCGAGCAGGCTCGCCGTGGCCACGTCGCCGCGCTTGTCGCACGTGGCGTGCGCGGCGCGCATGCGGTCGGCGAGCCGCGCGTTGTCCTCGCGAAGCTCCGCCAGCATGTCGAGCGGCGTCACGTAGTCGGCGTCGTTGTCGAGCACCCGCTGCACGCGCGCGATGTGGCCGATGGAGCGGATCGTGGTCCCGCCCACCTTGCGCACGCGCTCGGCGATGGGATCGGTGATCGCGTAGAGCTCGTTGCCCTGCTCGTCCAGCAGTAGATGGTAGTCGCGGAAGTGCGGCCCCGACATGTGCCAATGGAAGTTCTTGGTCTTGAGGTAGATCGCGAAGACGTCGGCGAGCAGCGCGTTCAGCGCGCCCGTGATGTCCCTCGTCGCGGCGGAACCGAGGCTCGTGGGTGTCGCGAGCCTCGCCGCCTTCTTCGTGCCGGAATTCCTCGTCGCCATGGGGTCCCCTGAGTCGCAAGCCGGACCGCCTAGCGTACAACAACCCTATGCCTTCTTCCTGTAGAAGTAGTAATCGGCTGTGTAGGGGACGCGCGCTTCCGAATTCACGCTGCTCCCGTCGCAACCCGTGGCGGGCTCGACGCCGCCCTTCGTGGCCACGCGAAGCACGGTCGTGATTCCCGCGAAGCGCCCCTGCCCCGACGAAGTGGCCGCGAGGTTGAGCCACGGGATGTTGCCCGCGCCGCCGTCCTGCTTCTGCCTGAGCGTGCCCTTCACGCTGCTGCCGTCGGAAGCTTCCCAGGTGGGACCGGCGAAATGCCTGCCCACGGCCTTGCCGCTTTCCGCGAGCGACGCCTCGGGAGCGACGAAAGTCCAGCCGTATTGGTATGCCCCCTTCTCCTTGCACGTGTAGACCTGCACCCCCGTGGCGTTGAGCACGAAAGCGGGTTCCTCGTCGGCCGAGGGGCGCAGCGCGTCGGAAATCCCCGCGGGGGACGTGACGCCGGCAAAGGTGGGCAGGGCGAATGCGAGCAGCAGGAAGGCGAATCCAGTACGGTTCATTCTCGACTCCAAGTGGACAATAGGACGCCCGAAGCAAGGCGCCGGGCGTTGATGCAGAATACGCTCGGCGCTTCGATCCGGATTCAGAGAAGGGACCCAACCATGTTCGATCGCATCTCCCGGAGCTGGGAACTGGTGAAGGCGAGCGCCTCGGTGCTCGCCGAGGACAAGGAGCTGCTGCTCTTCCCGCTGGTGTCCACCGGCGTGCTCCTGATCGTGATCGCGTCCTTCGCGCTCCCGGTGGTCGGCCTCGAGGTCTGGGGCATGGGCGGAACCCGCGAGCATCCGTCGCCCGCGCTCTACCTCGTGGGGTTCCTCTTCTACTTCACGCACTACTTCGTGATCTTCTTCTTCAACACGGCGCTCGTCGGCGCCGCGATGCAGCGCCTCGAGGGCCAGGGCGGAACGTTCGGCGACGGCATGCGCATCGCGACATCGCGCATCGTCTCGATCCTCGGCTACGCGCTCATCGCCGCCACCGTGGGCATGATCCTCAAGGCGATCCAGGAGCGCGTGGGATTCGTCGGCAAGATCGTCGTGGGATTGCTGGGCGCCGGCTGGTCGGTGGCGACCTACCTCGTGGCGCCGGTGCTCGCCGCGACGGAATCGGGCCCTTTCGAAGCGATCAAGGAAAGCGCATCGCTGCTCAAGGAGACGTGGGGCGAGAACCTCATCGGCCAGGTGGGGATCGGCGCCGCGTTCGGCTTCATCTCATTCGCCGTGGGCGCCTGCGCGGTGGCCGTGGTCGTGCTCGCGGCCATGACGCACAGCTGGCCCATCGTGATCGCGGCCATCGCCCTGGGCGTGCTGGCGCTTGCGATCACGGCGCTCGTCCATAGCGCGCTCACGGGAATCTATTCGGCGGCGCTCTACCGCTACGCCACGACGGGCCAGGGCACCGAGGTCTTCCACGCGGACACGCTCAAGTCCGCGTTCGCGCCGAAATAGCGGGCGTCACTGCCGCCAGGCCTTGTCGATGTAGCGGCGGCCGTCCACCTCGCTCGCCTGGAGCACGGCGCGATAGGCGCCGTTGGCCACGTGCAGCGCGCGCGTCTCCACCGCGACCTGCTCTTCGTCGGGCCCGCCCACCATCGCCTCCACCAACGCGCGGCCCTGCATGCCGCCGGCCGCGTCGTCCATGCCCAGCAAGTGCAGGATCGTGGGCGCCACGTCCACGTTCGCCGCGGGCGTGCGATCGACGATGCCGCGCTTGAAGTCCGGCCCCCATGCCAGCATGGTGTTCGTCACGGTGAACGGGCCGATGCCGCCGTGGTTGGCGGTATCGACGTCGACCGCCATCGTCGCTCCCTTGCTCACGATGCTGTAGTCCATGCCGCGGACGCCGAAGCGGTTGGCCGACGAAGACCACGGGAAAGTGAACGCGATATCCGGGCTGCGCGCGTGCCCACCGAGGTGCGCGTACTCGAGCGAGAACGTCCCGGGAACGCTTCCCTCGTGCGCCGCCCCGCCGCCGTGCGCGGTGAAGATCACGCCGCACCACGATTGGCGCTGCAGGAATTCCACGATCGCCGCGATGCGCTTCGGATCGTGGTCCTTCACGTGGACGTTCATCTCCTGCCCGCTCGAGGCGAGCACGATGTCGCCGCCGTCTTCCAGGGTGGCGAAACCGGCGTGCTTGAATTCGCCGGCCACGTTCACGTCGTGGTCGGTGGTGCTGAACCCGTGGTCCGAGAGCACGATGATGTTCGTGCGCTCGGCGAGCCCCAGGGAGGCGAGCTTCGCCAGCATCCTGCCGATCTCCGCGTCGTCGTTGCGGATCGCCGCAATGGCTTCCGGCGACCCGGGTCCGTGTCCATGCTGGGAGTGATCGGGCTCCGTCATCCACGAGACCACGACACGGGGCTTCAACTCCGGCAGCACGTATTCGTCGAGCACGTTCATCGCCCAGCTCACCGGCGCCATGTGGTCGGCCATGGCGCCGCCCTTGTGGGGCGCCGCGCCGAAGCGCTTGATGACCTCGTCGATGGCGGGCTTGAGCTTCCCCGATTGCTCGAGGCCATGGAACCCCGCGTTCAGCGCGAGCCCCAGGCCATCGGGTGAGCGCGGCGCCACGAGGAGCGCCCCGCCGGCGGAGCCCGAGGTCACCACCACGAAGCGCTCGCCGCGCTTCTCGAGGATCTCGGCCAGGCCCACGGTGGTCACGATGCGATCGCCCAGCATGAGGAGCTTGGCCGCGTCGTCGTTCACGAACGCGGATTTCGGATCCACCTCGGGAATGTAGATGCGGTTGCCCATGATGCCGTTGCGCTCCGGATACGAGCCGCTGCCGATGGCGGTGCCGTTCACGCGCGTCACCGTGGGAAACACCGCGTGGCTGTTGGCGAACGTGACGCCTTCGTTCTTCAGGCGATGGAGGTTCGGCGTGTCGCGCGGATTGATGCTGTCGGGCCTGAGGCCGTCGAGCACGAGCACGATGTGAAGCGTCGCCTTCGAAGGCGGCGTGTCGGCCCAGCTTGAACCTGCGAAAGAGGCGGCGAACAGTGCGGCGGCGAGCAGTGCCTTCATGCCGGCGAATCTATCACGGCGAAACCGGGGGGTCTTGACATGCCGTAAGCCATGCCTTACCGTAAGCCATGCCTTACGATAATGCCCTGGCCGCCCTCGCCGATCCCACGCGCCGCGCCGTCTTCGAGCGCCTGCGGGCCGGCCCCGTTTCCGTGGGCGAGATCGCCGCGGAGCTTCCCGTGAGCCGCCCGGCCGTCTCGCAGCACCTGAAGGTGCTGAAGGACGCCGGCCTCGTGCGCGACGAGGCCCAGGGCACGCGCCGCCTCTACGAAGTCGATCCCCGCGGCCTGGGGGAGCTGCGCTCCTGGCTGGACCGTTTCTGGACCGAAGCGCTCGATGCCTTCAAGGCCGAAGCCGAGCGCACCTCCCATCACCGACCGAGAAAGAGATCCCGATGAATGCCAACGTCGCTGCCGCCTACGTCGAACCCGTCGTGAAAACGATCCGCGTGAAGGCCACGCCCATGCACGCCTTCGAAGTGTTCACCGCCAACATCGCCCGCTGGTGGAATCCGCGCCACTCCATCAATCCCACGCAGTCGCCCATCCAGAAGATCGTGATGGAGCCCCGCGTGGGCGGCCGCTGGTACGAGCGCGGCGCCGACGGCAGCGAGTGCGAATGGGGCAAGGTGCTCACGTGGGACCCGCCCCGGCGCGTCGTGCTCGCGTGGCAGATCAGCACGCAGTGGGCCTACGACGCCACCCTGCACACCGAGCTCGAGGTGCGCTTCGAGCCGCAGGGAGCGGAGACGGTGGTGACGCTCGAGCACCGCCTCCTCGAGCGCTGGGGCGAGAAGGCCCGCGAGACGCGCGACATGGTGAACGGCGGATGGGGCGGGCTGCTCGACCGCTTCGGCGCGGCCGCCGAGGGCCGCCCGGTCCCGGCCGAGTGATGAAGCTGCTCGAGGCGCTCTGGGCCGCGGCCTTGCGGCCCCCTGCCCTTACAGCGGCCGGATCTGCACCTTGCGCCACTTCAGCACCGAGGGATGCTCCTTGTCCACGCCCGCGGCGTACTGCAGGCCGATCGGCCCCAGCGCGTGCTTCGAGTCGTGCGCGTCGGCCGTGGTCACGCCGTTCAGCACCACGGTGATGTGGTCGCCCTTCGCGGTGATCTCATACGTGTTCCACTTGCCGCCCGCTTTCGGCATGGGAACGACCTTGGCCACGTCCACGATGGCGCCGGTTCCGTATTCGGGCGCGGGGCGCTTGTCCCAGATGTTCACTTCGTAGCAGACCTTCGAGTCGGGCTTGAGCGCATCGGAGCAGCGCAGGAAGACGCCGCTGTTGGTGTCGGCCTCGGCGTAGAACTCCGCGCGGACCTGGAAGTCGCCGTACACCTTGTCGGTCATGAGAAAGCCGATGCCCTTGTCGGCCACGATGGCGCCGTCGCCCGGATGCCAGTTGGCTTCCTGGATCGGATGCAGGCCCGACATGGTGGCTCCGTCGATGAGGGTGGTCCAGCCCGCTTCGTACGGTCCCGGGCCCGACGTGGCGCACCCGGCGAGCGCCACGACGAAAAGCGATGCGATGGTTTCGCGCTTCATGTTGTTGTCCTCCTTGGGGTGGGGTGTTTCGCAGGCTAGGATACGCTTTCACGAGGCGACGATTACAGTTGAAACCCCGGGGAAATAGGGGGCCAACGGCCCTCGGGCAGAATGGCGCTTTTCGGATTTTGCGCTTCGATGGATCGCCTTCGAAAACTCGAAGAGCGGCTGAACGCGGCTACCTGCGCGCCAGACCGCCTCAATGCCCTGAACGAGCTCGCTCTCGCCCTCACCCGCCTGGGTGAAGCCGAGCGCGCGCTGCCGTTCGCTCAGGAAGCGCGCGACCTCGCGACCGCCGCGGGCGACGACCGCGCGCTCTCGCTCGCCGTGTGCAACATCGGCACCTGCCTCTACCTCGCCGCCCAGTACGGCGCCGGCCTCGAGTCGAGCCTGCAGGCGCTCGTGCTCGCGGAGCGTTGCGGCGACGCGCAGGCGAAGGCCTCGGCGCTCATCTCCGCGGCCGCGTGCCAGTACCAGATGGGCGCGCGCGAGGAAGCGCTCCAGGCGCTCTACCAGGCCCACGATGCGATCGAGCGCGTCGCATGCGACTCGCTATGGATCCGGCTGCACAACGCGCTTGGAATCCTGCTGGGCGACAAGGGGCGATTCGACGAGGCCGAGCGCCACTATCGCCTCGCCATCGACCTGGGCGAGGACGCCGACGACGCGACCTACACGCCGCGCGTGAAGATGAATTTCGCGGGGCTGCACCTGGACCTGGGCCGCCAGCTCGACCGCAAGGGACAGAAGGACGAGGCGCAGGAGCGCTTCCGCATGGGACTCGAGCTTTGCGAGGAGCTGCTCGTGGGCCCCGGCCTGGAGAGCACCTTCAACAAGGCCCATTGCGTGGGCACGCTGGGCGAGATCTATCGCGAGACCGGCCAGGCGAAGCTCGCGCTCCAGCTCTTCAACGAGATGCTCGGGCACGGCACCGCGCTGAAGAATCCGCACCAGCAGGCCGAGGCGCTGCTCAACATCGGGCGCACGCACGTGGCGCTGGACCACTCCGCCAAGGCCCGTGACTGCTTCGAGCAGGCGCTGCACCTGGCCTCCGGCGCCAACGTGCGCCGCCTCGTGACCGAGGGCTTCCGCTCGCTCGCCGAGTGGTTCGAGTCGCACGGGGATTTCCAGCAGGCGCTCGCCTACCAGAAGCGCTTCCAGGCGCTGCACGACGAGCTGCTTCGCGAGGAGCTCGAGGCGAGCGGCACCGCGCGCGAGATCTGGATGAAGTACCAGCAGGACCTGTCGGAGCGCGTCGACCACCTCACGCGCGCGGCCCACGAGGATTCGCTCACGGGCCTCGCCAATCGCCGCTGCTGGGACGAACGCCTCGCCGAGGTCGTGCAGACGACGCGGCGCGACGGCGCGCGGGTCTGCGTGGGCATCGTGGACATCGACCATTTCAAGTCC
>DATJVS010000024.1:0-17408 GCA_035501715.1 Usitatibacter sp.
CTGCTGACCCAGCTCGGCTCGAACCACACGTTCGGCTACACCCCGCAGACGGCTTCCGCGGGCGCCCCGATCACCGCGTGGCTCTGCAACACCTCGCCGACGAACATCCTGTCGAAGTACCTGCCGGCGACCTGCCGCTAATCGCACCACCGTCCCAGGAAGGGGCCGCCAAAAGCGGCCCCTTTTCTTTGCTCCCCTTCCTGCGTTCGAGGCCCTCGTGAACCGGCGCGTCCAGTCGGTCATCGCCCTTTTCTTCGTCTCGGGATTCGCCGGGCTCATCTACGAGTCGGTGTGGTCCCACTACGTGAATCTCTTCCTGGGCCACGCGGCCTACGCGCAGACGCTGGTGCTCGTCGTCTTCATCGGCGGCCTCGCGCTCGGGTCGTGGCTGTGCGCGCGCCGCGCGCGCATGGGCAATCCGCTGCGCATCTATGCGTACGTGGAAATGGCAATCGGCCTCATCGCCCTCGGATTCCATCCCGTCTTCGTGAGCGCCACGCAGTGGGCCTACACGGTGCTGCTGCCGTCCGCGTGCCACCAGGAGAGCGCCTTCTGCGCCGCGCAGTGGGGACTGTCGGCGCTGCTCCTCGCGCCCCAATCGGTGCTGCTCGGGATGACCTTCCCGCTCGTGACCTCGGCGGTGCTTCGCTTCGACCCGATGCAGCCGGGCCATCACATCTCGACCCTCTACTTCGTGAACAGCATGGGCGCGGTGCTGGGCGTGCTCGCTTCGGCCTTCGTGCTCATCCCGACGGTGGGGCTTCCGGGCACGCTCGCCACGGCCGGCGCGTTGAACCTCGTCATCGCCGCGGCCGCGCTCGTCCTGTCGCGGGAGCGCCCTGCGCCGCTCCCGGAACTGGCGCCACCGGCGGGCGAGGGCGCGACGGTCGGAGAGTCGCGGCTCGTCGCCACTCTCCTCGTGGTGGCGGGGCTCACGGGCCTGTCGTCCTTCATCTACGAGATCTCGTGGATCCGCATGCTCTCGCTCGTGCTCGGGGCATCGACGCATTCGTTCGAGCTCATGCTCGCGAGCTTCATCCTCGGGCTCGCCGTGGGAGGGCTTTGGATCCGCGGGCGCATCGATGCGCTGGGCGACCCGGTCCGATTCCTCGCGCTCGTGCAGGTCGTGATGGGCATCGCCGCGGTGGCGACGGTGCCGCTCTACAACGGGTCGTTCGACCTGATGGCGTGGCTGCTGCACGCCCTCGCGCGCAACAACAGCGGCTTCGTGCTCTTCAGCCTGAGCTCCACGCTCATCGCGCTCGCCGTGATGCTGCCCGCGACGATCTGCGCGGGCATGACGCTTCCGCTCATCACCTACCGCCTGCTTCGCTCCCGCACCGGGGAGCGCTCGCTCGGGCTCGTGTACGCGGTCAACACCTTCGGATCGATCCTGGGCGTGCTGGTCGCCGTGCACGTGCTCCTCGTGCCGCTGGGACTGCACGGGACGCTCGTGGCCGGGGCGCTGGTCGACCTCGCGCTCGGCGTCTATCTCTTCGTGGGGATGCGCAGGCGCGTGCCGCCCGCATCGTGGGCCAAGCCCGTCGCCATCTCGGTGGTGGCATTCGCGGCCATCGTCCTCACGTTCGGCGCGGACGAGCGCCGCTCCGCCTCGGGCGTATTCCGCACGGGCGCCGCGCGCATCTCGACCGATACCAGGATCGCCTACCACCGCGACGGCAAGACCGCGACCGTGGACGTGCTCGACGACGGCAAGTGGCGCTCCATCCGCACCAACGGCAAGCCCGACGCCTCGATCGCCTACTACGCCGGGGTTCCGCCCTCGGGCGACGAGCTCACGATGATGATGCTGGGCGCCGCGCCGCTCGGGCACAAGCCGGACGCGCGGACGGCCGCGGTGATCGGCTTCGGCTCGGGCATGTCCACGACCGTGCTGCTGGGCTCGCCCAATCTCAAGCGCGTGGACACGGTGGAGATCGAGCCTTCGATGGTGGAGGGCGCGAAGAACTTCCGGCCCATCGTCGAAGCCGCCTACACCGACCCGCGCAGCCACATCGTGATCGACGATGCCAAGTCCTATTTCGCGCGCGGCGGCGCGCGCTACGACATCGTGGTCTCGGAGCCGTCGAATCCGTGGGTAAGCGGGGTGGCCTCGCTCTTCTCCGAGGAGTTCTACCGGCGCGTGTCGCAGTCGCTCAACGACGGCGGCGTGCTCTGCCAGTGGCTGCACATCTACGAGATGGACGACAAGACCATCGCGACAATCTTCGAGGCGATCGGGCGCACGTTCCCGGATTTCGTCGTGTACACGTCGATCGACAGCGACCTCGTCCTCATCGCGCGCAAGGGCGGGCCGGTGGGCCGCTTCGACGAGCGCGTGCTGCAGTGGCCGATCATCAAGCCGCTCGCCGAGCGCCTGGGCCTCGACCAGCCCGGGGCGATCACGCGCCGGGTGATGGGATCGGGGCGCGCGGTGCTGAGCCTCTTCGGCGGCCCCGGCGGCGTGGCCAACTCCGACTACTATCCCATCGTGGACCAGCGCGCCTCGCGCACGCGGTTCACGCAGGCGAGCGTGACGAGCCTCGCGGAGCTCGAGCTGTCGCCGCTGCCGCTGCTCGAGATGCTGGACGGCACCTTCGTCGCCTCGACCGAGCCCGTGACGAAGGGCCTGCACGCCAACGCGGACTTCGCCGCGTACGAGGGCTGGCTGGTGCACGACACCGCCATGGGACACACGAGGCCGCCGCTCGCGGACGTGCGCATGGGCTCCTCGCCGCTCGATGCGCGCATCGTGGACGCGTGGACGCAGCGCTGCCCGTCGTCCTACCAGTTCGAGGAAGTCCTGCCGTCGTTCTACGGCGTGGCGAGGGCGATGAACGCGCGCATCGCACCGCAGGCGGCCGGAGAGGTTTGGGCGCGCGTGGCGCAGTCGGCGTGCTCGAAGGCGGTGGACCCGGCGCGGCGCGAATGGATCGACCTCTTCTCGGCGGTGGCGCGCCGGGATCCCGAAGCGATGGCGCAGCATGGACGTTCGGTGCTGGAAGCGGCGGGCAACGCGAAGAACGTCCTCACGGACTACGCGTTCCTTGCGGCGTTGACCGGCGACATCTGCCTGGGCCGGCGCGCGGATGCCGACAAGCTCTTCGAGGAGGGCACGCGCCGCTGGGTCTTGCGCGAGCAGCACACGGCGGAGCTTCGCTACCTCTACGCCACGGCGCACCGCGCGCTGCCGGCCACGCACGCGCCCGGGCGCTGCCTCACCGTTCCGGCGGACTAGGTTCCCTTCACGGGGCCTTGGGCCGCCAGACGTTCGCCTTGAGCGGCAATCCGTTCGAAAGGTAGGAGAGGAAGTACTCGAGGTCGTTCAGCTCGTCGGAGCCGGCCGCGAAGGGCGCCGCGCCCATGAGCTCGAGGCATTCGCGCACGCGCGCCTGCATCGTGACGGGCGCCGCCTCGCGGATCACGGGCCAGTGCGTGGCCTGGCCGATCGCGGGCGATAGCGCGGTGCCGTCGAATCGCTCTCCCGCGCCCTGCAGGTGGCACGAGGCGCACGCGAAGTTGCGCTGGCCCATGCGAGTGAAGTACATGCGCCGCCCGTTCTCGAATGAAGGTTCCGCGGCCGGCGGCACGCGCACGGCGACCTTCAGGTTGTCGGAAAGCGAGCGCACGTACGCGAGGGCGGCGCCCATTGTCGCCGCATCCGTGGGATCGAACAGCGCTTCCTTGTGCGCCTTGCGGCACTGGTTGATCGCCATCTCCAGCGTCACCACGCGCTTCAAGCGCGCGTTGTACTGCGGGTAGTTGCCCGCGATGCGGCGACCGCCGTTGGGAAAGCAGTTGGCGAGCGATCGGCCGTCCCTGAACTTCGCGGTCCACACCTGGTGCCCGGCGGCCACGATGGGCGCGGCATCGCCCGCGTTCTCGTCGATCTTCGCGCGCAACGCGTCGTCGAATGCGGCCGAGCCGAGCGCGAAATCCGCGCCGGAGAGCTGCGGCAGCTGCTTTTGCAGCCGATCGACGATCTCCTTGCGCACGGCCTCGGGCGCGGCGATCGCGCAGGAGGCGGCCATGGCGAGCGCGAGCGCCGCGAGCCTACGGCAGGCCATTCAGGAACTCCACGATGCGGTCGATCTCCTGGTCGTCGAGGATGCGATGCCGTCCATAGGGCGGCATCAGGGTATCGGCATTGGCGGCGGTGGGATCGACGATGGCCGCGCGGATCGCCGCCTTGCCGAGCGCGCGCATGCGCGCGCCTTCGAGCCTGGGGCCGACGTTCGATGTCGACGCGGGGCCCACGCCCGCGGGCAGCTGGTGGCAGGAGATGCAATAGCCCTTGTCGCGCTGCACGAAGAGTTCGACGGCGCTCAACGGCCGGTCGGCCGCAGCCGGGAGCGCGGCGGCGAGGACGAGCGCGCCGAGGACGGTGGCCCGCGCCTTCAACTGATCTTGAGCGCCTTCTCGGCGGCGCGTTCGTTTTCCAGGGCCGTGCGAAGCTCGCGCAGTCGCGACTCGGCGATGGACATTTCGTAGAAGTCGCTGCCCTTGCGGAACTTGAGCGCGATCTCGAGCTGGTCGACGGCGGCGGCGAGGTTGCCGCGCCGATAGTAGGACTCGGCCTGCGCGCGATGCTGCAAGAGCGCGGCGCCGGTGGCCTCGTAGGCGCGCGCCTGCAGCTCGTAGAGGCGCCAGTCGTCGGAGCGCGTGCGGATGCGATCCTCGAGATCGGCGATCGCTTCCTTGGCGCGGCCCATCTGCAGCAGTTGGTCCAGGTACGCGTAGGCGAGCGCGCGATAGCCCGGCCAGGTCTTGAGCGCCGTGCGGTACACGGCGAGCGATTCGTCGTTCTTGTGCATGTCGGCGAGGATCTGCCCGGCGAGCAGCTCGAAGGCCGGATGCGTGCGTCCCTGCACGCGCAGGGGCTGCAGCGTCTTCCATGCGGCATCCAGGTCGTGCGCGCGGCGCTGCGCGAGGGCCAGGCCATAGACGTCCTCGCGCGGCCTGAGCACCGTCGCGTCCTCGAGGGCGACCTTGAAGAAGTGCTCGGCATCCGTGGACGAGCCCATCATCAGCGCGCGGATGCGGGCCTTGGCGATCTTGTACTCGATGGAGTCGGGCGCGAGGATGCGCGGCGGCATCTTCTCGAGGCGATCCTGCATCTCGGCGATGCGCTCCGTGGTCATCGGGTGCGTGCGCAGGTAGGAGGGCGTGGTGCCCTTGAGCTCGTTCAGGCGGTTGGCGCGCATCATCCGCTCGAAGAAGGTGGCCATGCCGCGCGGGTCGTACCCGGCCCTGTCCAGCAGCGTGAAGCCCACGCGGTCGGCTTCGCGCTCGTGCTCGCGCGTGTAGTCGAGCTGGTTCTGGATGTTGAAGGCGCTCGCGCTGGCGAGGGCCGCTTCCGTGAGCTGGCCGCTCGAGTTGGCGCTGGAGCGCGCCGCGAGCAGCGCCACGGCGAGCGCCGCGAGCGAAGTCCACTGGCCGCGCGAGGCGTCGCGCATCATGCGCGCCTGGTGCTTCTGCAGCACGTGGGACAGCTCGTGGGCCATCACGCCGGCGAGCTCCGCTTCGTCCTGCGTGAGGACCAGGAGCCCCGTGTGGATGAACACGTGCCCGCCCACCATGGCGAATGCGTTGATGCTTTCGTCCTTCACCATGAAGAACGTGATGTCGGGAGGGGGATTGTCCGCGACGGAGAGCAGCCGCTGGCCGACGGAGGTGATGTAGTCGGTGATCTCCGGGTCGTCCAGGAACGCGGGATCGTTGCGCACCTCGCGCATGATGCGGTTGCCGATGGTGCGTTCCTGGGTGTCCGACAGCGATGCCGAGGAGATGTCGCCCAGGTCCGGGAGGTTGTTTTGCTGCGCACGCGCCCCGCCCGTGCAGAACACGGCGAGGAGGAGGGCTGCGGCGAGGCGCTTTTTCACGGCCGGAAGAGGTGACTGCTACTATGATGGGCGCCGGACAGAGTGAGTTCCCCGGGCGATGTGGTAACCAATTATGACGGAAAAGCTGACCCATTTCGACGAACGCGGCGCGGCTCACATGGTTGACGTGGGGGCCAAGGCCGAGACCCATCGCGTGGCCGTGGCGCGCGGCGAAATCCGCATGAAGGCGGCGACCTTCCGCCTGGTCGAGTCGGGAAGCTCGAAGAAGGGCGATGTCCTGGGCATAGCGCGCGTGGCGGCTATCCAGGCCGCGAAGCGCACCTCGGAGCTCATCCCGCTCTGCCATCCGGTACCGCTCACCTCCGTGGCCGTGCAGTTCGTGCTCGACAAGAAGCGCTCGGCGGTCGTCTGTCGCGCAACTGTCGAGTGCGTCGCGAAGACGGGCGTCGAGATGGAGGCCCTCACCGCGGTGCAGGTGGGGCTGCTCACCATCTACGACATGTGCAAGGCCGTGGATCGCGGCATGACCATGGGCGACATCCACGTGGTCGAGAAACGCGGCGGGAAGTCGGGCCCCTACAAGGCGCGCTAGGCGCCGGCAGCCCAGAGCACGAGGCCCGCGGCGCCGCTCGCCGCGATCACCGGGATCACATCGGATTTCCTCGCGAGCAGCACGATGGCCGCGACGATCGCGATCGCGGCGCTCGCGTAGTCGAACCCGCCCGAGAAGGGCGATGCCGCGTTCGCCGCGGGCCAGAGCACGTGCCACGCGAAGTACACCGTGAGATTGAGGATCACGCCCACGACCGCGGCGCTGATGGCCGTGAGGGGCGCGGTGAGCTTCAGGTCGTCGCGCGTGCGCTCCACGAGGGGTCCGCCCGCGAGGATGAACAGGAACGAGGGCAGGAACGTGAAGAAGGTCGCGACGCACGCGCCCGCGACGCCGCCCAGGAAGAGCGCGTCGGAGCCCAGCGCCTGGTGCTGCCATCCGCCGAGGAATCCCACGTACGCCACGATCATGATCAAGGGTCCCGGCGTGCTCTCGCCCAGGGCGAGGCCGTCGATCATCTGCGGCGTGGTGGCCCATCCGTAGGTATCGACCGCGTTCTGCAGCACGTAGGGCAGCACCGCGTAAGCCCCGCCGAAGGTGACCATCGCCGACTTGGTGAAGAACCAGCCCATCAGCGTGAGGTCGCTCTTCACCCCGCAAGCCAGGGCGAGTGCGCCCAGCGCGGCGGCCCAGATCGCGACGAACGACACGATCACCGTCACGAGCGATCGCATCGAGAACCTCGCGTGCTCGGGCGTGGGCGTGTCGTCGTCGAGGATGGCGGGAACGCCGCTCGCCTTCTCCGCCGCATGTTCCGAAAGGGCGAAGACACGCGGTGCCACGCGCCCGCCGATCCACCCCACGAGTGCCGCGGCCGCGATCACCGCGGGGAACGGCACGTCGTAGGCGAAGAGCGCGACGAAGGCGGCCGCGGCGATCCCCCAGAGGAGCTCGTGACGCAACGCGCGCGTTCCGATCCGCCACGCCGCGGCGAGGACGATCGCCACCACCGCGGGCTTCACGCCGTGCAGCACCGCCGCGATCGCGGGCACGCTTCCGAATCGCACGTAGATCCACGAGAGCGCGATCAGGATGAACAACGACGGCAGCACGAAGAGGCCGCCGGCCACGATGCCGCCCCTCACGCCGTGCATGAGCCAGCCCACGTACGTCGCGAGCTGCGTGGCCTCCGGGCCCGGGAGCAGCATGCAGTAGTTCAACGCATGCAGGAACCGCCGCTCCGAGATCCACGCGCGCCGCTCGACGAGCTCGCGGTGCATGATCGCGATCTGCCCCGCGGGGCCGCCGAAGCTGATGAACCCGAGCTTCAGCCAGAAGCGAAGCGCCTCGCCGAACGGGACGCTTTCGGGGGCAGGCTCCTTGGGTTCGGATTCCATCGGCCCCATGTTAAACTGCCCGTCCCTCGGAGAGACCAAGATGCAGCAGGCGATGCAGCAAACCTACGATCGCGAGCTCGACGTGCGCGGACTCAATTGTCCGCTGCCGATCCTGCGCGCCAAGAAGGCGCTGGGCGATCTCACGTCGGGCCAGGTCCTCAAGGTGATGGCCACCGACCCCGGCTCGGTGAAGGACTTCCAGGCGTTCTGCAAGCAGACCGGAAACGAGCTGCTCTCGCACTCCGAAGGCGCCGAGTTCACCTTCTTCATGAAGAAGCGCTAGTCCAGGAACAGGTCCTGGAAGAGCGGCACGCCCGGCGTCACGGCGTACTTGTCGAAGTTGGTGACGCCCGCGGCGCGCAGCACGTCCTCGTCGATGTAGAAATTCCCCGTGTGGGTCTTCGAGTCGCTCGTGAGGATCGCGTGCGCGGCGTCGGCCATGATCTCGTCGGTGCGGCTCGCGCGCAGGATCTCCGCCGGGAAATGCACCTCCACCGCGGCGGTGGCGATCGTCGTGCGCGGCCAGAGGGAATTCACCGCGATTCCAAGGGGCTTCAGCTCCGCGCTCATCCCGAGCGTGCACATGCTCATCCCGTACTTCGACATCGTGTAGGCCACGTGGCCCGCGAACCACTTCGCCTTCATCGACAGGGGCGGAGAGAGCGTGAGGATGTGCGGGTTCGATCCCTTCTTCAGGAACGGGATGCATGCCTGCGAGCAGAGGAACGTCCCGCGCGCGTTCACGCCCATCATGAGGTCGTAGCGCTTCGCCGCGGTTTCCATCGTGGGCGTGAGCTGGATGGCGCTCGCGTTGTTCACCAGGATGTCGATGCCGCCGAACTCGGCCGCGGCCTTCTTCACCGCCTCGGCGATGGCGTTCTCGTCGCGCACGTCCAGCTGGATCGCGAGTCCCTTGCCTCCGGCGGCGCGGATCTCCTCCACGACCGTGTGGATCGTGCCGGAGAGCTTCGGATGCGGGTCCGAAGTCTTCGCCGCGACCGCGACGTTGGCGCCGTCTTTCGCGGCGCGCAGCGCGATGGCGCGCCCGATGCCGCGCGAACCGCCGGTGATGAACAGCGTCTTGCCTGCAAGTGTCGTCATGGGTTGGATACGCGCGTGTCCTCGAGGGAGGGGATGATACCGCGGCTCACGTACACCTGCCGCAGGTGCGAGCGGAACGTGCCGATACGGGCGAGGAAGAAGAGCCCCGCGGCGATGGCGATCGCGCCGCCCACCACGAACGTGGCGGGCGCGCCGATGTGGTCGGCGAGCCATCCGGCGCAGTAGTGGCCGAGCGGCGCGCTGCCGATGAAGCACATCGTGTAGTAGGAGAGCACGCGGCTTCGCTTCTCCTCGTCCACGACGGTCTGGAGGATCGTGTTCACGGCGGCCCCGGTGATGAACATGCCGAAGCCTTCGAGCATGAGCAGCGGGTAGGAGAACCAGAGCGAGCGCGAAAGCCCGAAGCCCACGGCGCCCGCGCCCGCGACCATCGCGCCCACGCCGACCCACTTGCCCAGGCCGCGCACGTTGGCCCGGCGCGCGAGGCTCACCGCCGCGATCACGGCGCCCAGGCCCACCACGCCGATGAAATGGCCCACCAGCTCCGCGCCATCGCCGAAGGTCTTCACCGCGATGGCGGGCAAGAGCGTGGCGTACGGGCTGATGGAGAAGCTCACGAGCGCGAGCGTCGCGAGCATGCGCCGCGCGGGCAGCATTCCCGTCACGTAGCGCCAGCCCTCGGCGAGGTCGTGCAGCGGATGCGACGGCGGCCGCGGCCTGGGCGTGATGGTGATGGTGAAGAGCGCGCCCAGCACGGCGAGATACGAGATTGAATTCAGCGCGAAGCACCAGGTCTCGCCCACCCAGGCGATGACCAGGCCGCCGATGGACGGGCCGATGAGGCGCGTGCCGTTCATCAGCATCGAGTTCATCGCGATGGCGTTGGGCAGGTCCTCGCGCTTCTCGAGGAGCTGCACCATGAGCGATTGCCGCGTCGGCGTCTCGAAGGAGTTGCACACCCCGGCGAAGAGCGCGAGGAAGCCCAGCTGCGTCATCGTGATCACGTGCAGGCCCGAGAGCACCGCGAGCACCGCCGACTGCACCGTCATGAGGCCCAGCACCGTGAGCAGCAGCGTCCTTCGATTGATGCGATCGCCCAGCACGCCCGCGAGCGGCGCGAGGAAGAGGTGCGGGATGTTCGTGAGGAAGCCGATCAGCCCGGTGAACAGCGTGGAGCCGGATAGCCGGTACGCGAGCCACATGACCGCGACCGACTGCATCCACGTCCCGATCATCGAGACGGCCTGCCCGGTGTAGTAGCGGCGGTAGTTCGGGGACTGGAGGGCGCGGAGGGAGTAGGGCCAGTTCAACCCAGTTTTCCGAGCTGCCTGCTTACGTCGGCGTGCTTCGCTTCGTTGTCGGCGAGGCGCTTCTTCATCTGGTCCACGACGTGCGCCGGGGCCTTCTGCACGAAGGCGTCGTTGCCGAGGCTCGCGCGGTCCTTGGCGATCTGCGCTTCGAGCGTGGCCGCTTCCTTCGAGAGGCGGATCTTCTCGGCGGCGCGATCCACCTCGACGTGGAGCATGAGCTTGCCGTGCGCCGTGATCGACACCGGCGCGTCCTTCGCGGGAAGCGCATCGACGAAGTGGATCTCGGACAGGCGCGCGATCGCGGTCATCTGCGGCGCATAGCTCGCGAGGAATTTCGGGGCGCCGGCCACGTACATCGGCACCTTCGCGGCCGGCGAAAGGCCCATGGTCGAGCGGAGGTTGCGCGCGGCGTTGATGATTTCCTTCACCACCGCGATCTCGCCCTCGGCCTTCTCGTCGATCTTCGCGGCGTCGGGCGCGGGGTACGCGGCCACCATGATGCTCTCGCCCGCCTTGCCCGCGAGGGGCGAGACGATCTGCCACAGCTCCTCGGTGATGAACGGGATGAACGGGTGCGCGAGGCGAAGCGTGGCTTCGAGCACGCGGATGAGCGTCCGCCGCGTGGCGCGCTGCTGCGCCTCGTTGCCGCCCGCGAGCTGCACCTTGGCCATCTCCACGTACCAGTCGCAGTACTCATCCCACACGAATTCGTACACGGCGCGCGCGGCCACGTCGAAGCGGTAGGCGGCGAGGGCGTCGATCACGTCCTTCTCGGCGCGCTGCAGGCGGCTCGAGATCCACTTGTCCACAGTCGAGAATTCCAGCGGCTTCGATTCGTCGACGCCGGTGTCCTTGCCCTCGCAGTTCATCAGCACGAAGCGCGTGGCGTTCCAGAGCTTGTTGCAGAAGCCGCGGTAGCCTTCGCAGCGCTTGAGGTCGAAGTTGAGCGTGCGGCCCAGCGTGGACAGCGACGCGAACGTGAAGCGCAACGCATCGGCCCCGTACGAATCGATGCCCGTGGGGAACTCGCGCTTGATGCGCTTGGCCGCCGTCTCGCGGTGCGAGGCGAGCATGAGGCCCTGCGTGGATTTCTCCAGCAGCGCCTCGAAGGAAATGCCGTCGATCACGTCCAGCGGATCGATCGTATTGCCCTTCGACTTGCTCATCTTCTGGCCTTCGGCGTCGCGCACGATCGAGTTGATGTACACGTGGTCGAAGGCGGTGTCGCCGGTGAATTGCAGCGACGTCATCACCATCCGCGCCACCCAGAAGAAGATGATGTCGAAGCCGGTGACGAGCACCGTGGAGGGCAGGTAGAAGCGCCGTTCGCGCTCGAAGGCCGCCTCGTCGGGCCAGCCCAGCGTGGTGAAGGGCACGAGCGCCGAGGAGAACCATGTGTCCAGCACGTCGGAGTCGCGCGACTCGGGCGTGATGGTCTTGCCCGCGGCCGTGGCGTGCCTCAGCGCCTCTTCGAACGTGCGTCCCACGAAGGGCGTGCCGTCCGCGGCGTACCACGCGGGAATCTGGTGGCCCCACCAGAGCTGGCGCGAGATGCACCAGTCCTGGATGTTTCCGAGCCACTGGTCGTAGATCTTGGTCCACTCCTCGGGCACGAACCGGGTCTTGCCGCTCGACACCGCCTCGAGGCCGGCCTTCGCCATGGAGTCCATGCGCACGAACCACTGGTCCGAGAGCATCGGCTCCACCACGACGTCGCTGCGGTCGGAGCGCGGCACCGTGAGCTTGTGGGGCTTGGCGCTTTCCACGAGCCCCTGCTTCTCCAGGTCGGCCAGCACGCGCTTGCGGGCTTCGTAGCGATCGAGGCCCTGGTAGGCGAGCGGCCCGTTCTCGTTCACGCGCGCTTCGAGCGTGAAGATCGAGATCGGCTCGAGGCCGTGCCGCACGCCCACCTGGAAGTCGTTGAAGTCGTGCGCCGGCGTGATCTTCACCACACCCGTGCCGAACTCGCGGTCCACGTAGGTATCGGCGATCACGGGGATGAGGCGGTCGCAGAGCGGCAGCTTCACGTTGCGCCCCACGAGCTTCGCGTAGCGCTCGTCCTCGGGATGCACGGCCACGGCCACGTCACCCAGCATCGTCTCGGGGCGCGTCGTCGCCACCACGAGGTGGCCGCTGCCGTCCTCGAGCGGATAGCGCAGGTGCCAGAGCGTGCCGTTCTCTTCCTCGGAGACCACCTCGAGGTCCGACACCGCGGTCTGCAGCTGCGGGTCCCAGTTCACGAGGCGCTTGCCGCGATAGATGAGGCCCTGCTCGTGCAGGCGCACGAACACTTCGAGCACGCCCTTCGAACGCGCCTCGTCCATCGTGAAGTACTCGCGCGACCAGTCGCACGAGGCGCCGAGGCGGCGCATCTGGCGCGTGATCGTCGAGCCCGACTGCTCCTTCCACGCCCACACGCGCCGCGTGAACTCCTCGCGGCCGATCTCGCGGCGCGAGGTTCCCTCGGCTTCCAGCTGGCGCTCCACCACCATCTGCGTGGCGATGCCCGCGTGGTCGGTGCCCGGCTGCCACAGCACGTTGAATCCCTTCATGCGGTGATAGCGCGTGAGGATGTCCATCAGCGTCTGCTGGTACGCGTGCCCCATGTGCAGCGTGCCGGTGACGTTGGGCGGCGGCAGCTGGATCGAGAAGGACTTCCTCGAGGGGTCGAATCCGGCCCTGAAGTAGCCCTTCGACTCCCAGAAGGGATACCAGCGCGACTCGATGCCGTGGGGATCGAAAGCTTTTGCGAGTTCCATGTCCTACTTCTTCTGCCGGTTGCGGGCGGCGATCGCTTCGGTGACCGCCTCCGCGATGGCGTTGGCGAGCTCCTGGCGCAAGTCTCCCAGGGCGCTGATGACCGCAGCGTGGATCTGCGGGGCGAGGTGCTGCGCGAGGCGCGCCTCGAGGTCGTGCGCGAGGCGCCCTTCGACCTGGAGCATCACGCGCTTGAACACCTCGTGGGCGAGCTCGTCGGTGGCGGCCTTGTCCTCGACGAAATCGGTGAGCACGGGGAACGCGCCCGAGTCGCTTTCGGGGCGCGTGGGGGCGGCGCGCTTCAGCAGCGCATCGGCCCTTCCCAGCAAGTCCTTGTCGAAATCCGCCGGCACGCCTAGCCCTCGATGTCGTTCACCTGGATATCGTAGCCGCGCTTCTTGTAGAACGCATGGCGGTCGCGCGCCCGCACCTTGTCCGCCTCATCCGTGGATACGATCTCCAGCAGCCGCTCGAACGAGGCGAAGAAGGGCGGCCACTCGTCGCCGAGATTGAGCAGCACGTCGTGGTGGGGGAGCGCATCGCCGCTCGAGGTGAGCACCACGGGCGTCTCCGTCGCGAGCGGCGAGTTGCCGTAGCAGTGCGGCACGAACGACGTCGCCTGGTACGTCCACAGCACGCGATCGAACTCGGCGAGCGTGTTCACATCCGGCGAATACACCACGAGCTTGTTGGGCTTGGCGAACACCTTGGCCGCGAGGCGGCAGGCCACGCGCAGCTTGTCGTCCGCGTAGCGGTAGAAATCGATCCGCGTCACGCCGCCCGCTTGGCGAGGAAGTGCGCCAGCAGCGCGACCGGCCGGCCCGTGGCGCCTTTCTCGGCGCCGGACTTCCAGCCCGTGCCCGCGATGTCCAGGTGCGCCCACGGATACGACTTGGTGAAGCGCGAGAGGAAGCACGCCGCGGTGATGGAGCCGCCCGCGCGCGAAGCGATGTTCGGGATGTCCGCGAAGTTGCTCTTCAGCTGCTCCTGGTAGTCGTCCCACATCGGCATGTGCCATGCGCGGTCCCACGAGGAGTCGCCGGCGTTCACCACTTCCTGCGCGAGCGCGTCGTCGTTGGAGAACATGCCCGTGGCGACGTGGCCCAGCGCGATCACCATCGCGCCCGTGAGGGTGGCGATGTCGATCACCGCAGAGGGCTTGTAGCGCTCCACGTAAGTGAGGGCGTCGCAGAGTATCAATCGGCCCTCGGCATCCGTATTGAGGATCTCCACCGTCTGGCCCGACATGGTGGTGACGATGTCGCCCGGCTTGATGGCGTTGCCGCCGGGCATGTTCTCGGTGGTGGGCACGACGCCGACCACGTTCAGCGGAAGCTTCATCGCCGCGAGCGCCTTCATCGTGCCCAGCACGCTCGCCGCGCCGCACATGTCGAACTTCATCTCGTCCATCTCGGGCGCGGGCTTGATGGAGATGCCGCCCGTGTCGAAGGTGATGCCCTTGCCGACGAGGGCGACGGGCGCTTCGCCCTTCTTGCCGTGCATGTACTCCATCACGATGAATTTCGGCGGCTGCTTGCTGCCCTGCGCCACGGCGAGGAAGCAGTTCATGCCGAGCGCCTCGATCTGCTTCCTGTCGAGCACCGTGACCTTGATGCCGGTGGCCTTGCCGAGCTCGACCGCCTGCTCGCCGAGGTAGGTCGGCGTGCAGATGTTGCCGGGGAGGTTGCCCAGGTCCTTGGCGAACGACATGCCCGAGGCGATCGCCATGCCGCGCGCGCAGGCCGCTTCCGCCGCCTTCATTTCCGCGCGCTCGACGGCGAGCGTGACCTTCTTCAGCGCGCGCTTGCCCTCGGGCGCCTTGCTCTTCAGGCGATCGAAGCGATAGCAGGCGTCGTTCACGAGGATCACGGCCTGCTCGACCTTCCAGCCCGCGCCGCGATGCTTCAACGGCAGCTCCGTGAGGCAGATCGTGGCGTCGGCCGCGCCCGTGGACTTGAGCGCCGCCGCGGCGGCCGTCACCGCCTTGCGATAGGCCGCCTCGTTGAACTCCCGCTCGCGCCCGAGTCCGACGAGGAGCACGCGCTCCGCGGGGACGTGGGGCAGCTTCTGCAGGAGGAGGGTGGTGCCCAGCTTGCCGTCGAGGTCGCCGCGCTTCAGCACCCCGGAGAGGTAGCGCCGCGAAGAGGCGTCGATCGATTGCGCGGAGGGCGAAAGCTTGCGGCCATCGTAGACGCCGACCACGACGCAACCGCTTTTCTGTTTCCCGGGGCTTGCGCTCTTGATCGTGAATTCCATAGGGTAATCCGAGGGTAAGGAGTGGGCGCGAAACCGCGTATTATCTCACGTCAATGATTTTCCAGAGAAGCCTGGTCAGGGAATTCAGCCTCATCGCGATCTCCGTGGTGGGAGTGCTGCTCGCGATCATCCTCACGAGGCTCCTCATCCTGCTGCTGGGGCGCGCGGCGAGCGGCGAGGTGCTGCCCGAGGCGGTGATCGGGCTCATCGCGTTCGGCGTGCTCACCAACCTCCCGATCCTCCTGTCCATCGGCGTCTTCACCGCGGTGCTGCTGGCGCTTTCGAGGAGCTATCGCGACAGCGAGATGACCGTGTGGTTCACCTCGGGGCTTTCGCTCGCCGCGTGGGTGAAGCCGGTGCTGCAGTTCGCGCTGCCGATCGTGGTGATCTGCGCCGCGCTCTCGCTCGTGCTCTCGCCCTGGTCCATCGCGCAGAGCGCCCTGTACCAGCGCCTGCTCGAAAGCCGCGACGAGGTCACGAGCGTGATGCCCGGCACGTTCATGGAAAGCCGCAGCGCCGACCGCGTGCTCTTCATGGACAAGCAAAGCGACAACGACGACACGTTCAACAACGTGTTCGTGCAGTCGATGCAGAACGGGCGCCTGGGCGTGATCGTCGCGAACAAGGGCTTCGTGGAGACCGAGCCCAACGGCGACCGCTTCGCCGTGCTCCTGAACGGCCGGCGCTACGAGGGCACGCCCGGCACGCTCGACTACCGCACGGTGGACTTCGAGCGCTACATGATCCGCATCGAGCCCAAGGAAGTGAAGCAGGAGGCGACCAAGACGAGCGGGCTCACGACGCTCGAGCTGCTGCAGGACCGGATGAAGCCCGAGAAGATGGCCGAGCTGCAATGGCGCATCGCCCTGCCGATCGCGGTGCTCGTGATGGCGCTCTTCGCGATCCCGCTCTCGTTCGTGAACCCGCGCTCCGGCCGCTCGTTCAACCTCGTGCTCGCGGTGCTCGTGTATTTCCTCTACTACAACCTGCTCAGCATCTTCCAGGCGTGGACCCGCTCCGAGCGCATCCCGGGCTGGGTGGGCCTCTGGCCCGTGCACATCGCGATGGTGCTCATCCTCGCGCTGCTGTTCTACCGGCAGCTCTTCGGGTTCCGCTGGCTGCTCACGGCGAAGAAGGCCCCCGCGGGAGTGTGAAGGTCATCCTCTTCGGCGCGACGGGCATGGTGGGCAAGGCCGCGCTTCGCCAATGCCTTCTCGACCCGGACGTGGAGGCGGTTCTCTCGATCGGACGCAGCGCCTCGGGCGTCTCGCATCCGAAGCTTCGCGACCTCGTGCGCGAGGACATGTTCGATTTTTCCGTGGACGCCGCGGCGCTGAACGGCTACGACGCGTGCTTCTTCTGCCTGGGCGTGTCTTCGGCGACGATGAGCGAGGCCGAGTACACGCACCTCACCTACGACCTCACGATGGGCTGGGCGCATGCGTTGGCGCGAGTGAATCCCGCGATGCGCTTGCTCTACGTCTCCGGCATGGGCACCGGCGGCAAGGCGATGTGGGCGCAGGTGAAGGGACGCGTGGAGAGCGAGCTCCTCGCGCTCTTCCCGAACGCGATCATGATCCGCCTGGGGGCGCTGCGGCCGATGCACGGCGAGCGCTCGAAAGCGCCCGGCGGCGCCGTGCTGCTCACGTTGCTCGCGCCGCTCTGGCCGCTGCTGCAATGGCTCTGGCCCAATGGCGTGATCACCACCGAGGAGCTCGGCCGCGCGATGATCCTCGCGGTGCGAAAAGGCGGCCCCGAACGCGTGCTGGAGAGTGCCGATCTGGTGGCCCTGGGGCGGTCCGGCACGGTATAATTTCGGGCTCGGTCGACCGCATCACCGGAGAGGTGGATGAGCGGTTTAAGTCGCACGCCTGGAAAGCGTGTTTAGGTTAATAGCCTAACGCGGGTTCGAATCCCGCCCTCTCCGCCACTCCCCGAATCGAGTCTTCAGAGTTCCAACCGCCCGCCAACGGCCCCTTGCAGAGTTCCATAATTCGAGTATTATGGAATCATGGACTCGAAGAATGCCGTTTCATCCCTCGCCGCGCTCGCGCAGGAGTCGCGCCTGGGCATCTACCGGTTGCTGGTCGAGGCGGGGCCCACCGGGCTTTCCGTAGGCGAGATCGGCGCGTCGCTGCACGTGGCGCCGGCAACGCTCTCGTTCCACCTGAAGGAGCTCTTCCACGCGCACCTCGTGGTGAGCCGCCAGGAGGGGCGATTCATCTACTACTCG
>DATJVS010000025.1:0-2905 GCA_035501715.1 Usitatibacter sp.
CTCGCCGACCGCGCCGACCGGCGCTTCGTGATCACGTTCTTCCAGTCGATCCAGATGCTCTGCCCGCTGCTGCTCGTCGTGCTGATCGTCACGGGCGCCGTGGAGCCGTGGATGGTGATCGCGCTCTCGCTCGTGGTCGGAGTCACCGACGCGCTCTCGATGCCGTCGTTCCAGTCGATCGTGCCGTCCATCGTCGAGCACGACCAGATCGCCACCGGCATCGCGCTCAACTCGACGCAGTTCAACCTCTCGCGCATCCTCGGGCCGGCCGTCGCGGGCGCGCTGATGGCGAGCGTCGGCGCCGCGGCCTGCTTCGCGCTGAACGCGCTCTCGTACGTGCCCTTCATCCTGGTCGCGCTGTGGATATTGCCGAAGGGCCGGCCGAGCCCGGCGGCCGGCGAGCCGCTGGATCACCGGCATCCCTTCTCCGGCGTGCGCGAAGCGATGCGCCACCCGGAGCTGCGAGGCGCGCTGCTCACGGTGCTCGTGACGGGCGTCTTCTGCGGGCCGCTCCTCACCTTCTGCCCGGTGCTCGTGCGCGATGCCCTTCACGGAAGCGTCGCGCATTTCAGCGCCGCGGTCGGCGCCTTCGGCATCGGCGGCCTGCTGGGCGCGGTCGGCCTCCTCTTCGTCGATAGCCGCGCGAACCGGCGGGCGCCCACCATCGCGTTCGCCGCCGCCTACGCGCTGATCGTGATCGTCACGGCGCTCGACCCGTGGCTCGCGGTGCTTCCGGCGCTGCTCGTCCTGGCGGGGCTCACCATGACGGTGAGCAACACGTCGGCCAACTCGCTGCTGCAATCGGCGGCGCCCGCGCGCATCCGCGGGCAGACCGTGAGCCTCTACATGCTCGTGATGCGCGGCGGACTTTCCGTAGGGAGCCTGCTCACCGGAGTGAGCGTGCATCTGCTCGGCGTGCGCGAGGCGCTGGTCATCAACGGCGTGGTGGCGCTCGCGGCGCAGGCGGCGATCGCGGGATATTCCTACCCCTGGCGCAAGTCCACTTCGTCCGCGCGAAACCGGTAGAAGTATCCCTCGCCCACGAATCCGTGCTCGTCCACGACGTGGTGCAGCTCGCCCAGCTCGATGAGGCTGTGGCCCACGGACTCGGCCTCGCCCACCGTGAGGCGATAGCGCCCGCGCAGCCACTCGACCGCCTCCGATCCGACGAAGCATTTCGGATACGTCTTGCCGGCGTAGGCTCGATCCGAGATCTCGACGCCATCCGGCGCGCGCATCGCCGCTTCGACATCGCCCAGGTCGATGCCGCCCGTGGCGTGGGACGTCGCGCCGATGCGGAAGAAGAAATATCCATCTTCGAACGCGGCGTCGCGAAGCACGTGGTGGATGCGCCCGGTTCGCCACAGGAACGTGCCCGCGGCGAGCGCGGCGGCGCGGCTCACGCCGAATCGCGACGCGATGAATTCGATCGCCTCGGAAGCGACGAAGCACTCGGGATAGCTCTTGCCGCGATAGCGGCGGTCGGCGACGAGGCCCGGCCGCGAGCGCATCGCCTCGAATACCTCGGCGCCATTCACGCCGTCCTGCTCGAGCCGGCGCGCGAGCCCGTAGATGTCCTTCACGATGCCGGGGCGCGGCTCGGCGCCGGCGCTCACGAGGCGATTGACCGCGCGCTCGAGCGCATCGGCATCCAGCGAGTCGGCCTCGAGCCCCGATACGATCCGCTCGACCACGGGGGCGAGGGACTTCTTCCACGCGGCGGTCGAGCTGCCCGGCAGCAGCGATGCGATGCCCATGCGGGACGCCCACGCCCTCTCGGCGCGCGTGATGCCGGTGCGCGACGGCAGGCGAATGAACACGCGAACGTGGGGAAGGCTCTGCGCGATTCGAGCGGCGAACATCGCCGAGCCGAGGCCCTGCGCTTCGAGCGCGGGAACGTCGGCCACGACCGCGGCGGGCTTGCCGCTCGCAACGGCCGATGCGACAGCCGCGATGAGCCCGCGCCCATTAGGCCGCACCGGCTGCACGGCCAGTCCCTGCGACTCGATCGCCGCGGTGAAAAGGCGCTCGTCTTCCGGCGTGGAAAGGAAAAGGCCGGCGACTCCGGGCCTCGAGGGGTTCGTTGCCGTGACGTGGTTCACATTCCTCCGATTCGCTTGAACATTCCTTCCTTCCTGTCCTTCATCACGTCGTCCCACGGGAAGATGCGCGCATTCATCGCGACGTACGCGCCGGCGGGCAGCGTGAGCGATGCGGCGAGCGCGAAGCCGAGATTGAACGGCGCGTCGGATCCCTGCACCGAGTAAGGCACCATCGCGCCCGTGAAGACCACGGCCTTGTCGAGCGCGGCGCGGCCCACGACCTGCGCGGTCTCCGCCATCGTGTCGGTGCCGTGCACCACGACGATGGCGCTTTCGGGCGATTCGCGGCACGCCAGCAGCACTTCCTGCCGGTGCGCGTCGGTCATCTGCAGGCTGTCGATGAGCAGGCGGATGTCGAGGGCCAACGGCAGCGTCACGCGGGCCTGCTCGAGGAGCGCCGGCAAGTGCGTCTCGGAGAACGTGAGCTCGCCCTTGATCGCGTCGTAGCGCTTGTCGAAGGTGCCGCCGGTGACGATGATGCGGGCGGAGTTGCGGGGAGCTGCCGTCATCCGCCTAGTATAAAGGCCCGCTATCGCGCGCCATCGGCGCGTATCCTTCGCGATGTGGGCACACGGAGGAAGCCATGAGCGCACCTGATTCCGGATCGAAGGGCCAAGACCTTACGCTGGGTGTGGATATCGACTCGCTCGCGGACGCCAAGCCGGTGGCGGGCCACGTGGGCGACGATGCCGTGCTGCTCGCGCGGCGGGGCAACGAATTCTTCGCGATCGGCGCCACCTGCTCGCACTACGGCGGCCCGCTCGCCGAAGGGTTGATCGTCGGCGACACGGTGAGATGCCCGT
>DATJVS010000026.1:0-2911 GCA_035501715.1 Usitatibacter sp.
GCCTTCACGCCCTGGAGGATCGCGGCGAGGCGGAACATGTTGTAGGCGAGGTAGTACTCGAAGTGCGCGATCGACTCGCGCCCCGTGAGGCGGCAGTAGCGCGCGACGTACTCGCGCTCGCCGGGGATGCCCAGCGCCGCCACGTCCACGCCCGCGAGCCCGCGGCCGTGCGCGCCTTCGGGCATGCGCCACGTCATGCAGTGATAGGCGAAGTCGGCGAGCGGATGCCCCAGCGTGGAAAGCTCCCAATCGAGCACCGCGAGGATGCGCGGCTGCGTCGGATGGAAGATCACGTTGTCGATGCGATAGTCGCCGTGGACGATCGCCGTCTCTTCGCCCGGGGGCACGTTCTTCGGCAGCCACTCGATGAGCTCGTCCATCGCCGCGATGGTCTCGGTCTCCGAGGCGCGGTACTGGCGCGACCAGCGATCGATCTGCCGCGCGAGGTAGTTGCCCGGCTTGCCGTAGTCGCCGAGGCCCACGGCCTGGTAGTCCACCTTGTGCAGTGCGGCGATCACCCGATTCAACTCGACGTAGTGCTCCGCGCGCTGTTCGTTGGTGAGCCCGGGCAGCGTCGGATCCCAGATCACGCGGCCTTCCACGTAGTCGCAGAGGAAGAACGGGGTGCCGATCACCTCCGCGTCTTCGCAGAGCACGTAGGTCTTCGGCACGGGCACGTCGGTCTTCGCGAGCGCCGTCATCACGCGATACTCGCGGTCGATGGCATGCGCGGAAGGAAGGAGCTTGCCCGGGGGCTTGCGGCGCAGCGCGTAGCGCCGCGTGCCCGAGACGACGAGATAGGTGGGATTCGACTGCCCGCCCTTGAACTGCGTGACCTCGAGCGTGCCCGTCGATTCGTCCACGTTGGCGCGCATCCACGCGGCCAGGCGCTCCGCGTCGAAGGCGAGCGCGGGCGCGACGGGGCGCGTGCCGGTGAACTTGTCGAAGCTGGCGCTCACGACGAGCTCTGGCCTCCGTCCACGGCGATGCACTGGCCGGTGATGTGCCTCGCCGCGTTCGAAGCGAGGAACACCACCACGCCCTTGAGATCCTCGTCGCCGCCCAGGCGGCGCAGCGGCGTGGCCTTCACCACGCGCTCGCCGATGCGCTCGAGGATGCCGTTGGCCATCTTCGTAGGGAAGAATCCCGGGCACACCGCGTTCACGTTGATGCCGTAAGGGCCCCACTCGGAAGCGAGGGCGCGCGTGAAGTTCACCGCGGCCCCCTTCGACGTGTTGTACGCGATCGTGTGCATGTCCGACGGCCCGCCGCGAAGTCCCGCGATGGAGGCGATGTTCACGATCTTGCCGCCCTTGTTGGGGATGAAGCAGCGCCGGCCCACCTCGCGCGACAGGTGGAACATCGCGTCGATGTTGAGCGTCATGACCTTGCGCCACGCGTCGTCGGGATACTCCTCGGCCTTGGCGCCCCACGTGGCGCCGGCGTTGTTCACGAGGATGTCGATGGTGCCGAAACGCTTCACGACGTCTTCGACCATGGCCGGGATCGACTCCAGCCTGGAGAGGTCGTTCACGACCGTGTGCACCTCGATGCCGCGGCCTTCCAGGTGCTGCATCGCCTCGGCGAGCTCGAGCTCCTTCCTCGCGGTGATCGCGACCTTGCAGCCCATGTCGCCCAGGCCTTCGGCGATCTGCAGCCCGAGGCCGCGCGATCCGCCGGTGATGAGCGCGACCTTTCCCTTCAGCTCGAACAGCTCTCTCGTGCTCATCACGCCACCTCGAAGAGTCCCGCCGCGCCCATGCCGCCGCCGATGCACATCGTGGCGACCACGTACCTGGCACCCCGGCGCCGGCCCTCGATCAACGCGTGCCCCGTGAGGCGCGCACCGGAAACACCGTACGGATGCCCGACGGCGATGGCGCCGCCGTTCACGTTGAGGCGATCGTCGGGAATGCCCAGGCGGTCGCGGCAATAGATCACCTGCACCGCGAAAGCCTCGTTCAATTCCCAGAGGTCGATGTCCTTCACCTTGAGGCCGGTGCGCTCGAGAAGCCGCGGCACCGCGAAGACGGGACCGATGCCCATCTCGTCGGGCTCGCATCCGGCGATGGCGAAGCCGCGGAAAATGCCGAGCGGCGCGAGGCCGCGCTTCTCGGCGAGCTTGCGGTCCATCACGACGCAGGCCGACGCGCCATCGGAGAACTGGCTCGCGTTGCCCGCCGCCACGACTCCGCCCGGAAGCGCCGGACGGATCTTCGCGACTCCTTCGTACGTCGTGTCGGCGCGGATGCCTTCGTCGGCGGTGATCGTGACCTCCTTCGACATGAGCCGGCTCGTCTCCTTGTCGGCCACCCCCATCACAGTCGTCATCGGCACGATCTCTTCGTTGAACTTCCCCGCGGCCTGGGCGGCGGCCGCGCGCTGCTGGCTCCTCGCGCCGTACTCGTCCTGCTTCTCGCGGGGGATGCCGTAACGCTTGGCCACCGTCTCCGCCGTTTCCAGCATCGACCAGTAGAGCTCCGGCTTGTGCTCCGTGATCCAGTGCTCGGCGCGCATGTGCTTGTTGGTCTCGTTCTGCACGCAGGAGATGGACTCCACGCCGCCCGCGACCATCACCGGCACGCCCTCGGTCATCACGCGCTGCGCGGCCATCGCGATGGCCTGCAGGCCCGAGGAGCAGAAGCGGTTCACCGTGACGCCGCCCGCGGTGACGGGCAGGCCCGCGCGGATCGCGATCTGGCGCGCGATGTTGCCGCCGGTGGCGCCCTCGGGCAGCGCGCAGCCCATGATCACGTCCTCGATTTCGGCGGGATCGACCTTGGCGCGCTCGACGGCGGCCTTCACGGCATGGCCTCCGAGCGTCGCGCCGTGGGTCATGTTGAACGCGCCGCGCCAGCTCTTCGCGAGGCCCGTGCGCGCGGTGGAAACGATGACGGCTTCAGTCATGGCG
>DATJVS010000027.1:0-5258 GCA_035501715.1 Usitatibacter sp.
CGCGGATGTCATGCTGGACGCCGAGACGCTCGCACTGCTCGAGCGCACTTTCCCGCCGCCGCATCGCAAGCGTCCCCTCGAGATGGTCTAGCGTCGGTATCTGCCGACACGCGCAGTTGCGCCGAATCAATCGCTTGGGTCGACGAGCTCCGATGCGCGTCGTCGCCCGCAGACGGATGGCGCGAATCGCCGCCCCGTGACGCAGGAGCTTGCCCGAGTGAAGGATGCCCACGTGCGCCGCATGGCACGAATCGTGAATGCCGCTTGCGGGTTTCCCCAGCGAAAGGAATGCCCGTGAAGTACGCAGAGAATCTCTTCGGCAATCGCGACGGCCGCCCCTCGCGCGATGCCCCCGCCGTGCCCGCGCAGGGCTCCGCGTCGCCGCAGAATCCGCTGCACGGGCCCCAGGGCTCGCAGCATCCGCCGCGTCCGCCGCAACCCCCACCCGCGCCTGTCGTGCCCGAGCCCCCGTCGCGCACCGAACCGGCCGGCAGCAAGCTCATCGTCGGGCCCAACATCAAGCTGCGCGGAGTCGAGATCGACGACTGCGACACGCTGGTGGTGGAAGGGCGCGTGGAAGCCACGATGGTGAGCCGCGCCATCCAGATCGCCGAGGGAGGCGCCTTCAGCGGAAAGGTGGACGTGGACCTCGCGGAGATCCACGGCGAGTTCAAGGGCGAGCTCACCGCGCGCCGCAAGCTCGTGGTCCACGCGAGCGGTGCCGTGAGCGGCAAGATCCGCTACGGCAAGATGCAGGTGAACGAAGGCGGCGTGATGAGCGGTGACGTGGGCGCGATCGATCCGGCCGCGCCGGCCCTGAAGACGGGCGCGGGCTAGCGTTCCCGCGCGAGCTTCGCGGCGAGGCCCACGTAGGTCGAAGGCGTGAGCTCGAGCAGGCGCTGCTTTGCCTCCTCGGGGATCGACAGCGACTTCACGAACGCGCGAAGGTCCTCGCCCGTGATCCCGCCCTTGCCGCGCGTGAGCTCCTTCAACTTCTCGTAGGAGCCCTCGACCCGGTGGGCGCGCATCACCGTCTGCACCGCCTCGGCGAGCACGTCCCAGTTCGCCTCGAGGTCCTCGGCGATGCGCCGCGGGTTCGCCTCGAGCTTGTCGAGGCCGCGAAGGCACGACTCGTAGCCGATGAGGCAGTAGCCGAAGGCTGCGCCCATGTTGCGCAGCACCGTGGAGTCGGTGAGATCGCGCTGCCACCGTGAGATCGGCAGCTTGTCCGCGAGGTGCCGCAGCATCGCGTTGGCGAGGCCGAGGTTGCCTTCGGAATTCTCGAAATCGATCGGGTTCACCTTGTGGGGCATCGTCGACGAGCCGACCTCTCCCGCCTTCACCTTCTGCCTGAAGTATCCGAGCGAGATGTAGCCCCAGACGTCGCGGTCGAGGTCTATGAGGATGGTGTTCAGGCGTGCGGCCGCGTCGAAGGCCTCGGCGAGCGCATCGTGCGGCTCGATCTGGGTGGTGAGGGGGTTGTAGTCCACTCCCAGGCTCGTCACGAACCCCTCGGCCACGCGAGGCCAATCGACCGTGGGCGCGGCGGCGACGTGCGCGTTGAAGTTGCCGGTGGCGCCGTTGAGCTTGCCCAACATCCGCACGGCCGCGAGCTTCTCGCGCGCGCGAGCGAGGCGGTGCGCGACGTTCGCCATCTCCTTGCCGAGCGTCGTGGGCGTGGCGGCCTGGCCATGCGTGCGCGAGAGCATGGCGAGATCGGCGTGCTCGCCGGCGAGCGCGCGCATGCGCTCGATGATCCGGTCGATCGCGGGAAGCAGCACTCGTTCGCGGCCGCCCTGCACCATGCGCGCGTGCGCGAGGTTGTTGATGTCCTCCGACGTGCAGGCGAAGTGGATGAACTCGCCCGCCGCCATCACCTCGCGGTTGCCCGCAAAGCGCTCGCGCAGCCAGTACTCGACTGCCTTCACGTCGTGGTTGGTGGTGGCCTCGATCGCCTTCACGCGCTCGGCGTCGGACACCTGGAAGCGCGCGGCGGCGGCCCTCAAGTCCGCCGCCGTCGTCGGCGAGAAGGGCGGTAATGGCGTGAAGGACGGCTCGGCGGCGAGCGCAAGCAGCCAGGCGACCTCGATCGCGACGCGCTCGCGGATCAGCGCGAACTCGCTGAAGTGCTCCTGCAGCGGCCTCGTCTTCGAGGCGTAACGCCCGTCGAGGGGGGTGAGGGCGGTGAGGGGCGAAGACATCGGGAGTTGAATTTTATCACTCGCCGCTAGGCGATGATTCCGCCGCCGAGGCACGCGTCGCCGCGATAGAGCACGGCCGATTGCCCGGGAGTGACTGCCCATTGCGGCGTCGCGAAGTCGAGCTCGAAGCCGTCGCCCGCCGCCCGCACGCTGCAGGCCGAATCGGCCTGGCGATAGCGCGTCTTCGCCCCGAGCGCCTCGCCATCGGCCGGGGCGCTGCCGCTCACCCAGCTGGGGTCGGCCGCGGCGAGCCGGGCCTTCAGGAGCAACGGGTGGTCGTGGCCTTGCACGACCGTGAGCGTGTTGGAGCCCAGGTCCTTGCCCGCGACGTACCAGGGTTCGCTGCCCGCATCGCGCCGCCCGCCGATGCCCAGTCCCTGGCGTTGCCCGATGGTGTAGAACATGAGGCCCTGGTGCTCGCCCACGCGCCGGCCGTCGTCGGCCACGATGGGACCGGGATCGCGCGGCAGGTAGCGGGAGAGAAACTCGCGGAACGGCCGCTCGCCGATGAAGCAGATGCCCGTCGAATCGCGCTTTGCATGGTTGGGCAGGCCCGCTTCCCGCGCAATGCGCCTTACTTCGCTCTTCGGAAGGTGACCCACGGGGAATAGGGTGCGCGCGAGCTGTGCCTGGGTGAGGCGATGCAGGAAGTAGCTCTGGTCCTTCGAGGGATCCAGCCCCTTCAGCAGCACGAACGATCCCTCGCGCCGCTCCACGCGCGCGTAGTGGCCCGTGGCGATGCGCTCGGCCCCGAGCTGCATCGCGTGGTCGAGGAACGCCTTGAACTTGATCTCGGCGTTGCACAGCACGTCCGGATTGGGCGTGCGGCCCGCCTTGTATTCCGCGAGGAAACTCGCGAAGACCCGCTCGCGGTACTCGGCGGCGAAGTTCACCGCTTCGATGTCGATGCCGATCTTTTCCGCGGCGCTCACCGCGTCGACCAGGTCTTCGCGGGTGGAGCAGTATTCGTCGTCGTCGTCGTCTTCCCAGTTCTTCATGAAGAGGCCGACCACGTCGTGCCCGGCGCGCTTGAGCAGCAGCGCCGCCACGGCGGAATCGACTCCTCCGGACATGCCGACGACGATCTTCATTGGCGGATTCTAGGGCTTCGGAAAAAACAAAAGGCGGGGCGAATCGCCCCGCCTTCGCTGGAGACCCGAATCGATTACTGTTTCTTCGGCGCGTCGGCCTTCGGCGCGTCGGCCTTCGGGGCTTCCTTGGCCGGGGCCGCGGCCTTCGGGGCCTCGGTCTTGGCTTCTTCTTTCTTCGGCTCGGCTTTCTTCGGCTCGGCCTTCTTCGGCTCGGCCTTGGCCTTCTTGTGCGTGGCCTTCTTCTTGGTCTCTTTCTTTTCTTCCTTCTTCGGTTCTTCCTTCTTCGCTTCGGCCTTCGCCGGGGCGGCGGCCTTGGGCGCTTCAGCCTTCGGCGCGTCGGCCTTGGCCGGGGCGGGGGTCGTAGCGGGGGTGCCTTGCGCAAACACGCCAATGGATGCGCTGGCAAAAGCAACGGCGATCAGGGCGGACAGCTTCTTCATGATGTTTGTGATTTCCTATTTCTCGTTGAAAAGTAAGGGGACTCCGGATCTATCAATGCATCGACTGCGCTGTGGACCAGCCTCGTCGCCGACATTAACGCCCGGCATTATACCGGGGTTGACCGATTTCCCCCCTGTTTTCTGCAACTTAGGAGGGGTTCTGCCGCAATGCGGCGAAACCCCGTTTCAATACGTGGCACGAAATGATCCAGCTGGAACCTCCTTCCACTGTCCCGGCGCGAGTCCCTCCAGTGACCACGGCCCCACCCGGGCGCGCACGAGGCGCAGCGTAGGAAGCCCCACGGCGGCTGTCATCCGACGCACCTGGCGGTTGCGGCCCTCACGCATCGCGAGCTCGATCCAGGCCGTCGGGATGGCCTTGCGCACGCGGATGGGGGGATGGCGGTCCCAGAGCCCTGCGGGCTCCGCCACGAGGCGCGCGCGAGCCGGCAGCGTGGGGCCCTCGGCCAGGGCAACGCCCGCCTCCAGGGACCCCAGGGCGTCCGCCGAAGGGGTGCCTTCCACCTGCACCCAGTACACCTTCTCGAGCTTGTGGCGCGGCGAGGCGATGCGGGATTGCAACCCCCCGTCGTTGGTGAGCACCACGAGGCCTTCGCTGTCGGTGTCGAGACGGCCGGCCGGATAGACGTCGCGCACGTCCACGAAATCGGCGAGCGTGGGCTTTCCGCCGCTCGGGCTGAACTGGCAGATCACTCCATACGGCTTGTTGAGGAGGATCACGCGCGCGGCCCCGGGAATCGCGCGGGGTCGCTTTGCTATAATTTTTCGGTTCTGCAGTCGAATATCCCTCCCGGAGTCCCAATGAACAAGATCAAGGTGAAGAACCCCGTCGTCGAGATGGACGGCGACGAGATGACGCGGATCATCTGGCAACGCATCCGCGAGAAGCTGATCCTTCCCTATCTCGACATCGACCTCAAGTACTTCGACCTGGGCATCGAGCAGCGCGACGCCACCAACGACCAGGTGACGATCGATTCGGCCAACGCGACCAAGAAATACGGCGTGGCCGTGAAGTGCGCGACAATCACGCCCGACGAGGCGCGCGTGAAGGAATTCAACCTGAAGCAGATGTGGAGGAGCCCCAACGGGACCATCCGCAACATCCTCGACGGCACGATCTTCCGCGAGCCGATCATCTGCCAGAACGTGCCGCGCCTGGTGCAGCACTGGAACAAGCCCGTGGTCGTCGCGCGCCACGGCTTCGGCGACCAGTATCGCGCCACCGACATCAAGTTCGAAGGCGCCGGCACGCTCAGGATCATCTTCCAGCCCAAGGACGGCAGCGCTCCCATCGAGCGTGAGGTCTTCCAGGCGCCCGGCGCGGGCGTGGCGATGGCGATGTACAACCTGGACGCCTCGATCCGCGGTTTCGCGCAGGCGTGCTTCAACTACGCGCTCGACCGCAAGTACCCGGTGTACCTGTCGACCAAGAACACGATCCTCAAGGTGTACGACGGTCGCTTCAAGAATATCTTCCAGGAGGTCTACGACGCGGAGTTCCG
>DATJVS010000028.1:0-21295 GCA_035501715.1 Usitatibacter sp.
CGCCGACGACCTGGTCGCCGAGCTCGCCGACATGCGCCGCAACAACGACCGCCTTGCCAAGTCCCTCGAGCAGGCGTACGCCGAGGCGCGCAAGGCGCGGGAGCTCGCCCCGGAATTCACCCCGCGCCTCGCGGCCCTCGATACGCTCGTGTTCCTGGCGGGCCTCGTGCGCCTCTCCCTCGTCGACCGCGCCCGCGACGGCGTGCGCAAGAACGTTAGAACCCTCATTCGCTCCCACGTTCGTTCCCGCCGGGCCTGATTTCGCCCCCGTTTTCCCCTGGTTCATCGGATCGCCCCCCGGCGAGGTGCGCGCCCTTGCTATCCTGCGTGCCATGACGACGACGTTCTTCTTCGTGGGCCGGATCCTCTTCGCGTGGCTGGTCGCGTTCTTCCTCGCGTTCATCGCCACCGGCTTCCTGATGGGGTTCGGCATCGCGAGCACGGCGCTCATCGGGGTCGCGATTTCGCTCGCGTACGTGGCCGTGATCACGATCTCCCATGTCCGCCGCGTGCGGCTCATCGCGGGCGACGCCTCCCTGGAAAGCCGCCACCGCCGCCAGTTCGAGGTCCCGTTTGCCACCGCGGAAGCCTTCGACCTCGTCGATGGCGCCATCCGCGAGCTGCCGTTCGTCGCATCCGTCGAGAGCACGCGCGACAGCCTGCAGATCTATGCGCGGGTCCGCGCGATGAGTCCCTATTCGGGCGGCAAGTCGGGGCGCAAGCCCGTCCCCGCCTCCGAAGGCGCGCGCCACAACCTGGTCCGCGCGATCGTGACGCCCCGCGACGGCACGAGCAGCATCACGGTCTTCACCGAGCCCGACAGCGGCGCCTGGGTGGACTGGTTCAGGGTCGACCACGGGACGAACCTCGAGAACCTGGAAGCCATCTCGCGCGCCATCACGCGGCGCGTGGCCGAACGGCGCAAGGGCGAGGAAGCGCAGGCGCGCGAGAGCGCGACCGAAAAGGAGCTCACGGTGGCGAAGCTCAACCTCCTGCACGCGCAGGTCGAGCCGCACTTCCTCTACAACACGCTCGCCTCGGCGCAGGTGCTCACGCGAAGCGACCCCGCCCGCGCCGATCTCATGCTGGGGCACCTGATCGTGTACCTGCGCCACTCGCTGCCGCGCGCCGAGGACTCGCTCTCCTCGATCGGCGAGGAGGTCGAGCGCGCGCGCGCCTATCTCGAGATCCTCAGGATCCGCATGGGCGAGCGGCTCGCGGTGCAGCTCCAGGTGCCCGATGCGCTCAAGGGCGTGCCGCTTCCGCCCATGATGCTGCAGACGCTCGTGGAGAACGCCATCAAGCACGGGCTCGAGCCGGTGCCGCGCGGCGGCACCATCTGGATCTTCGCCCGCGATGCCGGCGAGAATGCCTCCATCATCGTGGCCGACGACGGGCGCGGATTCTCGCAGGACGGCGGCGGCACCGGCATCGGGCTCACGAACGTGCGGGAGCGCCTGCGCCTCATCTACGGCGACGCCGCGAGCTTCTCCATCGTGGCGAATTTCCCCAACGGCGTCGCCGCGACGATCACGGTCCCGAAGGTGCCCAATGCCTAAGTGCATCGTCGCCGAGGACGAAACGCTGCTTCGCGAAGACCTCGTCGCGTCGCTCGCGCGCGCCTGGCCCGAGCTCGAGGTCGCGGCCGCCTGCGATGACGGCGCCAGCGCCCTGGAAGCGATCGCGACGCACAAGCCCGACATCGCGTTCCTCGACATCCGGATGCCGGGCCTTACGGGCATGGAGGTCGCGACCGCCGCGGCCGAGGCGAGCCCCGCCACGCAGGTCGTGTTCGTGACCGCCTACAACCAGTACGCCATCGACGCGTTCGACCGCGGCGCCGTGGACTATCTCCTCAAGCCCATCGTGCCCGATCGGCTCGCGGCCACGGTGGCGCGCCTGAAATCGCGCCTCGCCTCGGGCGCTTCCGACACGGGGCGCCTCGCCGCGATCCTCGAGGAGCTCCGGGTCCAGATACCCGCGGCGCCCGCGAAGGCCGCCTTCGAATGGATCACCGCGAGCGTCGGCAAGGAAACGAAGCTCATCCTCGTGGCGGACGTGGCCTACTTCAAGGCCGAGGACAAGTACACGGTCGTCGCCACCGCGGAGGGCGAGGCGCTCATCCGCAAGTCGATCCGGGAGCTGCTCGACGTGCTCGATCCGGCGCGGTTCAAGCAGGTCCACCGCGCCACGATCGTGAACCTGCGCGCGATCGCGGGCGTCACACGCGACGAGACGGGCCGTGGCACGATACGCCTCAAGGGCCGCCCGGAGACGCTCGCGGTGAGCCTCACGTTCATGCCGCTGTTCCGGAACATGTGAAAGGGGGAGCCATGTCGTTCATCGCCGAGCTCTGGATGCCGATCGTGCTGTCCGCCGTGCTCGTGTTCGCCGCGAGCAGCGTGATCCACATGGTGATCATGTGGCACAAGTCCGACTACCGCCAATTTGCCGGCGAGGACAACGTGCGCGCCGCGATCCGCGCGGCCAACGCGAGCCCCGGCCTCTACGTGATCCCGTACGCGAAGGACATGAAGGAGTTCGGCAGCGAGGAGATGCGGAAGAAGTTCGTCGAGGGGCCCGTGGGCTTCGTGACCCTGAAGGCCCCGGGGCCGCCCACCATGGGCGCGGCCCTCGCGCAATGGTTCGTGTTCTCGCTCGGCGTGGCGGCGATCGCGGGCTACCTCGCGGCGCATGCGCTGCATCCGGGCGCGAGCTTCCTTGCCGTGTGCCGCGTGGTGGGCACCGTCGTGTTCGTCGCCTACGGGGCGGGCAGCGTGACGCAGGGCATCTGGATGTCCAAGCCGTGGCACAGCGTCGCCATGGAGCTCCTGGACGCGGCCATCTACGCCACGCTCAACGCGGTCGCCTTCGCATGGCTCTGGCCCCACGGCTGAGGTAACAAAATTCCCGTTGCACAGGCCGGGAGATCGCCCGAGAATGGCGGCCTTCCCATCGGGCGCCCCTCTCATGAAGAAGATCCTCGCCGCCGCGCTGCCGGCGCTGCTTGCCGCAACAATTGGTAACTCTTTTGCCGCCGACGAGGTGCGCCTGCGCGACACCTGGAACCTCGCCGACATCTACGCGAGCGAGGCGGCCTGGAACGACGACGTCGCGCGCATCGAGAAGGACCTCGCCACCCTCGGGAAATGCCGCGGCAAGCTCGCCTCCTCGGCGAAGAAGCTCCGCGAGTGCCTCGACCTCGAGTACTCGATCCTCGAACGCTCGTCGAAGATGAGCACCTTCGCTTCCGAGTCCCAGTCGGGCGACAGCGCCAATCCCGCCTTCCAGTCGATGAACGCCAAGGCGGGAAACGTGGGCTCGAAGATCTCCGAGGAGACCGCGTTCGTCGCGCCCGAGATCATCGCCATGGGCAAGGCCAAGCTCGACGGCTTCTTCAAGCAAGAGCCCAAGCTCGCGGTCTATCGCCACATCGTCGACGACACGTTGCGCTCGGCGCCGCACACGCTCGACGCCAAGGGCGAGAAGCTGATGGGGATCTTCTCGCTCACGCAGGGCGACGCGTACAACGCGTACCAGATCTTCGTCAGCTCCGACATGCCGTGGCCGTCGTTCGAATCGGGCGGCAGGCAGGAGAAGCTCGACCAGCCCGTGTACGAGAAGGAGCGCGAAGCCGCCGACCGCGCCGAGCGCAAGAAGGCCTTCGACACGTTCTTCGGCACGTGGAAGCAGTTCGAGAGCACGCTCGGCACGCTGCTCTACAACGACCTCAAGGAGAACCTCGTCGTCGCCAAGGCGAGGCATTATCCCGACTCGATGACGGCGGCGCTGGATGCGAACAACCTGCCGCGCTCGGTGTACGACGCGCTCATCAAGAGCGCGAACGCCAACCTGCCCACGCTGCACCGCTACTTCCGCCTGCGCGCGAAGATGCTGGGCGTCACCGACATGCGCTACTACGACATCTATCCGCCGCTCGTGAAATCGGACCGCAAGTTCCCGCTGGACGAGGGCGTCTCGATGATGCTCGCGGCGGTGAAGCCGCTGGGCGAGGACTACGTCGAGGCGATGAAGAAGGGCGTGGACAGCCGCTGGATGGACGTCTATCCGCGGCCGCACAAGCAATCGGGCGCGCACATGGCCGGCTCCGCCTACGACGTGCACCCGTACGTGCTGCAGAACTACGTGGACAACTACGACTCGGTGTCGGGCATGACCCACGAGTGGGGCCACGCGATGCACTCGTACTACACCAACAAGACCCAGGCCTTCGCCAACTCGAACTACGCGACCTTCGTGGCGGAGATCGCCTCGACGCTGAACGAGAACCTGCTGCTCGAGTACGCGCTGAAGAACGCGAAGGACGACGACGAGCGCCTGCTCTACCTGGGCTCGGCGCTGGAGAACCTGCGCGGCACCTTCTTCCGCCAGGCGATGTTCGGCGAGTTCGAGCAGAAGATCCACGAGATCGCCGACCGCGGCGAGCCGCTCACGGGCGCGGACTTCACGCGCATCTACGGCGAGATCCTGCGCCGCTACCACGGCGAGGCCCAGGGCGTGATGAAGATCGACGACCTGTACTGCGTGGAATGGGCCTACATCCCGCACTTCTACTACGACTTCTACGTGTTCCAGTACGCGACATCCATTTCAGCTTCGGCTCTGTTCGCCGACAGGATATTGAAAGGTGAGCCGGGGGCGCTCGAGAAGTACCGCCGCCTCATCTCCGCCGGCGCCTCGAACTACCCGTATGAGCTGGTGAAGGCGGCCGGCATCGACATGGCCACCAGCGCCCCCTACGACGCCGTCGCCGCCCGCATGAACCGGATCATGGACGAGATCGAGGCGATCCTCGCCCGACACGCACCAAAATAGTTCGTACCGCGATAGAAAGACCCCTTAGCGTTTGGTTCGAATGCTGCGGTGCGTTGTGTGCTAGCTTTCTCGGCACTGTCGGGACCAATACACACACACCGGAGGAGCGCATGTCGGACGGGAATTCGCAGGGCAAGAACGGGTTCAGCCGCCGCACGGTCATCAAGGCCGCGGCCGCTGCGGGCGCATTGCAACTCACGGGCCCCTTCATCATCTCGGCCCGCGGCGAGGAGCCGGTGAAGATCGGCCTCGACAATCCCCTCACCGGCACCTACGCGGCCGTGGGCGGCAACGAGCTGCACGGCTGCGAGCTCGCCATCGAGCAGATCAACGCCAAGGGCGGAATCCTGGGCCGCCCGGTGAAGCTGCTGGTCGAAGACTCCACGAGCGGCGACGCAGGCACGGCGGTTCAGAAGGCGCGCAAGCTGATCGAGCGCGACAACGTGAACTTCCTCCTGGGCAACGTGAACTCCGCGCTCGCGCTCGCCATGGCGGACGTGAGCAGCGAGAAGGGCGTCCTGCACATCGTGCCCGGCGGGCATACGGACGCGGTCACCGGAAAGACCTGCCACTGGAACGTCTTCCGCGTGTGCAACACCACGCAGATGGAAGCCAACGCCGTGGCGCCCGCGCTGGTGAGGGACGGCGGCAAGAAGTGGTACTACATCACGCCCGACTACGCCTTCGGCCACACGCTGCAGGCGGGCCTCGAGAACGCGGGAGCCAAGCTCGGGGTGACCAAGATCGGCGCGGACCTCACGCCGCTCGGCACGACGGACTTCTCGTCGTACCTCATCAAGGCGCAGGCCGCCAAGCCCGACGTGATCATCTTCCTCGTGCAGGGCAACGACATGATCAACGCGCTCAAGCAGGCCGTGCAGTTCGGCCTGGAGAAGCGCTTCCACCTCGCCGGCGCCCAGCAGGAGCTCGAGCCGCTGATCGGCCTGCCGCCGGAAGCGCGCATCGGCACGTGGGTGTTCGAGTGGTACTGGAACCAGCCCAACGTCCCGCACGTGAAGGAATTCGTCGAGGCGATCCGCAAGAAGACCGGCGGGCACGTTCCCACGGCGCGCACGTGGTTCGGTTTCGCCTCCACGTGGAGCTGCGCGCTCGGCGCCAACGCCGCGAAGTCGCTCGACGCGGTGAAGATGGCCAAGGCGATGCAGGGAATGAAGCTTCCGCCGGAGGTGGGCCTCATGCCCGACCAGCCGTTCTACCGCGCGGGCCAGAACCAGCTGATCCCGAACCTCTTCGTCGGCCACGCGCAGGCGAAAGGCTCCGACCCCGAGGACCTGTTCAAGGTCACGACTGTCGTGAAGGGCGAGGACGCGGCCGGCACGCTCGAAGAGACCGGCTGCAAGATGACCTGGCCGGCGTAAGCTTCTCCACTGACCACCACATAGGGCGGCCCTTCGGGGCCGCCTTTGCATCATGACCCAGCTGATCCTCTTCAATACCTTCAACGGCCTCATCGTGGGCGCGTTCTACGCGCTCATGGCGCTGGGGCTGTCCCTCATCCTCAACCTCTCGGGCGTGATCAACTTCGCGCACGGGGGGTTCCTCGCGCTGGGCGCCTACATCGCCTACACGCTGCTGCCGCACGTGGGCTTCTGGGGCGCGCTGGCGATCGCCCCTTTTCTCACGGCGATCATCGGCCTCATCGTCGAGCGCATCCTCATCCGGCCGCTCTACGGGCGCGACCCGCTCTACAGCCTCCTGCTCACGTTCGGCCTCGCCTACGTGCTCGAGGACGGCTCGCGCTACATCTGGGGCGCGCAGAGCGTGCCCTTCCCGATCCCCGAGGCGCTCACCACGCCGCTCTCGAACGAATTCTTCTTCCTCACGGGCTATCGCCTCTTCATGGTGGGCCTGGTCGCGGTGGCGGTGGGCGGCCTCTTCTACATCCTCAACCGCACGCGCCTGGGCATGCGCATCCGCGCGGGCACGATGGACCTCGAGACCGTCTCCACGCTCGGCGTGAACGTGCAGATCCTGAGGAACCTCAACTTCGGCCTGGGCATCTACCTCGCGGGCCTCGCGGGCGTGCTCGCCGCCGGAATGCTGGGACTGGAGCCCACCATCGGCACCTCGCTGATCATGCCCTCCTTCGTCGCGATCATCGTGGGCGGCCTGGGAAGCCTTCCGGGCACCTTGCTAGGCGGACTGCTGATCGGCGTGGCCTCGGGCGTGACGACGGTGTTCTTCCCGTCGGCCACCGAGGCCGTGATGTACATCATGATGGGCCTCGTGCTCCTCATCCGGCCGCGGGGGCTCCTGGGCGAGGAGGGCCGGCTGCAATGAACGCCACCCTCAAGGAGCACTGGCAGAACGCGCTCGTGTGGGCGCTGCTGCTCACCATGCCCTACTGGATGAACGCGGTGGGCGGCTACACGGAGCTCGCGAGCCGCGTCGTGATCCTCGGGCTCGCGGCGATGGCGTTGAATTTCCTGCTGGGCTTCACAGGCGTCCTTTCGTTCGGCCACGCGGCGTACTTCGGCCTCGGCGCCTACGCCGCGGGCATGATGATCAAGTACGTCTACCCCAGCACGCCGCTCGCGATCCTCACGGGCCTGGCGGTGGGCGCAGTGGCGGCGATGATCGTGGGAGCGCTCATCATCAAGCGGCGCGGCGTGTACTTCGCGATGGTGACGATCGCCTTCGGGCAGGTGTTCTACTTCATCGCCTTCCGCTGGAACAACGTGACCGGCGGCGACGACGGGCTCACGGGCTGGAAGCGCCAGGCCATCGACCTGGGATTCACGAAGCTCGAGATCCTCGAGCACGACAAGATCTACTACTACGTCGTGCTGGCGGTCTTCGCGGCGGCGGTGGGCATCATGGCGGCGCTGATCCGCTCACCCTTCGGCCGCACGCTCATCGCGATCCGCGAGAACGAGCGGCGCGCGCGCTTCCTCGGCATCCCCGTGGACAGGCACATCTGGATCTCGTTCGTGGTCTCGGGCTCCTTCGCCGCGGTCGCCGGCACGCTCTACGCGCTGCTGCAGAACTTCACCGATCCGCGCGCCCTTCGCTGGGACCAATCGGGCAACTTCGTGATCATGGCGGTGCTGGGCGGCATGCGTTCCTTCTGGGGCCCGCTCATCGGCGCGGCGATCTTCGTGGTGCTGCAGGACTACGTGTCCTCGCGCACGGAGAACTGGATGTCGTTCATCGGCATGTTCTTCGTGCTGGTCGTGCTGTTCTTCCCCCGTGGCGTGCTCGGCATCCTCAAGCGAAAGGGCACGGCATGAGCGTCCTGGAGATCCGCAACGCCACCAAGCAGTTCGGCAAGCTCGTCGCCGTGAACGACGTCTCGCTCAAGGTGGAGCCGGGCGAGCTTCGCGCGATCATCGGCCCCAACGGCGCGGGCAAGACCACGTTCTTCAACCTCATCAGCGGATTCTTCCCGCCCACCGCGGGCACGATCCTCTTCGAAGGCCGCGACGTGACCGCGATGGCCGAGCACAAGCGCGTGAAGCTCGGCATGGCGCGCACGTTCCAGGTGACCGAGATCTTCCCCGAGCTCACGGTGCGCGAGAACCTGCGCGTGCCGGTGGAAGTGGCCGCGGGCCGCGAGCTCTCGCCGTGGATGTCGAAGGCCGACAAGGCCGCGACCGCCGCGCGCATCGAGGAGCTGATGTCGATGGGCGGCCTCGAAGGCAAGGGCGACCGCCTCGTGGGCGAGCTCTCCCACGGCGACCAGCGCGCCACCGAGATCATGATGTCGATCGCGTTGAAGCCCCGGCTGCTGCTGCTGGACGAGCCCACCGCCGGCATGGGCGACCAGGAGACCTATCACGTCACCAAGCTGATCCGCAGCCTTCACAAGGACTCGAAGCTCACGATCATGCTGGTGGAGCACGACATGCGCGTGATCTTCCATCTCGCCGACCGCATCATGGTGCTCGCCGAGGGCGCGGTGCTCGCCGAGGGCACGCCCGACGAGATCGGGAAGAACGAGGCCGTGCAGGCGGCCTACCTCGGGAAGGCCGCATGAGCAAGATCCTCGAAGTGCACGACGTGCATGCCTTCTACGGCAAGAGCCACATCCTGCACGGCGTCTCGCTCGACATGAACGAAGGCGAGATGGTGACGCTGCTGGGCCGCAACGGCGCGGGCAAGAGCACCACGATCCGCTCGCTGATGGGCCTCATGAAGCAGATGAAGGGCAGCGTGAAGATGTTCGGGCACGAGGTCGCGGGATGGACGCCCTTCAGGATCGCGGCCTCGGGCGTCGGGTACGTACCCGAAGGCCGCCGCGTCTTTCCCAACCTCACGGTGGACGAGAACCTCAAGGTGCCGGTCGAGCGCAAGGGGCCGTGGACGCCGAAGAAGGTGTACGAGCTTTTTCCGCGCCTCGCCGAGCGCAAGGGCAACAAGGGGCGGCAGCTGTCCGGCGGCGAGCAGGAGATGCTCTCCATCGGCCGCGCGCTCGTGCTCAATCCCAGGCTCCTCTTCCTCGATGAGCCCTCGCAGGGCCTCGCCCCGCTCATCGTGCGCGACGTCTTCGACATCGTGGTGAAGATGAAGAACGAAGGCATGTCGGTGCTGCTCGTTGAGCAGAACGTCCGCGCCGCGGTGGAGATCGCCGACCGCGCGTTCGTGCTCGACGATGGACGCATCGTGTACGAGGGCCCCGCCGCCGAGTTCGCCAAGGACGAGGAGCGCGTGCGGGCGCTCGCCGGCGCCAGCGCCGAGACATGGGAAGAAGCCTGACCCGCTAGCCGATCGAGCCGGGGCGTGAAGCCCGCCTCGCTTGACACGCCGCGGCCGCGCCGGTATCGTCTTGGTTGAACGATCAATCAACTCATGAAGCCCAACGCCTCCCACGCCACCCGCGAACGCCTCGTGACGACCGCGATGACACTCTTCTGGGAGAAGGGCTACGACTCCACGAGCGTGGCCGATGTGCTGCAGAAGGCGAAGGTGAACAGCGGCAGCCTCTACCACTTCTTCCCCGGCAAGCAGGATCTGCTGCTCGCCGTGCTGGACGCGTATCACCAGGGCATCGGGCCGATGCTGCTCGAACCCGCGTGGAAGGGCGTGGCCGATCCCGTGGAGCGCATCTTCGCCCTCCTCGCGCGCTATCGCCAGGGCATCGTCATGACGAAGTGCACCTACGGCTGCCCCATCGGCTCGCTCGCGCTCGAGATCCACGAGCCCGATCCGCCGGTGCGCGCGGCGCTCGCGAAGAATTTCGAGGCGTGGGTGGCCGCGATCGAGGGCTGCCTCGAGGCGGCGGGCGATCGCATCCCGAAGTCGGTGCACCGGCGCGCGCTCGCCGAGTTCGTCCTCACCACGATGGAAGGCGCCGTGATGCAGTCGCGCACCCATCGCGACGTGGGCTACTTCGACCGCTCCGTGGCCCAGCTACGCAACTACTTCGCGCTGCTCGCCGGCGCGCCCCTCACCAAGGTCCAACGAAAAGGAAGACGCAGATGAAGACTGCCCTCGGAATTCTCGTGCCCGCCGTCCTCGCGGCTGCCGGCGCCGCCGCCGCCGATGCCCCCGCCAATCCGCTCGAGCCCATGGCGTTCCTCGCGGGCCACTGCTTCAAGGGAACGGTGCGCGGCAACGACATGGACGAGCATTGCTTCACGTGGATGCTTTCCGGCAAGGCGCTTCGCGACGTGCACACCGTGAAAACGCCGGGCCAGCCCGATTACGTGGGCGAGACCACGTACTACTACGACTCCGCCGCGAAGAAGATCGAGTACCTCTACGTCGAGAACGCCGGCGGCATCATGCGCGGCACCGTCGAGCCCGGCGACGGCGTCATCGTCTTCCCCACGGCCACCTACGTGGCGGGCGGCCAGTCGATGACCCTGCGCGTGCGCTGGACCCTTCAAGGCGCCGACAGCTACGAAGCCTGGAGCGAAATGCAGAACCAGGGCCAGTGGGTGACGATGTTCAAGGCGAAGATGACGAAGGCTTCCTAGCGAAGCGCCACCTTCATCGGCATCCCGCCATTGGGGATCAGCGTGACGCGCGCCACGGGGACGGGTTCTTCGTGGCCGGCCCACTCGAAGCTCGCGTGCTGGAGGAGTGTGGCGAGGATCGCGGTGGCCTCGATCATCGCGAAGGGCATGCCGATGCAGATGCGCGGGCCGGCGCCGAAGGGCATGTACTGGTAGCGCGGGATCGCCGCCTCGCGCGAAGGCGCGAAGCGCGTGGGATCGAATTCGTGCGGCCGCTCCCAGCGCTTGCCGTGCCGATGGATCGCGAAGATGGACATCAGCACCGAGGTGCCCTTCGCGACGGCGCGCTCGCCGATGCGCGCGTCGGCCACGGCCTGGCGCGTCATCATCGGCACGGGCGGATAAAGGCGCATCGATTCCTTGAGCACCTGCTGCGTGAGCACGAGCTTGTCGATGTGCTCGCCGCGCACGGGATTTCCGCCCGTCACGCGCGCGATCTCGTCCACCAGCTCACCGGCCCACGCGGGCGAGCGCGAAAGAAGGTAGAGCGTCCACGTGAGCGCCTTCGCCGTGGTCTCGTGGCCGGCGAGATAGAACGTGAGCAGGTTGTCCACGAGCTGCTCGTCGTCCATGGCGCGGCCGCTCTCCGGATCGCGCGCGGCGATGAGGCGGCTCATCAGGTCGTCGGGCCCCGAGCCGTCGCGGCGCTTGTCGCGAAGCTCGCGCATGAGGGCCATCACCGCCGAGCGCAGGCGAAGCACCGCGCGCGGCTCGTCGAACATCCCGGGCTTGGGCACCCAGCGCGGCACGTTCAGCGACGCGTACATGATGTCCCAGCCGCCGTAGCGCTGCAGCGTCGAGATGGATTCCTGCACCGTGCGGGCAAAGATCTCGTCCTTCGACGGAAGCAGCGTGGAAGCGATCACGTCGAAGGTGGCGCGCGTCATGTCCTCGTCGATCGGCTGCACCGCGCCCTCGCCCGCCGCCCGCCATCGCGCGACAGTCGCGTCGGCCGCGCGCACGAACGCGGGCACGAAGGCCACCAGGTCCTGCGGACGGAACATCGGCGCCGATGCCTGCCGCTGCCACTTCCAGTCGGCGCCTTCGCTCGTGAGGATGCCCTTGCCCAGCAGCGGCGAAAGGAGCTTGATCTGCTGGATCTTGCGGAACTTGTCGCGCTCGTCGAGGAGCACCGCCTTGATGAGCGCCGGGGCGCTCACCCACACGCGCGGAGACTTTCCCGTGCCGCCGTCGAAGAAATCCTCCTCGTACGCGGCGGCCGGCAGCACCTCCAGGGGATTGCGCGAGAACGCACGCAGGAAGCCGATGCGCCCCATCCGGCGCGTCATCGGCGGGACGCGCGGCGGCGTCAGCGGCGGGCCTGAGAGCTCCATGTCGCGATCCTATACCGCGCCCGGGTTTGCGTGCATGACACCTTGCCGCATCGCGCGCGCGTCTAGCCTCAGCGCGCGTAGCCCGGATTCTCCCGGTCCATCACCCGCATCATCGCCTCGAAGAAGAGCTCATCGCGCTCCTCGGCCGAGTGCGATTCCATCTCGGCGGGCGCCCTCACCGCGGCGATCACCTCGTCGGAGAGCACGTTGATGGGCCGGCCCGTGGCGAGCGCCAGCATCTGCATGCGGCAGACGCGCTCGAGCTTGTAGAGGCGCTTGTACGCCTGCGCGATGCTGGCACCCGTGACGAGCACGCCGTGGTTCTTCAGGAACACGATGGGCTTGTCGCCCATGGCGGCGGCGAGGCGCTCGCCCTCGGTGGGGAAGTCGGCGGTGCCCTGGTACTCGTCGTCGTAGGCGATGAGGTCGGTGAGGAAGGCCGCGGTCTGCGTGGCCGGAAGCAGGCGATTGTCCTTCAGCATGTTGAGCGACGTGGCCCACGTCTGGTGCGTGTGCAGCACGACGTTCGCGCCCTTGATGCGATGGATGGGCGCATGGATGCACCAGGCGGAAAGCTCGCACTTCGCGTTGCCCTCGACGGTCCTGCCCTCGTCGTCGAAGATGATCATGTCGCTCGCCCGAGCTTCGGACCAGTGCAGGCCGAAGGGCAGGATCAGGTACTGGCCCTTGCGCCCGGGCACCGTCGCCGTGAAATGATTGTCGATGCCTTCCTCGAGCTCGTGGAACACCGCGAGGCGCAGCGCCGCGGCGAGCTGGACCTTGGCGCGCTGGATCTCGTCGACGGCGGGCGTGGTGGGCAGTGAATGGACGAACATGGCCTTCTCCGGGCGATGACAGCCTCGATGATACGCCCGTGTGCTACGCTCACCGGCGTCAGGCGGCGGTCCGCCAACCCATGAACGAACAGTCATGCCGATGAGAAACGTCCCGAAGATCACCGAGAAGGACACGGTGCTCATCGCCGACATCGACAACCAGACGGGCGATTCGTCCTTCGACGGATCGCTCAAGCAGGCGCTCGCGCTGCACCTTGCGCAATCGCCGTACGTGGACGTGCTCGCCGACCGGCGCGTTCATTCGACGCTGCGCCTCATGGGGCGCCCCACGGACCTGCCCGTGAACGGAGACGCGGCCTTCGAGCTGTGCCGCCGCGCGGGCGCCAAGGCGATGGTGTCGGGCTCCATCTTCTCGCTGGGCGACGACTACGTGATCGGGCTGCAGGCCGTGGACACCGAAGGCGACATCCTCGCCTCCGAGCAGGCGCGCGCCCACGGGAAGGGCGAAGTGATCGCCGCGCTCGACAAGGCGGCCCTCGCGCTTCGCAGCACGCTGGGCGAGTCGATCGCGTCGGTGCAGCGCTATTCCATTCCGCTCGCCGAAGTGGCCACGCCTTCGTTCGAAGCGCTGAAGGCCTACGCGCTGGGCCGCTCGCTCTGGTGGGAGAAGGGCGAAGCGGTGGCGGTGCCCGAGATGCTGCGCGCCATCGAGCTCGACCCGGATTTCGCCTCGGCCCACAGCGCCCTCGCCTCGATGTACGGGAACATGGGGCAGACCACGCGCTCGGCCGAGTTCATGAAGAAGAGCTACGCGCTGCGCGACAAGGCCGGCGAGCGCGAGCGCTACCGGATCGAGGCCTTCTACCACGACTACGTCGATGGCGACGTGTACGAAGCGGTGCGTTCCCTCGAGCTTTGGCAGCGCACCTATCCGCGCGACCGCACCGCCTCGCTCAACCTCGGCTGGCAGTACGCGAAGCTCGGGCGCTGGGAGCAGGCCCTCAAGCACGCCGCATACGCGGCCGAGACCGAGAGAAGCGCCATCCTCGCGGGCAACCTCGCGATCGCCCTGCTCGCCCTCGAGCGCCACGCGGAAGCGCGCGCGGTGATCGAGCGGACGCTGAACGACGGGTTCGACGCGTTCTTCGTGCACCAGCTCGCCTACTACGCGGCGTTCCTGCAGTCGGAGCCCGTCGCGATGCGCCGGCACGTGATCGCGGTGGCCGGCCGCCCCGGCGAGGACGACCTGCTGCTCGCGACCGAGGCCAACACCGAGGCGTACTACGGCCGCATCAACGCCTCGCGCGAGCTCTCGCGGCGCGCGGTGGAATCGGCGCAGAAGGCGGATGCGCCGGAGACCGCGGCCACGTGGCAGGCGGTGGCGGCGCTTCGCGAAGCGGAGCTGGGCAATGCGGCCGCGGCGAAGCAGGCCGCGGACGCGACGTTCACGCTGTCCAGCGGACGCGACGTGCGCCTCTATGCCGCGCTCGCCTTCGCGCGCACCGGCGACGGATCGCGCGCCCTCGAGATCGTCTCGGGCATCGAGAAGGACCATCCCCACGCGACACTCGCGCACCACTACTGGATTCCCTCCATCCGCGCCGCGCACGCGCTGCAGCGCAAGGATTGGAGCGAGGCGCTGCGGCTGCTCGAGCCCGCGGCCGCCTTCGAGCTCGCCACCGGCGAAGTGACCTGCCTGGGCATGATGTATCCCGCGTTCCTGCGCGGCGAGGCGTACATGGGCGCGGGAAGATACGCCGACGCCGAGGCCGAGTTCCAGAAGCTCCTCGACCATCCGGGCCTCGTGCTCAACTTCATCCTCGCGCCGCTCGCGCGGCTCGGAGTCGCGCGCGCTCTCGCGAAGCAGGGCAGGAAAGCCGAGGCCGATGCGGCCTACGAGGCGCTCCTCGCGATCTGGAAGGGCGCGGACGCCGACCTCGCCCCGCTCAAGGCCGCGAAGGCCGGCGCGTAGCGTTCAGGGTTTGCCGAGGAAATCCATCTTCCCGAGCTCCACGCCGTTGTGCCGAAGGATGTCGTAGGCGGTGGTGCAGTGGAAGAAGACGTTGGGCAGCACGTGGTTCAGGAGGTACTGCTGCCCGATCATCGAGCGCTCGTTGCCGCGCACCGTCCACGTGATGGTGCGCGACTCGGCGCCTTCCATCTGCTCGGGCTTCAACGTGTCTAGATAAGCGACTGTCTTGCGCAGCCGCTCGATCAGCTGCGGGAACGTCGTCTCGTCGTCGGCGAACGAAGGCGGCTCCACGCCCGCGAGGCGCGAGCAGCCGCCCTTGGCGGTGTCGCTCGCGATCTGGATCTGCTTCACGAACGGCAGCATGTCCGGATAGAGGCGGAAGTTGATGAGCGCCTCGGGCGGGATCTTCTTCGCCTCGGCGTGCTGCTGCCCTTTCGCCGTCACGTCGGCGAGGTTCTTCAACGCGCGGGTGATCGTCGGAACCGCGGCCTGATACATCGGGATCGCCATACTTTCTCCTGTTCACGTTCCCGGCACGTAAGCGAGCGCGGGATGGGTCACGAAATGATATAGGTTCGCGGGGTTGGTGGGCGCGACACCCAGCTCGCGCACCGCGAGCTCGGGCGTATCGACGCTCACGCCGAGGGCCACGGGCACGGCGCGGGGCGTGGACAGGCCCAACGCGCGCGCCGTCTCGTCCACCAGCATCGTGCCCAGCGTCACCGAGAATCTTCCGCACCACGTGCGGCGATACTGGTCGGGATCGGCGGGATCGACGACTGTCGCGTAGAAGGCGCGCGCCTTCTCCGCCGAGATCATTCCGCCCAACGTGTCGCGCATGAGCTTGCGATCGTCATCGACGGCGCGATCGAGCGCCTTCACGCCGCCTTCTCCGTAGGGCGTGAACCTGAAGTCCTCGCCGTAATGCGTGCCGTCGGCCGAGATCACGATCGCCACGTCGCGCCCCAGCTGCCAGCCGCGCTTCTTCATCGAGGCCGCGAGCGCCTTTCCCAGCGATGCGGCCTCTTCCGACAATCGCTCGAACGACGCGGCGGGAACGATCACCGGCACGATCTCCACGTCGGCGCGCGCATGCTTCAGGAAATACGCGATGCCCTCGACGCTGTGCTCCATGTCGTGGGCGGCGTTGTCCTGCACCGCCATGCCCTCCGGGAGCGCCGCGATCAGCTCCTCGCGCAGCGGCGATTCGGCGATCTCGCCGTCGGGCGAGCTCCACGCGCGGTACGAATCGAACACGAGCTGGTCGCGCGCCCCGAACTTCCGGTAGCGGTGGAACACGCCCACGATCACCACGGTCTTCGCGGTGACGAGCGGGAAGATCCCGCGATAGACGCGCGCCGTGTAGATGTAGTCGTCGTGCGGGCCGATCGCGCCGTACACGCCGGGAGCGACCGTGGCGCCGAAGGACTCCGGCGCCGGCGGCGTCGCGGAGAGCTCCCACACCTTCGCCATCGCCTCGCGCGTCGTCGCGTATCCCACCGTGTCGCACTGGCCGCGCACGTCGCCCGGGGGCGCGAGGCTCTTCAAAACCTTTCCACCCAGGGCCTCAGGTCGAGCTCGTGGGTCCACGCGCCGCGCGGCTGCGCGTGCAGGTTCCAGTAATTCTCGGCGATGGCATCGGGCGGCAGCAGGGAATCCGGGCCGCGCTCCGCGGCGAGCCCCGCGCGCGCCTCCGATGCGATCTGCCCGTCGATGATCACGTGCGCGACGTGGATGCCCTTCGGTCCCAGCTCGCGCGCCATGGATTGCGCGACGGCGCGAAGCGCGAACTTGGGCGAGGCGAGGTTGGCGAAGCCCGCGCCTCCGCGCAGCGACGCGGTGGCGCCCGTGAAGAGGATCGTGCCCGCGCCGGCCGGCACCATGAGGCGCGCGGCCGCCTGCCCGACGAGAAATCCCGCGAAGCACCCGACGCGCCAGCAGCGCTCGAAATCCTCGGGGCGGATGTCCAGGATGCCGCCGCGCTCATACGCGCCGGCGTTGAATGCCACGAGCGCCGGCGCGCCGTGCTCGCGCGCGACCTTCGCGAAGACGCGTTCCACGTCCGCGGGCTTCGCCGCATCGCAGCTTTCGAGCGCGACGTCCACGCCGTCGGCGGCGGCCCTCGCCTGCAGCCGCGCCGGATCGCGCGAGCACGCCACCACGCGCAAGCCGCCCTGCGCGAATCGCTTCGCCAGGGACCAGCCCAATCCGGGTCCTGCACCGATGACGACGGCCGCTGCCATTGGGGAATCCTACCAAACGGCGGGTCGAGTATGATCGCTCGCAAGGAGGAGCTCCCCATGCGCCCCAAACAATTGCTGCTCATTCTCGTGCCGGTCGTGGCGGCGGCCTGTGCATCCGTGCCCGACGTCGCCGAACCCCTGAAGGTCCTGTCCGACAAGACGGTGACCGGATTCGGCTGGCCCGAGTCGGTCGGCTGCGATGCGCAGCACAACGTGCTCTACGTGAGCCAGTTCGGCGGCGACAAGCCCAATCCCACGGCCAAGGACGGCCTCGGATACATCAGCAAGGTCGCGCCCGACGGCAAGGTGATCGACAAGCGCTACTTCGAAGCGAAGATGAACAAGCCCAAGGGCATCTGGATCGCCGGGACGCGGCTGTGGGTGACGGACATCGATTCGCTCTGGATCTTCGACACGGCCACGAAGCAGGGCCGGCGCGTGGAGATCCCCGGCATCAACTTCGCGAACGACGTGATCGTGAGCAACGGCGCCGCCTACGTGAGCGACAACCGCATCGATCGCCTGTACCGCATCGAGCCGGCGGACTATCTCGAGGCCTCGCTGCAGCCCCGGATCACGCTCGTGTGGGAAAAGAGGAACGTATTTCCCAACGGCCTCTGGGTGGCGAAGGACGGGTCGCTGCTCATGGCGGGCTTCGAGTCGCCCGAGAAGCATCACGGCGTCTACGCGATGGCGGCGAACGGGTCGATCTCGGAGCTCACGCCGGACATCGGCCGGCTCGACGGATTGGCCGAGCGCGCCGACGGCACGCTGCTCTTCACCGACTGGGACAGCGGCGCGGTGATCCGCTACGGCCCCATGGGCGAGATCCAGGTGCTCGGCAAGGGGTTCAAGGGACCCGCCGACCTCTGCACCCTGGGCAAGATGCTCTACGTGCCCGACCTCGTGAAGGGCGAAATCCGCATCCTCGAGCTTGACCGCTAGCGGCTGCCGTCCGTGGTCCAGCCGAGGAGCGTCGCACCCCAGCGGCGGCCCTTCACGAAGATGGGCGCGGTGATCACCGTGACGATCGCGCCCGTGTCGCGCGCGTAGGTCTGCACCAGGAACTGGCTCGCCATCTGCGCCGATTCGCCCAGGTCGCAGCCGGCGCGCGAGAAATCGTCGCGCGTGGCGCGGTCGCGCAGGTCGGATGCCTGCGGCATGCCCACGCGGGCGCCGCGCACGAGCACGCGCTGGTCGGTGAAGAAGCGCTTGATGCGGTTGCCGGCGATGTCCTGCGCCGCCACACCCGTCCAGTCCTTGCAGTACTCGCGGTTGTGGATCGGCCCGTAGGAGTTCAGATCGATCACCAGCGCGAAGATGAGCGCCGGCTCCTTCGCCTTCACCGCTTCCATCACGCGCTGCAGGTCCACGTCCACCACCGCGTCGTAGCGCGTGTGGTACTTGGGCGGCTCGAAGCCGCGCTCGGGCACGCGGCTCACGTCGAAGAGGCGCGCGAGGCTGCGGATGTCGGCGCCGCGGATCTCCTGGTAGTCGAGCGCGAGGACATCGTCGAGCGAGCAGCGCCCGGAATCGATGGCCGACTCGAAGACGCGCCGCGATTCGGCGGCGAGCTCGCGGCTGAGCGCCAGGGCGCGATGGAACGTGGTGCCCAGGTCCACCGTGCCGAAGTGCTCGAACGTGCCTTCGGTCAACTCCGAGAGCTGGAACGTGGCCTTGGTCATCGCGTCGGCCTCATCCCGGATCGTCTGGGCCGCGCGCGTGGCGCCTTTCAGTTTCGCGAAGAGCGCCTCGATCCCCTCGCGCTGCGTGCCCACGGAAGAGGCGATCGATTGCATCTCAGCGGAAATGTCGTCGGCGAGCTTGGCGAGCTTCTGCATCGCCTCGCCCGTGTCGTCCGCGTCCTTCGCGGTGCTGTCCACGAGCGCCTGGCTCTCGTGCATGGCGTCACGCGCCGGGCCCAGCTCGGAAGCGAGCTTCTCCATGAGGCCCTTGATCTCGCGCGTGTGCCGCGCCGAATTCTCGGCGAGCGTGCCCACTTCCTTGGCGACCACGGCGAAGCCGCGCCCCTGCTCGCCCGCGCGCGCCGCCTCGATGGAGGCGTTCACCGAAAGCAGCTGCGTCTGCTGCGCGATGCCGTCGATCACCTTGCTCACCTGCATCATCGTCTCCAGCGCCTCGATCAGCCGATCGACCCGCTCGACGGTGATGTGCACCTGGCCGCGCAGGTGCTTCGCGGACTCGGCGCTCTTGGCCGAGAGCTGCTGGCCGCGCGCCGTGACCTCCTTCATGGTGGCGGCGGACTGGCCCGTGGCCTTGGAGGACTCGGCCACGCGGCCGATGTCCTCGTTCAGCGCGCCGGCGGTGCCCAGCATCTCGTCGAGCGCCTGGTTGGTGCGCGTGATCTGGTTGGTGATGGACGCGAGGCGCATGGAAGTGCGCGCGGCGCCGATGGCCGTGCGGGTGATCGCATCCTGGAGCGACACGAGCATTGCGCGCGTCGCCGACGCGCCTATCGAAGCGGCGCGCTTTCGCCAAGCGATTGCCATTTCCCCTCCTGCAACGACCCTTCGGCCGCCCTCTCACGGGGCGGCTTCGAGCACATCATAGGGCCTTTCGGCCCCATGCCGCACTAGGTGCGCGTAAGGCCCGTCGGAGGCCCGTCGATGCCGGTCCAGCCCGCATCGATGAGGAAGGTGCTGCCGCTCACGTAGCTCGCGGCGTCGGAGGCGAGGAAGGCCACCGCCGAGGCCACCTCGGAAGCCTCGCCCCAGCGCCCGAGGACCGTGTGCCTCGCGTAGGTCTCGTAGATCTCGGGCTTCGCCTTGATGGGCGCGGTGAGCGCAGTCTCGATCACGCTGGGCGCGATGGCGTTCACGCGCACGCCGTGCCTGCCCACCTCGGAAGCGAAGCCCTTCACCAACAGCGAGATCGCGGCCTTGGTGGCGCCGTACACCGCCAGACCCGGCTCGATGGTGGTGGCGCGGATCGAGGAAGACGCGATGATGCTGCCCGACTTCTGCTCGACCATGATCCGGCCCACCTCGCGGAAGAAGACGAACGTGCCCTTGAGGTTCAGGTTCACGATCCGGTCGAACTCCTCCTCGGTGTAGTCGAGGATGGTTTTGCGGATGTTGATGCCGGGCGTGGTGACGGCGATGTCGATGCGCCCGAGCTCCTTCCGGGCGCGCGCGACGAGAGCCGCGATCTCGGCCCCCTTCGATGCGTCCGCGCCCGACGCGCTCGCTTTGCCGCCCGCTTCGCGGATGCCCGCGGCGGTCGCTTCGGCCTTCGCGGCGTCGAGGTCGGCGCAGTGCACTTCCGCGCCCAGGGAAGCGATCGCTTCGGCCGAGGCCTTGCCGATTCCGGACGCCGCGCCGAACACGAGCGCCTTGCGGCCCGTGAGGTCGAATAGCCTGCGATAATCCATGGCCAAGAATACCAACAGCCTTGGAGTCCGCCAATGAGCGATACCGGGGGGAGGAACGAGCGTTCCGCGGCCTTGCGCGCGATCGACGGGCTCGCGCAAGGGTTGGTCGCGGCGGCGCTCCTCGGCGAGCTCGCGGTGGTCTTGTCCAACGTGCTGGCCCGCGCGTGGCTGCACCACTCCTTCCTCTGGGCTGACGAGGTCGCCCGCTTCGCGCTATCGGTGCTCGCGTTCATAGGCGGAGCCGTGGCTTATCGGCGCCGGGAACACGCCGTCGTGAGCCTCGCCCTGGACCTTCTCCCGAAGCGGACGAAGGAGGTCTGCCTCGCGCTCGCGGACGTATTGGTCCTGTTCACCGCGGTGCTCGCGGCCGTGGCGTCGATCGACCTCATCGACACCGGCTGGAACGAGAGGACGCCCATCCTGCAGCTGCCCGCGGCCCTGATCGCGATGCCGCTACCCGTGGGAATGACGTTGATCGCGCTTTACGCCATCGTCCATCTGTGGCGAAACCACCGGCGCGACGCATGGGCGGTGGGTCCGGCCTTCGCCGTCGCAGTGGCCATCGCCGCAGCCACGCGAAGCGTGTGGATGGGATGGTTCACGGGCGACGTGGCCATCGGCACGGCGCTCGCCCTCTTCTTCGTCGCGATCTTCGCGGGCGTTCCGGTGGGCTTCGTGCTGCTGCTCTCGACCGTGGCCTATCTCTGGTCCTCGGGCGGCGGCTCGCTCGTGATCGTGCCGCAG
>DATJVS010000029.1:0-32976 GCA_035501715.1 Usitatibacter sp.
CGCCGCCTTCCGAGCGGCGCGGGCCACGATGCCATGATCCTCGCCAGGGTGACCGACGTGGGCATGATGTTCGTGCGGTGCGGTGCGGGCGGCGTGAGCCACAATCCGGCCGAGACCGTGAGCGTCGAGGATGCGGAGCTCGCGTACCGCGCGCTGCTCGATTTCGTCCGCGCCTTCCGGCGCTGAGGCCTTCATTTCGACGACACCAGGTGCAGCGGCGGCCGCCCCGCGTTGGCGGCGCGCCGGCAGTGATCGGCGATGAGCGCCACCTGGCGCGCGAGCGCGAGCGGAACGGCGGCGCGGCCCTCCAGCACGTCGCGCGTCCATCTTGCCGTCGCATCGGCTTCGCGCGCGGGCAGGAGGTAACCGGCCTCGCCCTCGCCGATCAGGTGCGAAAGGGTCGTGCCGTCGGCGCGCATCTCCTCGATGGGTTGCGGCGCGTTCAACCGCACCACGGCTTCGCCTTCCACGCCGCGCATGAGGAACGCGTTGGCCGGATGCGCGACGAAGTAATCGCGCATGAGCTTCAGGAAATCCGGATGCGTCACCGCCACGAGGCGGCACGCCGACGCGGCAGGCACGCCGTTCGGGAGCATGAGCTTGGCGAGCGTGTGCCCGCTGTTTCGCACGCCCGTCACGGCGCGAAGGCCGATCACGCGCGCGAGGTCCGGCGAGAGCACTTCCACCGACACGGCCGCGACCCTGCGCGACTCGAGGCGCTCCTCGGCCTCGGCCACGGTCTCGGCGCGCGGATGTCCGAGGTGCTCGAGGATCTCGAAGGTTCCCACGCGCGCGGATTCCTGCCGCACTCCGTGCACGAGCACCGGCACGTCTTCGCGCGCGAGCAGCATCGCGAGCAGCGGCACGAGGTTGGCGATCTTGCGCGATCCGTTGTAGCTGGGAACGATCACGGGAATCGCGCGGCGCACCGGCACGTCGAGCGGGCGGATGTGCGGCTGCAGCGCGTCCATCATTCCCGCGAGCTCCTCGAGGCTCTCGCCCTTCACGCGCAGCGCCACCAGGAGGGCTCCGAGCGCGGCTTCGGCCACCTCTCCGGCGAACACAGCCGAGAAGAGCGCCCGGGCTTCGCTGCGGGTGAGGTCGCGGGCGCCGTGGCGCCCGCGGGCGATCTCCTTCAGGTACGGCCGCGCGTCGAACATATTGTCCAGACTAGCCTTTTTCCGGGGTTGGCGTGCATTTCACCGGCCGGAACTGCCGAAAATTCGGCAGAAGGACCCCCTTCGCCGTGGTAAATTGCAGTCGTAACTTGAGTCCTCCCCGAACGATACGGACCCGACGGAGCACACCATGAGCAAGAAAGACAAGAAACCCAACGACGGCGAACTCTCCGAGCAGCAGCTCGACAAAGTGGCGGGCGGCCAGGAAGTGCGCAAGATGGAGACCATCGTGGTCACGGCCAAGCGCCCGCAGCCCGAGCAGAAGGTCGTGAAGATGGACACCATCGTGGTCACGGCGCAGCGCGACAAGCCCGACCTCGCCGGCACCAAGATCGCGCAGGCCGACGTCAAGACGCACAAGGACTAGGCGACCTGCCGCGCGAGCATCGCGCGGAATGGCCCCGGCTCGGCCGCGAGCTCCTGGAAAGTCCCCTGCTGGACGATCCGACCGCGGTCGAGCACCACGATACGGTCTGCGCCACGCACCGTATTGAGGCGGTGCGCAATCACCACGCGCGTCGCCTGCAGCCCCGACAGACCCTCGAGCACCGTCGCCTGCGACACGTTGTCCAGCGCGCTGGTGGCCTCGTCCAGCAGCAGGATCCGCGGATTGGCCACGAGCGCGCGCGCGATCAGCACGCGCTGGCGCTGCCCACCCGATAGCGTCGAAAGGCCTTCTCCCACGACGGTGTAGAGGCCCATGGGCATCGACTCGATGTCGCCCTCGAGCCCCGCGCGCCGCGCCGCATTCATCGCGTCGTCCACGCCCACGTTGTGGGCGCCCACGATGTTGGTGAGGATGTCGCCCGCCCAGAGCTTGCCGCCCTGCAGCACGGTGCCGATGCGCCGGCGCAGGTGCCTCAGGTCGAGCGTGGACACGTCCTTGCCGTCGTAGCGCACGGCGCCTCGCGCGGGCGTCTCGAATCCCAGCAGCAACCGAAGCAGCGTGGACTTGCCCGAGCCGCTCGCGCCCACGATCGCGACGAACTCGCCGGGGCGCACCGACAGGCTCACGTCCTGCAGCACCATCGGTCCCCCGGGATAGGCGAACGAGACGCCCGCGAGCTCGATCGCGCCCGCGGGATCGTGGCGCTCGCCCTTGTTGCCCGCGTCCTCGGGCGAGGTGGCGAGGATGGGGCGCGCGCGGTCCCACACGGGCTTCAGGTTCACGAGATCGAGCGCGGTCGCGACCAGCGTGTGCACGCCGCCCAGAAGCGAGAAGAGCGCCGTCTGGAACGCGACGAAGTGGCCGGTGGGCATCGGAGCGGTCGCGGCCTCGCGCCACGCGAGCCAGAGGATGAGGATCGTGGCCGAGGGCTGCAGGAGGTTGAGCGCGATCGCTTCCCAGTTGGACAGGCGGACGCTCTCGCCGATGGTGCGCCGGAACTCGTCGTACTTCGCGTACCAGCGCTCGAGCGCGCGCGGCTCGGCGGCGCTCGCACGCAGCTTCGCGATGCCCGAGAAGATCTCGAACTGCATCGACGTGAGCTTGCCGTCGAGCGCCTCGATGCGCGGGCCGACGCGAAGGCGCGCGAGCCCGATCAGTGTCGAAAGGCCGATCACCACGACCGCAAGCGCCGAGGCGGCGAGTGTGAGCGACGGGCTGTACATGATCATCAGCGCCACGTTCGAGACGAGGAAGAACGAGGTCACGAACGTGCCGATTGTCGAGCCCGTGAGCGTGCGCTGGATTGTGTTCACCGAGCCCATGCGAAGCGCGAGGTCGCCGCTGGAGAAGTCGCGGAAGAAGCGCGCGGGCGCCGAGATCACGCGGTCGACGAGCGCCGCCTGCATCGACACGCCGATGCGCGATTCGAAGCGCATCACCGCGAGCGAGCGCAGCACCTCGAGCGCGATCACGGCGAGGCCGGCGACGCCGAGGCCCACGATCATCGCCTGCACCGGGCCCATGGACCCGGCGGGGATCGCGCGGTCGATGAGCCAGCCGGTCGCCAGCGGCATGACGAGGCCCACGAGGCCCGCGACGAACCCCGCCAGGACCAGCACGGCCAGGTCGCGCCCGCCGTGCACGGCGGCGAAGCGCAGCATGTCGTGCGCGCCGAGCGCGCGCGGCTCGAAGCGCCGGTGGAACGTGAAGGCGAAGGGCGACAGCCGCCGCGCGGCCTGCTCGTCCACGCGCCACTCGGCCGCCTTGCCGTCTTCGCCGACCGCGCGCATGCGATAGCCGTTCACGCCGGGAACGAGCGCGACCCAGCCCGTGCCTTCCGCGAGCGAGGGATTGGTGACCGGCGCCTGGCCGCGCGGCACGCGCCGCCGGTCCGAGACGCGCGCGATCATCGGCGCGCCCGCCGTCTTCCACCACTCGCCCTCCAGCAGCACGCGCCTCGATCGCAGCCCCGCGCCGATCGCGAGCGCCTCGATCGCGTCGCTCGCCTCCGGCCCTTCGCTTCCTTCGGGGGCAGACCCCGGGCTCTCCCGGCCCGTGGCCTGTCCCCGGCGGAGCAGCTGCCAGGCCTGGCCCAGGGTCGTCGAGCGAAGGGAGAGTCCCGGATCAACCATCGGCCGACTCCGAGGCGACGAGCTCGGCGAAGCGCCCGCCGCGGGCCCTGAGCTCCTCGTAGGTGCCGCGCTCGGCCACGCGGCCCGCGTCGAGGACCACGATCTCGTCGGCGTCGCGCACCGTGGACAGGCGATGGGCGACGACGAGGCAGGTCACGCCGCGGCGCCGCAGGTTCGCCTCGACGACGGCTTCGGTCGCCGGGTCGAGCGCGCTCGTCGCCTCGTCGAGGATGAGCAGCGACGGATTGCGCACCAGCGCCCGCGCGATCTCCAGGCGCTGGCGCTGGCCCCCCGAGAGGTTGCGCGCGCCTTCCTGAAGCGCCGCCTCGAGGCCGCCTTCGCGCGAGAGGATCTCGCCGTCGATCGCGGCATCGGCGAGGGCGGCCGTGAGCGACTCTTCGCTCGCCTCGCCCCAGAGCGTGAGGTTCTCGCGCACCGTCCCTTCGAAGAGCGTCACGTCCTGGTCCACGTACGCGACCGACTCAGCGAGCTGCGCGCGATCGTACGCACCGCGCGGCGCGCCGTCGAAGAGGATCTCGCCGCTCCACGGCTTGTACAGGCCCGCGGCAAGGCGCGCCACCGTGGACTTGCCCGAGCCCGATGCGCCCACGAGCGCCACGCGCCCGCCCGGCTTCACCTTGAGGGAGAGCAGCTCCACGAGCGGCGCTTCGCCCCGGTTGTAGCCGAAGGTCACGTCGCGCAGCTCGAGCGTGCGCGCCACGCGCGCGCTGCCCACGGCGCTGCGCGCTTCGACGTCGATCCCCTCCTCGCGCGCGTGGTTGCGCACGTCGTCCAGGCGCGCCAGGTCGCCGCGCAGCGTCTGGAATTTCTGCGTGTGCGAGAAGAGCGCGTGCACGGGCGCGGTGAATCCGCCGAGCAGCACCTGGAAGGCGACGAGGTCGCCCACGGTGAAGGCTCCCTTGATGATGAGCGAGGCGCCCAGCCCGAGCACGGTGAGCTGGGCAACGAGGCCCAGCAACGAGGGGACCTGCCCCAGCGTGAGGAGGAAGCGCTGCGCGCGGTTCGAGGCGTTGATGTATTGCACCTGCAGCCCGATCCACTTGAGGAAGAGCGCGGTCTCCTGCCCGCCCGCCTTGATGCTCTCGATGTTCGCGAGCCCTCCGGTGGCCGTGCCCGCGAGCTTGCCCGCCTGCACGGAAAGCTCCTGCGAGACTTCCGCCGTGCGCCGCGCGAGGGCGCGCCACGCGAAGAGCTCGACGGCGAGGCACGCGACCACCACGAGCGTGAGGCCCGGGCTCATCCGCGCCATCAGCAGGAGGAAGAAGCTCGCCGTCACGAAGTCGAGCGCGAGGTGCGCGAGGTCCGCGGAGATCGTCTCGGCCACTCGCTCGTTCAGGTTCACGCGCGCGGCGATCTCGCCGGCGGAGCGCTGCGAGTAGAACGTCATCGGCAGCGCGAGCGCGTGCGCGAAGAACGTCCGCGCCGAGGATCGCGCCGCGCGCCCGAACGTGCGCATGAGCAGCCGCGCCTGCAGCGACAGCAGCAGGGAGCGCAACAGCGCCGCGATGAGGAACCCGGACAGCAGCGGGATCGCGATGCCGTCGGTCTTCGCGACCAGCACTTCGTCCACGAATCGCCCCAGCAGCCACGGCATCACGAGGCCGGGGATCACGAGGAAGAGGCCGATCATGAAGGCCGCCGCGATCGCGCCGCGGAACCCGTCGAGGTACTGTCGAAGGGAGCGCGCGATCGAGGGAGGATTGCCGCCGCGCACGAACTCCGGCCCGGGCTCGAACGTGAGCACGACGCCCGTGAAAGCCTGGTCGAACTCCTCCTGGTCGACGCTGCGCCGGCCGCGCGCCGGATCGTTCAGCCACACCCGGCCGCCGTGGAATCCCTCGAAGACCACGAAGTGGTTGAAGTTCCAGAAGACGATGGCGGGCAGCGGAAGCTCGGCGAGGTCGCGGGGCTCCTTCTTGAATCCGCGCGCGATCATGCCGTGGCCGCGCGCCGCGCGAAGCAGTCCCCCCGCCTTGCTGCCGTCGCGGGACACGCCGCAGTCGACGCGCATCTGCTCGAGGGGCACGTGGCGGCCGTGATACGCGAGCACCATCGAGAGCGCGGCCGCGCCGCACTCGACGCTTTCCAGCTGCAGGATCGTGGGCGTGCGCCGGCGCCCCGTCTCCGGCAGCGGCGCGCGCGGCGGCGGCGGCGCGGCCTCGGCGGCGGCCGGTGCGGGAGCCTCCGCGCTCAGAGCGCCGACCGCAGCCATAGCGCGAACACGGCCACGCCCGCGAGCAGCGCCACGAGCGCGAGCACGAGCGCCTTCGGGAACGCCGGAAGGCGCAGCCGCTCGTCGAGGCGCTCGGGAGAGGCGAGGCGGTCGAGCGCGGCCTTGCGGAAGATGGACTCGTCGCCCGCCATCAGCCGGCCAGCCGCTTGATCATCCGGTCGAAGCGGGCGCCGGCGAGGTGGACGTTGTCCAGGAGCTCCTCGTTCAGCTCGTCCTTCGCGTTCTGGTCGTCGGTGGCGGCGCCGTAGCCGAAGCGCTGCGTGGATTGGCGCAGGCGATCGGCCATGAAGACGCACAGCGCGCGGTAGAAGCGCGCGGCGAATGCGGGATCGGTGGCGAGCTTGTTGCGCACCACGTCGTCGGGGATGCGAAGCAGCGTCGCATCGGAGGCGACTTCGACGGACACGGCCGTGGGCGCGGGATCCACCAGCGACATCTCGCCGATGATCTCGCCGGACTCGAGCACGGCGAGGGAATCGCCCGACTTGGCCCGGATGCGCAGTTGCCCATCGAGGACGAAGTAGAGGTTCTCCACGCGCGATCCCAGCGGGATCAGCACCGTGCCGGGCTCCACGTGGATGCGCTGGCCGGCCGTCGCGAGCCACTCGACGTCGCCGTCGGAAAGCCCGCTGAAGATGAACAGGACCTTTCTCATCGCGCCTCCCGGGACGCCCAATCGATAAGCGCGAGTCTACCGTGACATTCCGCGAGACACAGGCCGGGAGCGTCGGTTACCATCGCCCGGTGAACGAATCGATGGAGCGGCGCGCTCCCAGGATCCCGCTCCTGAATCGCCTGGGCCCGGGACTCATCACCGGGGCCGCCGACGACGATCCCAGCGGCATCGCGACGTACTCGCAGGCGGGTGCGCAATACGGCTATGGACTGCTCTGGTCGGTGTTCCTCACCACGCCGCTCATGGTGGGCATCCAGATCGTATCGGCGCGCATCGGCCGCGTGACGGGCCACGGGCTCGCGGCGAACATCCGGGACCACTATCCGCCGTGGCTCCTGTATTCGATCGTGGCGCTGCTGCTCTTCGCCAATACGCTCAACATCGCGGCCGACCTGGGCGCGATGGGTGCGGCGTTGCAGCTGCTCGTGGGCGGCTCCGCGGAGATCTACATCATCTTCTTCGCGCTGCTCTCGCTCGTGCTGCAGATCTTCATCCCGTTCCCGAAGTACGCGCCGCTGCTGAAATGGCTCACGCTGGCGCTCCTGGGCTACGTGGCCACCGTGCTGGTGGTGGACGTGCCGTGGTTCGAGGCGGGCGCGGCCGCGCTCGTGCCGAAGATCCAGTTCAGGCCCGAGTACGTCGCGACCCTCGTGGCCGTGCTGGGCACCACAATCAGCCCGTACCTCTTCTTCTGGCAGGCCTCGCAGGAAGTGGAGGAGCAGCGCGCGACACCCGGCCACGAGCCGCTGCGCGAGGCGCCGCACCAGGCCGACGAGCACATCGAGCGCATCAAGGTCGATACGTGGATCGGCATGACGTTCTCGAACCTGGTCGCCTTCTGCATCATGCTCACGACGGCCGCGACCTTGCACGCGCACGGCGTGACCAACATCGACACGGCCGAGGAGGCCGCGCGGGCGCTTCGTCCCATCGCGGGCGAGTTCGCCTTCGCGCTCTTCGCGGCGGGCATCGTCGGCACCGGCCTGCTTGCGATCCCCGTTCTCGCGGGCTCCGCGGCCTACGCGGTGGCCGAATCGCGCCGCTGGCCCATCGGGCTGGGGCTCACCCTCGCGGAAGCGCGCGGCTTCTACGCGATCCTCGCGGCCGCGACACTCATCGGCATGGTGATCGACTTCACCCACGTCGACCCCATCAAGGCGCTGCTGTGGGCCGCGGTGGTGAACGGCGTCATCGCCGTTCCGATCATGGGGGTCATGATGCTGCTCGCCGCGAAGTCCGCGGTGATGGGCGAGTTCGCCGTGTCGCGGCGCCTTTCGGTGCTCGGGTGGTTCTCCACGGCCGTGATGGCGGCCGCGGTGATCGCCATGTTCGCCACACTCTGATGCAGATCGACTTCCATCACGCCGCGACCTACGTGGTTGCGCGGTTCGCGGGATTTCCCGCCGAAGAAGCCGAGGTGGTCGCCCACAGCGCGCAGTACGTGGACGATGCGACCTCTTCGGGCGAGATCCGCTTCGACAACGGGGGCCTCTACGAGCGCATGTCGTCGGCGCACAAGTTCTACGACTACCGCAACATGGGGTCGCTGTCGAACCATCGCGTGTGGATCCCGTTCCACTTCCTGCCGGGCAATCGCGGAGAGCCGCGCCCGAAGAGGCCGCCGGACCTCGCGCGCGAGGAGCTCGTCGATCGCTGCATCACGCGGCCCGACAGCTACCCGGCCCGCGAGCTCATGGGCGCGGCGGTGGTGCGCCAGAACCGTCCCTACGCGCTGCATCGGCTCGGCATCGCCGCGCACGTGTACGCCGACACCTGGGCACACCAGGGGTTCGTGGGATATCGCGATCGCGTGAACCTCGCCACCGAGGTGAGCGCGAACGACGCGCATCACGAGAAGGGATTCGCCGAGCGCTTCGCCGATTTCTTCGGCCACGAGCTCGAGCACGTCGAGGAGAAGCTGATCGGCGAGAGCCTGCCGCTGGGCCACGGCGTGGTTCTCTCGTATCCGGACCGGCCGTATCTCGTGTGGTCGTATCGCAACGGCCGCGGCGAGCTCGTCCGGCGCGACAACCCGCGCGAATTCGCCGAGGCCGCCGCGAGCCTCTACCAATGGTTCAGGCGCTATCGCGAGCACCCGAAGGGCGGGCGCGATTCGGTGGAGTATCCGCTGCCCGAGGCGTTCGCGGCGCTCGCGAAGATGCTCGCCGAGACGCGCGACGAGAAGAAGGAAGACCGCCACGCGAAGTGGCTCCGCGCCATCGGCGACGGGACGTTCGGGTTTCGCGAGGAGCTCGCCTACGTCGAGTCCGGGCCGGGGTCATGGCGCCATGCGGCGCTGGGTGACTTGTCCGACGAGGACATCTCGGACGCGGATCACCCGATCCATTGCCCGCCGCAATTCTTCGCGAGCCACTGGAAGCTCTTCCACGACGCGCTGCAGGCGCATCGCTTCCTGGTGCTGCACGAATTGCTGCCGGCCTACGGGATCCTCAGCACCTGAGCGCCGGGCGCGAGGCTAGCGCTGGTACGGGACCACGTATCGCTTCCGGTAGTCCTCCGCGAGGCGCTCGGCGTCGCCGACCCGGTCGGGCTTGAGCTCCTTCAGGATCGAATCGATCACGCGCTGGGACCTCAACTCGCCCAGCTCGCTCGCGCAGTTGGCCCATGCGAACGCCTGCTCCAGGTCCCGGTCGACGCCGCGGCCCTGCTCGTAGAGCCGCGCGAGGTTGAGCTGCGCCGCCGCGTGGCCGCGCATGGCGGCATCGCGGAAGAGCTTCGCGGCGCGGGTCGAATCCCGCGGAATGCCGCGTCCCTGGTCGTAGAGCGTGCCGAGGTCGTTCTGCGCGCTCGGGTTGCCGTTGGCCGCGGCCTTGCCGAGCCAGGAGACTCCGAGGTCGTAGTTGCGGGGCGTGCCCAGCCCCATCGCGTAGAGCAGGCCCATGCGGTATTGCGCGCGCGCATCGCCGGACCTCGCGAGCGGCTCGAAGACATTCCTCGCGACGACGTACTCGCCGCGGTCGAATGCATCCAGGCCTTCCGCAAAGGTTGGTGCGGCCGCTTGCGCGAGCGCGCACACCGACAGCAGCCCCGCGAGCGCGGCGCCCGCGGCCCATCGGACAGGAGACATGAGCGCTTCCTCCAGATCGTCTGCCTGTCCCTATGATCCGATTTCGCGCGGTGGGTTCTCGCCCGCGTGCGGGATCGCTGGTGCCGGGAGAGGGAATCGAACCCTCATGGTGTCGCCACCGCGGGATTTTGAGTCCCGTGCGTCTACCAATTCCGCCATCCCGGCCGTGGGAAGTCGTAAATTATAGCGGTGCAGCTGTCCGACTTCGACTACGACCTTCCCCCCGAGCTGATCGCGCAACACCCGGCGGCCTCGCGCACGGCGAGCCGCCTGTTGCACCTGGACGGCCGCACCGGCGCCATCGAGGACCTGACGTTCCCCGCCATCGTCTCGCTCCTCGCGCCGGGCGACCTCCTCGTCGTGAACGACACGCGCGTCATCAAGGCGAGGCTGCACGGCCGCAAGGATTCGGGGGGCGAAGTCGAGGTCCTGGTCGAGCGCATCCTCGACGCTCGCCGTGCCCTTGCGCAGGTCCGGTCGAGCAAGGCGCCCAAGGTGGGCAGGCGATTGGTGCTGGGGGGCGACGAGGTGTACGTCGCGGGCCGGCAGGGCGAATTCTGGGAGCTCGAGTTTCCCGGCGACGTGCTCGCCTCGCTCGAGGCGCACGGAGAAGTGCCGCTGCCGCCCTACATCACGCACGCCGCCGACGCGGGCGACGAAGCGCGCTACCAGACCGTGTACGCGCGATCGCCCGGAGCGGTGGCCGCGCCGACCGCGGGGCTGCATTTCGACGAAGCGCTGCTCGCCGCCCTCGAGGCCAAGGGCGTGGCGCGCGCCTCGGTCACGCTGCACGTGGGCGCGGGAACGTTCCAGCCCGTGCGCGTGGATGACGTCTCGAAGCACGTGATGCATTCGGAGTGGTACAGCGTGCCCGAAGCCACGGTGGCGGCGATCGCGAAGGCGAGGGCCGCGAAGGGCCGCGTGGTCGCGGTGGGCACGACGGCACTGCGCGCGCTCGAGTCGGCGGCCTCGGGCTCGCAGGTGAAGGCGGGAAGCGGCGAGACCCGGCTATTCATCGTTCCGGGCCACGAGTTCAAGGTGGTCGACCGGCTGGTGACCAACTTCCACCTGCCCCGCTCCACGCTGCTCATGTTGGTGTCGGCGTTCGCGGGCGCCGCGAACATCCGCCGCGCCTATGAGCACGCGGTGGCCGCGCGGTATCGATTCTTCAGCTACGGCGACGCGATGCTCCTAGAGTCCGCGCAGGTGCGCGCGTAGGCGGGTCTTCTCGACGCAGCCGGGGCCCGAGCAGTCCTGCAGCGCCTCCTGTTCCTCGGCTTCGAGGCGCGCGGCCATGGATTCGAGCAGGCTCGCGAGCCAGCGCAGTCCTTCCGCATGCCATTGAACCTTCGTCATGATGTCCTCCGGATGGGCGGTTACTGCGGGTCGTTCGCCGCTTCGCGCGAATCGATCGTGATCCACGCGGAACGCAACGCCTGCACGATGGTGCGGCCGGGATTGGCCACGACCAGGGCTTCGCCGGGGCTCATGATGTCGTCCTCGAACCGGCCCTCCTGCGTGACCCACACCGTCCCGGTGCGCGCGCCGATGCGAACGCCCTCGGCGTCGTCGAGCGTCACGACCTCGCCATGCTCCAGGTAGAGGGCGGGGTTTGCGGAATGCAGTCTCATTCGGGTCTCCTTGATGAATGCGCTACGTGAATGCATAATGGGCACCCTTTAAACCTTATACAAACGAAAAGGGCGAATCCTCAGCATGAGTGCCACGCATGGCTAGCCCGAACCGGTCGCTCCCGCCCCTCGACCTGCTGCGCGGGTTCGAGGCGGCCGCGCGCCACCTCTCGTTCACCCGCGCCGCGGCCGAGCTCTTCCTCACGCAGTCGGCGGTGAGCCGGCAGATCCAGGCGCTCGAGACCTTCGTGGGCGTGCCGCTCTTCGAGCGGCGCCACAAGTCGCTCGCGCTCACGGACCAGGGCCAGGCGTACTACCGCGGCGTGGCCCAGGCCCTCGCGGAGCTGCGCGAGGCCACCCGGAAGTTGCGCGAGGCGCGCCAGGGCCACGTGCTCACGGTGACCACGACGGTGTCGTTCGCGGCGCTCTGGCTCGTGCCCAGGCTCGCGCGCTTCCGCAAGGACCACCCGCGCGTGGACGTGCGCATCATGGCCACGCACGAGGTGGTGGACCTCGAGCGCGAGGGCGTGGACGTGGCGATCCGCGATTGTCCCGTGGGGCGCGAGCCCGCGGGCTCGGTGTTCCTCGTGGGCGAGCACCTCGCGGCCATGTGCAGCCCCGAGTACGCGAAGGAAGCGCGCAAGTCGGGCCTTCCGCTCAAGCGCCCCGAGGACCTCAAGCACCACGTGCTGCTCTACCTGCACGACGCGCAGCGCCGCTGGCCCTGGCTCACGTGGGCCGCGTGGTTCGAGGCGATGGGCGTCGAGGATCCCACGCCCGCGGGCGCGCTCACCTTCGACCAGTACGACCAGGTGGTGCACGCGGCGCTGCACGGGCAGGGTGTCGCGCTCGGACGCATGACGCTCACCGGCCAGCACATTCGCGCCAGGCGATTGATCCCGCTCTTCGGCCGCCAGCAGCAGCTTGCGCGCGCCTATCACGCGGTGCTCGCGCGCGAGGCGCGCGACCAGCCCGAGGCGCGTCAGTTCGTGGAGTGGGTGCGCAGCGAGATCGCTTCGGGCACCTGAGCGGACTCGCGCGGAAGCATCGACTCGGCGTCCTCGGCGGACACCGGCGGGCTGAAGAAGAATCCCTGCATCTGGTCGCAGCCGTGGGCGCGCAGGAACGCGAGCTGCTCCTCGGTCTCGACGCCTTCGGCCACCACCTGCAATCCGAGGCTGTGCCCGAGATTGATGATCGCCAGCGTGATGGCCGCGTCCTCGGGGTTGGCGAGCGTCTCGGCGATGAACGCGCGGTCGATCTTGAGCGCGTCGATGGGGAAGCGCTTGAGGTAGGCGAGGCTCGAGTAGCCGGTGCCGAAATCGTCCACCGCGAGCCTCACGCCGTAGCGCTCGAGGTTGCGCAGCGTGCGGATCGCGCCTTCCGGATCGTGCATGAGCAGCGTCTCGGTGAGCTCGAGCTCGAGCAGCGACGGGTCGATGCCCGCGGCCGAGACGATGCGCGCCACCACCGTGTCGAGGTTCTCGAGGCGGAACTGGCGCGCCGAGAGGTTCACCGCGACGGGCCGCGCGGCGCGCCCGCGCATCGACCAGCGGCGGATCTGGTCGCATACCGCCTGCAGCACCCACTCGCCCACCGGCACGATGAGGTCCGTGTCCTCGAGGATCGGCACGAACTCCGAGGGCGAGAGCAGCCCGAACTCGGGATGGCGCCAGCGAAGCAGCGCCTCGAATCCGGTGATGATTCCCGTGGCCACGTCGATCTTGGGCTGGTAGTGGATGAGGAACTCCTTGCGCGCGAGGGCCCCCCGCAGGGCGATCTCCAGGTGCAGGCGCCTCGCCACCGCCTGGTGCATCTCCGGCAGGTAGAACTGGAAGTTGTTGCGGCCGCTTTCCTTGGCGCGGTACATCGCGATGTCGGCGTTCTGGATGAGCGTGCTCGCGTCGGCGCCGTCGCCCGGGTGCACCGCGATGCCGATGCTCGCCGTGCAGTACACCGGCGTCGATTCGAGCTGGAACGGGCGATGCAGCTCCGCCAGCACCTTGCGCGCGAAGACGGCCGCGTCGTCGGCGCGGTCGAGGTTCGGCAGCACCACCACGAACTCGTCGCTGCTGATGCGCGCGATCGTGTCGGAGCTGCGCCCGAGGCCCTGGAGCCGCAGCGCCGTCTCGCGCAGCACGCGGTCCCCGAACGCGTGGCCGAAGGAATCGTTCACCGCCTTGAAGCGATCGAGGTCCACGAAGAGCACCGCGACACTGCTTCCGGTCCGCCCGGCCTGCGCGAGCGCCTGGGTGAGCCGGTCGTAGAGCAGGGGCCGCGCGGGAAGCTCGGTCAGCGGGTCGCGGGTCGAGAAGTATTGCGAGCGCGCCTCGACGCGCAGGCGCAGGAACCGGTTCCAGATGAGCAGGATCGCCGAAAGGGCGAGCAGGGCCGCGGGAATGGAGGCGAGCGCGTAGAGGAAGCGCACGTCGAGCGGCGACCGCAAGGGCGTTCCCATCCACTTCGCGTCGATGCGCTCCATCTCGTCCGGCGAGATGCTCTGGAAGCCCTGCTCGATCGTCGTGAGCAGGTCCCTGCGGCCGTCGCGCACGGCCCAGTGCAATCGCGCCGTGTAGAGGGGCGGGGACTCGCTGAAATCGCCGGCGATGCCCGCGCGGTAGAGGAAGTAGCGCGCCGGCAGCGCGTCCATGCAGAAGACCTGCACGTCGCCCGCCGCCGCGGCCTTCACGAGCTCTTCCGAATCGGGATAGAAGGTGAGTGTCGTGGCGCCGTGGTCGCGGAGCCACTCGGCACAGGCGCTGCCGCGCTTGGCGGCCACGTTCATGCCGTGCACGCTCTCGGCATCGGCGATGCCCGTGAGGCCGCGGCGGAAATAGAGGCGCGCCTCGGTGTCGTCGTGGCTGTCGGAGTAGTCGAACAGGCCCCGCCGGTCGCGCGTGTCGGCGATCGCGTCGATCACGTCGGCGCTCGAGTCGCGAATGCTTTGCTGGGCGCTCGCCCAGTCGGTGCCGCGGACTTCCACGGGGATGCCCGTGCGCTGCGACCAAAGCTGCCAGCGGTCCTTGAGGATGCCCTGGAGCGTTCCGTCGTCAGCGCGGAAGAGGTAGGGCGGGTAGCGATCGTCGCTCACCACGACGAGCGACGTCACCCCCGCGCCCCGGGCCGGGCGGGGAGCCGCCGCCGCGAGCAGCGCGGAAAGCAATGCGATGACGATGGCGACGCCGAAGCGCGACACTGGTTGAACGCTCCGTTATGCGGCGTGCGCGCGGCACGAGACGATTGACTCTTCGCCGACGAGCTTGCGCAGGCAGTCGCGGAAATTCGCGAGGCTGCCCGCGCCGTACATCAGGAATCCGAGGCGGCCGCCGCCGTTGGGGGCGAGGGCGAGCTCGATGCAATCGACGCGCCCCAGGCCCGCGACCTTCGACACCAGGGGCATGAACGATTTGCGCCTGGGGAAGCGCGACGGGTCGAGATTGAGCTCCACCAGGTACGCCTCGTCCTGGGTTTGGTGCGTCACGTGCGCCTTGCCGGTTCTCATTTTGTGTCGTCCTCCTGCTAGGAAAAGATCGGCTCGGCCGCTTCGCCGAGCGTCTCGCGGACCGTCTCGATGCGCCTGCGGGCGCGGGAGAGCAGCTCCACCGCCATCCGCAACGACTCGGCCGCGTCGGCGCGGTCGTGGAGCAGGGCGCGGATGCGCTCCATGTCCGACTCCGACGCCTCGAGGGCGAGGGCCATGCCCAGGGCGAGCTCGCAGGTGATGCGTGTCATGTCAGGCCGCCAGTTGCTCGGGCTCGAGGCCCGGGCTCGCAATGAGCGAGGCGATGTCCGCCACGATGAGCATGCGTCCGTCCACGGGCGCGATGCCGCGGATGAAGGTGGAGTCGATCGAGCCCGCGAGCGACGGCGCGGGACGGACCTGCTCGGGCATGAGTGACACCACGTCGCTCACCGCGTCCACGACCACGCCCGTGAGGCGCTCGTCGATGGACAGGATGATCACGACTGTCGAGGCGTCGTTGCGGCACGGCAGCCGGAACTTCATGCGCAGGTCGAGGATCGGCACGATCGCTCCACGCAGGTTGATGATGCCCATCACGAAGTCCGCGGCGTCGGCGATGCGGGTGACCGGCTCGTGCGCGCGGATCTCGCGCACCTGCAGGATGTCGATCGCGTACTCTTCCTGGCCGAGGCGGAACGTGAGGAACTCTTCGCGCTGCGCCGTGTTTTCATGCGTGCTCATCTCTAGAACTCCTTCCACTCTTCTTCGATCTTGCCGGCCGCGGCGGGCGACTTCGACGCGAGGCGCGGATTCGAGGCGCGGGGGAGAGCCGGCGCAGCCGTGGGGGCGCGCAGCGCCGCGGGGGCGGGGCTCCTCGCGAGCGCGGGCACGGCCTTGGCGCTGCCCAGGCGGAAGACGGCCACCGCCGCGGACATCTCGTTGGCGAGCTCCCGCAGCGATTCGGACGCGGCGGTCGATTCCTCGACGAGCGCGGCGTTCTGCTGCGTGGCCTTGTCGAGCTGGCTCACGGCGGCATTGGCCTGGGCGATGCCCGAGCTCTGCTCGGCCGTTGCGCCGGCGATCTCGCCGATCAGCTGCGATACGCGGTTCACGCTGGCGACGATCTCGTTCATCGTGACGCCCGCGCCGCCGGCGAGCCTCGAGCCGTCCTCGACGCGCTGCACGGATTCGGTGATGAGCCCCTTGATCTCGCGGGCGGCGTCGGCCGAGCGTTGCGCGAGGTTGCGGACCTCGGAGGCGACGACCGCGAAGCCGCGTCCCTGCTCGCCCGCGCGCGCCGCTTCGACCGCGGCGTTCAACGCGAGGATGTTCGTCTGGAACGCGATCGAGTCGATCACGCCGATGATGTCGGAGATCTTGTGCGACGAGGCCTGGATGCCTTCCATGGTCTTCACCACTTCGCCCACGACGTGGCCGCCCTTCTTCGCGACCTCCTTCGCCGAGGCGGCGAGCTCGTTGGCCTGGGAGGCGTGCTGCGAGTTCTGGCTCACCGTCGCCGTCATCTCCTCGATGGAGGCTGCGGTTTCCTCGAGGTTCGAGGCCTGCTCTTCGGTGCGCGCAGAAAGGTCGTTGTTGCCGGCGGCGATCTGTGTGGAGGCGACGGTGACCTTCTCGGCCGCTTCGCGGACGCGGTCCACGATCTCGGCGAGCGAGCCGTTCATCTCCGCGAGCGAGGTGAGGAGCTGGCCCAGCTCGTCCTGGTTGCCCGGCTCGATCGTGGTGCTGAGATCGCCCGAGGCCACGATGCGGGCCACTTCGGTGGCGCGCTTCAGGCGCCGCACGATCGAGTGGATGGTGAGGATGCCCCAGATGGTGCTCACGACGACGGTGAAGATCGAGAGCCCGATGAGCCCCAGCAGGAGCACGGTCTTGGAATGCTCGGCCGCGCTCATGGCGGAATCGTCGAGCGCGTCGCCCTGCTGCTGGAGCTTCTTCACGATTTCGGCGAAGTGCTCCGTGGGCGCGCGGTCCATGCCGCGCACGGCCTTGTCCACCTCGAGCGTGCTGGTGAGCTTGGCGGGGTCGTAGAGCTTGAGCGCTTCAAGGTAGCGGCGGTCGAGCTCGGCGTGCTCCGCGATGAGGTCGTTGGCGAGCGAGGCCGAAAGGCCCAGCTTGTCGAGCATCGGGGCGAGCGTCGCGAGGTCGTCCTTCACGGCGCTGGAACGATCGCCGAAGGCCTTGAAGTGCTTGTTGTAGAGCTCGGAATCGCCGCCGCGGATCAGCAGGTCCTTCCATTCCTGGACCTGCATCTTGAAGTCGATCTGGGCGCGGCGCGAGAGGTCGCTCGCCGATTCCACGCGGTTCTGCATGTTGACGACGGCCTCGAGCTGGCTGCTCTGGCGCGTGAGGGCGTAGTACGCATAGCCCGCCGCCACCAGCAGCAGGACGTTGGCGAACGCGAGGAGGATCGCAAGCCGCGCGCGGACCGACAGATTCGCAATACCCATGGTGCCCTTCTCCTTGAATGAGCACGCACGATAGGCGAATCGCGCCGCGCCGCAAATCGGCTCGACGGCCCAGTACTTTCGTCTGGGGCTGTGGAAAACCTAGGGCTTGATGCCCAGCTTCGAGGCGGCGAGCACCGCCTGCACGCGAGTGGTCACGTTCAGCGCCTTGAACACGGCGGCGACGTGGTTCTTCACGGTGCTCTCGGCGAGGTTCAGCTCGCGGCAGATCACCTTGTTCGGCTTGCCCGCGAGGAGCAGGCGTAGCACGTCGGCCTGGCGGGGCGTGACGCCCAGGCGCGTGGCGACATCGGCGGCGAAATCGGCTTGCGGCATCGCCGGGGCGCGGTCGGGGGCGAGCGCCTCGCGCGGCAGGTAGGTGCCGCCGGAGAGCACGAGGCGAAGGGCGTTGAGGATCACCTCGCTCGTGGACGACTTGGGGATGTAGCCCAGCGCCCCGCCGTCGATGGCCGCGCGCACGAGCGCCGGATCGTCTTCGCCCGACATCATCACCACGGGCAGCCCGGGGAAGCGCTTCTGCCATTGCGCGAGGCCGCCCAGGCCCGAGGTCCCCGGCATGCGCAGGTCGAGCAGCACCAGGTCCAGGTCGGGATGCTTCACCACCGCCGCGGTCGCGGCCTCGAAGTTCTCCGCTTCCACGATCTCCACGCGCTCCTCGGACCCGGTCGGGGGCAGGCGCTCCAGCACCGGCCGCATGCCTTCGCGGATCAGGTGGTGGTCGTCGACGATGAGGATCTTCATGGCGCTTCAGTCCGCCACCGGCGCATCTTCCATGCGCGTGGCGGCGGCATTGCGTTCGCGCCAGATGGCGCCCAGCAGGGAGCGAAGGCGGGCGGGGCGCAGCGGCTTGTGCAGCAGGTGGAGGCGCGAGGCTTCGGCCGCCGAGAGCACTTCGGGCGCGATGTCGCCGGTGATCACGATTCCGGCGGAGTCGGGGAAGCGCTTCTTCACGCGCTCGATCACCTCGATGCCGGTCTCGATGCCGGGCAGGCGGTAGTCGGCGAGTATCGCGTGGGGCTCGAGCGAGGCGCTCGCGAGCGCGCGATCGACGTCCACGCCGTTCACCGCCACGGCCACCCTGCATCCCCAGCCTTCGAGCAGCACGGTCATGGCGCTGCGGATCTCGTTCTCGTCCTCCACCACCAGCACCGCAAGGCCTTCGAGTGAGTCGGCCGCGCGCGCGCGCTCGGACGTTCGCACCTGGGCCGGATCGCCGTAGGGCACGAGCACCGAGAACACCGACCCGCGGCCCACGCGCGAGCGCACCTTCAGCTCGTGGCCCAGGAGCCGGGCGGTGCGCTCCACGATGGCGAGCCCCAGGCCCAGGCCCTGCTCGCGGTCGCGCTGCGGATTGGCGAGCTGGTGGAACTCGCGGAAGATCTCGTCGAACTTGTCCTCGGGAATGCCGATGCCCGTGTCCCACACCTCGATCAGGAGGCCCTCGCGCCGGCGCCGGCACGCGACGAGCACGCCGCCCTTCTGCGTGTAGCGAAGCGCGTTGTTGAGCAGGTTCACGAGGATGCGGTAGAGCAGGATGGGGTCGGTCTCCACCACCGCGGAGCTGCGGCGCACGCGCAGGATGAGGTTCTTCTGCCCGGCCGCGTGGGCGAAGGAGGTGCGCACGCGGTCGAGGACCTGCGCGACGGGAAAGACCGACCGCTGCGGCTTCACCGTGCCCGCGTCGAAGCGCGAGATGTCGAGCAGCTCGTTCAGCAGCGCCGACATCGCCACCACGGAGCTGCGGATGCTCTCGACGATGCGCCGCACGCCCGGCTCGTGCACGCGCTCCTGGAGGCTTTCGACGAGCAGCACCACGGCCTGCATGGGCTGGCGCAGGTCATGACTCGCGGCGGCGAGGAAGCGCGTCTTGGCGCGGTTGGCCTCGGCGAGGGCGTCCTTCTGCACGCTCATGTCCGAGAGCAGCCGCGTGTTCTCCAGGCGCTTGGCGATCGAATCCATCATCAGCTGGTTGGAGCGCCGGCCCGTGATCACGATGATGAGCAGGAAGAGCGCGCCCATGCCGCCCAGCACGTGGTAGAGCGGATCCTGCTGGAGCGCCGCCGCGAACACGTTGGGCACCAGTGCGAAGAGCATCCATGCGGCATAAGCGGGCTCGTAGCGCGCGTGGTCGGCCGCCTGGTAGGCGGCGAACACCACGACGATGAAGAAGATCGCGAGGGCGTTCTCGTGGTGCCCGGGCGCGAGCACCAGGGCCGCGGTGCCGATGACGCCCCACGCGAGGCCGCCCAGCGCGTGTCCCGCGATGGCGAACTGCATGCGCTCGCGCACGTCGGAGTCCCTGCGGATGGGCGCGTCGTACGCGTAGGAGAGCGAAAGGCGCGAGCCGCTGGTGGCGAGGTAGGCCGCGAACCAGCCCAGCACGAGCCCCTCCGGCAGCGTCCCCCACACGAGCCACACGGTCATCAGGCCGAAGGGCATCGACGCGATGAGCGAGCGGCGATAGTCGGCGAAGTGCGCGCCGAGGATCTCGGCGAGGACTGGATCTTGGAAGGTGGATGCTTCGCGCGCCAAAGGCACGCGGCCCTAGTTAAGGGCCGCCTTCTGCCAGGCTGGATGGGTTCCTTCACGCACTCGCGAGTTGGCCGACACATGCTGGCGCAGGAACTCCATCTGGTCGGCCAGGATGCGGCGGTTGGCGAGGATGAGGAACTCGGCGCGGTTCGGTATGTAGGGGGCGTACAGGAGCTGCATGTGCGCTTCTTCGGGGGTGCGGCTGCCCTTTTTCTGGTTGCAGGCCCGGCAGGCGGTCACGACGTTCATCCAGGTGTCGCGCCCGCCCCGGGACATGGGCAGGATGTGGTCGCACGTAAGGCGCAGCGGCGGGAAGTTTCCGCCGCAGAACGCGCAGACGAAACGGTCGCGGTTGAAGAGCTCGCGGTTGTTGAGCGGGGGGACCTGGTGGAACCCCTTGATCGCGAGCGCCTTGCCGCGGATGGCGATGATGGAGTTGGCGGTGATGCTGGAGCGCTCGCCAGTGCGCTGGCAACGCCCTCCCCAGACGGTGAAGGCCTCGCGGCCGGTCTCCCAGGCCACGCGTTCCTTCGCGTAATACCACACCGCCTGCTGCCAAGTGACCCAGCGGTGGGGGACGCCGTGCTGATCCAGCGTCAGGATGAGCGGTAAGCTACGGTTCACAATACAAAATCTACCACACCGGTGGGGCCACAATGAATCTCGATCGTGTGACAGCGGGCAGGGACCTGGCGAACGACTTCAACGTCATCGTCGAGATTCCCATGAATGCCGATCCCATCAAGTACGAGATCGACAAGGAAACCGGGGCGCTTTTCGTGGACCGGTTCGTCCAGACCGCCATGCACTACCCGTGCAACTACGGGTACATCCCGAATACGCTCTCGGGAGACGGCGACCCCGTCGATGTGTTGGTGATCACTCCGTTCGCGCTCATGCCCGGCGTGGTGGTGCGCTGCCGTCCCATCGGCCTGCTCAAGATGGTGGACGAGGCCGGGCCGGACACGAAGCTGCTCTCGGTGCCCATCGACAAGTTGACGCCCCTCTACCGCGACATCCAGACGCCCCGCGACCTGCCCGAGGTCATGCTCGCCCAGATCACGCACTTCTTCGCGCACTACAAGGACCTGGAGGCCGGCAAGTTCGTGAAGGTGGAGGGCTGGGGCGGGCCCGAGGAAGCGAAGAAGGAGATCGCCGACGGCGTGAAGGCCTTCAGGAAGAAGGCGCGCGCGAAGTAGGCTCGCGTAAGGGCGCGGCCACCGCTGCGACCAAGCGTCATGACCCTTCCTCGATTCCTCGCGTTGCTGCCCATGATCACTTCCCTGGGCGCCCTGGCCGCCGAATGCACCGTGCATTCCGATTCGCAGGCTCGCGCGCTCGTCGAGCTCTATACCTCCGAAGGCTGCTCGAGCTGTCCGCCCGCGGACCACTGGCTCTCGTCGCTCGCGGCGAGCGGCGACAAGCGCGTGGTGCCGATCGCATTCCACGTGAGCTACTGGGACTACATCGGCTGGAAGGACCGCTTCGCCGACGCGCGCTACACGGAACGGCAACGCGACATGGCACAGGCCCAGGGCGCCTCGATGGTGTACACGCCCCAGGTGATGATCGGCGGACGCGATTTCCGCAGCTGGTCGAGCCCCGGCGCGGTGAGCCGCGCGATCGACGAGATCGCCCGGTCGGCGTCGCCGGTCGCCATCAGCCTGTCCATGAAGCCGGCAGGCGACTCGGGAATCGAGGGACGTGCCGCCGTCACGGGCGCCGGCGCCCTCTTCGTGGCGCTCACGCAGGACGGCCTGTCGAGCAAGGTGACCGCGGGAGAGAACCGCGGGGAGAACCTGCATCACAACGCGGTGGTGCGGGATTTCGCGGCGATCGCATCTGGCGCCACGTTCCGATTCGCGCGCAAGCCCGACTGGGACCTCGCGCACATGTCGCTCGTGGCCTTCGCGCAGGATCCGCGCACGGGCCGCGTGATCCAGGCGTTGTCCGCGCCGCCCTGCCGCTAGCTTCTCGCGGGCACCGCCGGCACGGTCCGCCTCATCCCGAACCACGCGAGCAAGCCCAGCGCGGAACCGATGAGCAACATGCCCGCGATCTCGATCGCGGGCGGACGCTCGCCCAGCTGCATCGCCGACGCGAGGACCGCCACGACGGGGATGCCCAACGCGTTCAGGCCCGCGATTCCCGCGGGGGTATTCGCGAGCACGTAGGTCCAGAGCCACCAGCCGATCGCCGTGGCGAACACCGCCGAGAACGCGAGCGCCGCCACGAACTCCCCGGTCCAGTCCACCGGATCGTGCGGATGGATCCAGGCGAGGAGCGCGAGCGCCACGAAGCCGAAGAGCAGCTGCCACGCGGTGTAGAGCAGGGGATCGGCGCCTTTCGTGGGCCAGCGCTTCGAGATCACCGCGGCGATGGCCCACACGGCGCCGGCCGTCACGGCGAGCGCGCTGCCCGCGAGGCTCGTGAGCCGCCAGGGCGACACGATGAGCACGAGGCCGGCGAAGGCGAGCATCACCGCCATCCACTGCGGGGCTCGCATGCGTTCCTGCAGGATGAAGTGCGCGAAGACGATCATCCAGAAGGGCATCGTGAAGACGAGCACGGAGGTGCGGCCCGGCCCGGCCACCATCAGCGCGAAGTGCGAGAGCGCGACGAAGAGCGCGACCTGCACGAGGCCCAGCACGATCGCCATGCGATAGCTGGAAAGCGCCAGGGTCCGGCGCTGCAGCGCCACGAGCGAGAAGAGCAGCGCCGCGCCGATGCCCACGCGCATGGCGGCGAAGTCGAACGGATGCGCGTGACGAAGCGCCACCTTCATCGCCACCCACGAGTAGCCCCAAATGAGGATCATCGCGGCGAGCGCCGCGGTCGCCGCGCCGGACTTCTTCAAGCTACGCCCGCGGAAGCCGGTGCCCTGCGGATCTCCATCGCGGGCCCGTCGGGCGATTTCCAGCGCAGGTCGCCGCGTTCCAGGCTCTCCACCTGCGCGACGACGAGCGCGTCGTAGCCGCCGGCGGGCGAGGGCGCCGCGTTCACGATCGTGCCGGCCGATTGCTCGCCGAAGGCGGCGCTGTAGACGTTCTGGCCGGGCTGCGGCCGTTCGCCCGCGCCCACGTGCGCGAGCGCCATGCGGCGCTTCAGGATGCCGCGGTACTGCGTGCGCGCGACGATTTCCTGGCCGGGATAGCAACCCTTCTTGAAGCTCACGCCGCCCACGAGCTCGAGGTTCGCCATCTGCGGCACGAACGCTTCCTGCGTGGCGGCCAACACGACGGGAACGCCCGCCTGGATGAGGGCCCATTCCCACTGGTCCTGCGTTCCGCGGGGGAATCCGGCCGCGAGCGCCGCGGCGCCGAAGGCCACGAAGCGCTCCTCGTCGATCGCGACGCACGTGGCGCCGTCCCGCTCGAGGGACTTCATCGGCGCGGGAACGCCGCCCCAACGCGCGCGAACGAGCGACGCGGCGCCCTCGCCGGCGATGCCGAAACGCGCGAGCTCGCCGCTCGCATCCGCGATCTTCACCTTCGAGCGCAGCACGAACATCGAAAGGCGCTTCGCGAACGCGGCCGCGATCTCCGCCGGGAGCATGAGGAGGAATCCATTCGCGCGGCGCAGGACCAGGAAGGTCGCGACGAGGCGGCCCTTGGCGGTGCACCAGCCGCTCCATTGCGCATCTCCCACCCCGAGCGCCTCGACGTCGCTCGTGAACTGTCCCTGGAGGAACGGGCGCGCGTCGTCCCCCGTCACGGCGACGAGTGCGTTATGGGAAAGGTCGGCGGCGAATGCGGAGGGCATCGGACGGAAGATGGACGCGCGATACGTGGAACACAAGTATAGCGACGCCGCGGTGCAGGTTCGCGTCTCGCCTTCATGCATTGCGGTCATGCTGGTCATGATCGCGGCGGGGGCAACGGCCGGCGTGATCGCGCTCACGCCCGGCTTCGACGCGGCGCGCATTCTCGCGGCGACGTGGGTCGCGTGCGCGGCGATCGAGGCGGTGCATTCGCGCGCGCTGCTGCGCGGTCGGCGCGCCATCCACGCCTTTCGCGTCCGTGGAAACTCCATCGAAGTGCAGGACGGGCTCGGCCGGTGGCGCGAGGGCACCATCCGCGCGGGTTCGTTCGTCGCGCCCTGGCTCACGATCGTTCGCTGGCGCCCGCGCGGCGCGCGAGTCGATCGCACCATTCCGATCCTCCCGGGCATGGCGTGCGAGGAGGACCTGCGGCGCCTTCGCGTGGTGCTCCGGTGGGCTTGAGGCGCTTGCTCTATACTTCGCGGCCTCGCCTTCGGAGGATTCCGCCTTGAAAGCTTTCGTCACAAAACGCCTCGCAGCTGCCGCGTCGGCCGTGCTCGCCCTGAACGCCTTCGCGCTCGACTACCCCGCCACTGCGAAGAAGCCCGTGTCGGACACGTTCTTCGGCACCACGGTGACCGAGGACTACCGCTGGCTCGAGGACGGGAAGGATCCCGCGGTGAAGGCGTGGAGCGCGGCGCAGATGAAGCTCACCCGCGCCACGCTGGACGCGATGCCCATCCGCCCGGCGCTCGAGAAGCGCCTGAAGGAGCTCTACTCGACTTCGCCCATCCGCTACTTCGCGATGCAGCAGCGGGGCCTGTTCTTCGCGATGAAGCGCCAGCCGCCGAAGAACCAGCCGTTCCTCGTGGTGATGAAGAGCGCGGGCGACCGGAAGAGCGAGCGCGTGCTGATCGATCCCAACACCCTGGACAAGGGCGGCACCACGGCCATCGACTGGTATGTGGCGTCGCTGGATGGCAAGTACGTCGCCGTGTCGCTTTCGAAGAACGGCAGCGAGGACGGCTCGGCGCACGTGATCGACGTGGCCACGGGCAAGGCGCTTGCCGACGTGGTGCCGCGCGTGCAGTGGCCCACGGGCGGCGGCAGCCTCGCGTGGGACGCCAAGGGCACGGGCTTCTTCTACACGCGCTACCCGCAGGGCAAGGAGCGCGCGCCCGAGGACATGAACTTCTACCAGCAGGTGTACTTCCACAAGCTGGGCACGGATCCTTCGACGGACACCTACGTGATCGGCAAGGAATTCCCGCGCATCGCCGAGACGAGGCTCGAGTCCACGCGCGACGGCAAGTACGTCCTCGCGTCGGTGGCCAACGGCGACGGCGGCGAGTTCTCGTATTACCTGCGCGACGAGTCCGGCCGGTGGGCGAAGGTCGCCCAGGACGCCGACAAGATTCGCTCCATCGAGCTGGGGTTCGACGGCAACCTCTACGCGCTTTCGTTGAAGGACGCGCCGCGCGGCAAGGTGCTCGCCATCTCCATGGCGAAGCCCGATCTCGCCTCCGCCAGGGTGATCGTTCCCCAGGGAGAGGACACCATCGAGGACGTCGCGCCCACGGCGACGCGCCTGTACGTGGGCTACATGGTGGGCGGGCCTTCGGAGATCCGCGTGTTCGACCTCGCGGGCAAGCCGGTGCGGGCGCTGCCCACGGAGCCCATCTCCAGCAACTCGCTGGGCGAGCGGCTGGGCGGCGACGACATCCTCGTGCACAGCGAGAGCTACCTGCATTCGGCGGTGTGGTCGCGCTACGAGTCGAAGGCGAACAAGCTCGAGAACGCGCACCTCGCCGATCCCTCGAAGGTGAGCATGGCGGACGCGGAGGTCGTTCGCGAGATGGCCAGGTCGAAGGACGGGACGATGGTGCCGGTCAACATCATCATGAAGAAGGGCGCGAAGCGCGACGGCTCGCACCCGCTGCTGCTCTACGGCTACGGCGGGTATGGCCTGAGCGAGCGGCCGTACTTCTCGCTCTGGTCGCGCGTGTGGCTCGACCACGGCGGCATCTTCGCCATCGTGAACCTGCGCGGCGGCGGCGAGTTCGGCGAGGCCTGGCACCTCGCGGGCAACCTCACGAAGAAGCAGAACGTGTTCGACGACATGATCGGCGCGGCCGAGCACGTGATCGCGCGCGGCTACACGAAGCCCGAGCACCTCTGTGCCGTGGGCGGAAGCAACGGGGGCCTGCTGATGGGCGCGATCCTCACGCAGCGCCCGGACCTCTTCCGCGCCGTGTGGAGCGCGGTGGGCATCTACGACATGCTGCGCGTGGAGCTCACGCCCAACGGCGCCTTCAACGTGACCGAGTTCGGCTCGGTGAAGGACGAGGCGCAGTTCAAGGCCCTGTACGCCTACTCGCCGTATCATCACGTGAAGGACGGGACCGCGTATCCCGCGATACTCTTCTCCACCGGTGAGAACGATGGCCGCGTCGATCCGTACAACTCGCGCAAGATGGTCGCGCGCCTGCAGGCCGCCGACCCCAAGGGGCGCCCGATCCTGCTTCGCATCAGCGGCGACACGGGCCACGGCATCGGCACGAGCCTCGACAAGCGCGTGGCGGAAGACGCCGACGGCCTCGGCTTCCTCATGACGGAGCTCGGGATGAAATGAATGCGCTGCGCCTCGCCCTCGCCGCGTTCCTGCTCGCGCTCGCCGCGGGCTGCGGCGAGGCCGTGCCGGTGGACAAGGCCGAATACGTCGGCGAGTGGCACGGCAAGGACATGGTGCTCGTCATCACTCAGGACGGGTACGTGCGCTACAGGCGCAGGAACGGGAGCTCGAGCACCTCGATCAGCGCGCCGATCTCGCGCTTCGAGGGCGCGAGCTTCTGGGTGGGCTTCGGCATCTTCTCGACCAAGTTCGACGTGAGCAAGGCGCCTTATCGCGACGGCAACATCTGGAAGATGACCGTGGACGGCGTGGACCTGGTGCGCGGCTTCGGCGGCGGAGGCAACAAGGTCCAGGCGTAGTCGCGGTATAATTCGCACATGAATCCGCAAGACGCGCCGCCGCAGCAGGTCCTCACGCTGCCGGGCGCGATTGCGCTCTCGCCCTTCCGGATCGAGAAGCTCCTCGCTTCACTCCCGAAGCCCCTCGCCGAAGCGATCGCCGTCGACACGCGCTTCGTGCATTTCGCGGCGATCGCCTCGCCGCTCGATGCCGCCGAGACCCGCGTCCTCGAAAAGCTCCTCACCTACGGAACGCCCGCTCAGGGCGAGCCGAAGGGCGCGATGCTGCTCGTCCTTCCCCGCTTCGGCACCGTCTCGCCGTGGTCTTCCAAGGCCACCGACATCGCGAAGAACTGCGGCCTCGCCAAGGTCGTGCGCCTCGAGCGCGGCGTGGCGTACTACATCACCGCGCGCGATCCGGGGCCGCTGTCGGAGCGCTCGCGCCGCGCGCTCGATCGCGCGATCCACGACCGCATGACCGAAGTCGTGGTGGAGGGCTTCGACTCGGCCGGCAAGCTCTTCGAGCACTTCACGCCCACGCCGCTTTGCACCATCGACATCCTGGGCGGCGGGCGCCCGGCGCTCGAGCGCGCCAACGGGGAGATGGGGCTCGCGCTCTCGCCGGACGAGATCGACTACCTCGTCGAGAATTTCGGCCGGCTGGAGCGCAACCCCACCGACGTCGAGCTCATGATGTTCGCGCAGGCGAATTCCGAGCACTGCCGCCACAAGATCTTCAACGCGTCGTGGACCGTGGACGGGAAGGACGAGGAGCACTCGCTCTTCCAGATGATCCGCAACACGCATCGCGTGAGCCCGCGCGGAACGATCGTCGCGTATTCGGACAATTCCGCGGTCATGGAAGGCGCGAAGGTCGAGCGCTTCCACCCGGACGCGAAAGGCGACTGGGTCCACCGCGAGGACCTCACGCACATCCTCATGAAGGTCGAGACCCACAACCATCCGACGGCGATCGCGCCGCACCCGGGCGCGGGCACCGGCGCGGGCGGCGAGATCCGCGACGAGGGCGCGACGGGCATCGGCGGCAAGCCCAAGGCGGGCCTCACGGGCTTCTCGGTGTCGGACCTGAACATCCCGGGCGCGCAGCAGCCGTGGGAGATGAAGTACGGCAAGCCCGGGCGCATCGCCTCGGCGCTCGACATCATGATCGAGGGGCCCATCGGGGGCGCCGCGTACAACAACGAATTCGGGCGGCCCAATCTCGCGGGCTACTTCCGCTCGTTCGAAATGAAGAGCGAAGGCGAGGTGCGCGGCTACCACAAGCCCATCATGCTCGCGGGCGGCTACGGCAACATCAGCGCGAAGCACACGGCGAAGAAGCCATTGGGCGCCGGGACGCTCTTCATCCAATTGGGCGGCCCCGGCTTCCTCATCGGCATGGGCGGCGGCGCGGCCTCCTCGATGGCCTCGGGGCAGAACGTGGAGGCGCTCGACTTCGATTCGGTGCAGCGCTCCAACGCCGAGCTCGAGCGCCGCTGCCAGGAAGTGATCGACCAATGCTGGCAGATGGGCGATCGCAATCCGATCCTTTCGATCCACGACGTGGGCGCGGGCGGGCTTTCCAACGCATTCCCCGAGCTCGCGCATTCCGGCGGCGTGGGCGCGCAGTTCCACCTGCGCGACATCCCCATCGAGGAGCCGGGCATGTCGCCGATGCAGATCTGGTCGAACGAATCGCAGGAGCGCTACGTGCTCGCGATCGACCGCTCGCGCCTGGAGGAGTTCGCGCGCATCTGCGAGCGCGAGCGCTGCCTCTACGCCGTGGTGGGCGAGGCGCGCGGCGACGGCGAGCTCGTGGTCGACGACAGGCACTTCGCGAACAAGCCCGTGGACATGCCGCTGGAAGTGCTGCTGGGCAAGCCTCCCCGAATGCACCGGGACGTGAGGCGCGAGGCGCGAGAGCTGCGGCCTTTCGATTGCGCTTCGATCGAGCTGAAAGACGCCGCCTACAGGGTGCTGCGGCATCCGACAGTCGCCGACAAGACGTTCCTCGTCACGATCGGCGATCGCTCCGTCGGCGGCACGTGCGCGCGCGACCAGATGGTGGGTCCGTGGCAGGTGCCCGTCGCCGATTGCGCGGTGACGACGCTCGGGTACACGACGTATCTCGGCGAGGCGATGGCGATCGGCGAGCGCACGCCGCTCGCGCTGATCGATGCGCCCGCGTCGGGGCGCATGGCGGTGGCCGAGGCCATCACCAACATCTGCGCCGCGCCCATCGCCGAGATCGGCGACATCAAGCTCTCGGCCAACTGGATGTGCGCCGCGGGCCATCCCGGCGAGGACGCCGCGCTCTTCGATACGGTGAGGGCGGTCGGCATGGAGCTGTGCCCCGCGCTCGGCATCGCGATTCCCGTCGGCAAGGATTCCATGTCGATGCGCACCGCGTGGCGCGACGCGAAGACGGGCGAGGACAAGGCCGTCACTGCGCCGCTCTCGCTCGTGGTCTCCGCGTTCGCCAGGGTGACCGACGTGAGGAAGACGCTCACGCCGCAGCTGCGCACGGACGCGGGCGAAACCGAGCTCGTGCTGGTCGACCTCGGCGCCGGGCGCAACCGCCTCGGCGGATCGATCCTCGCGCAGGTCCATTCGCAGCTGGGCGACGAGGCGCCGGACCTCGACGATCCGCAGCGCCTGAAGGCTTTCTTCGCGGCGATCCAGGAGCTCAACGCGCAATCGAAGCTGCTCGCCTATCACGATCGCTCCGACGGCGGGCTCTTCGCCACCGTGTGCGAGATGGCGTTCGCGGGCCGGGCGGGCGTCACGCTCAACATCGACAACCTCGTGGTGGACCAACGCCGCCTCGACGTCGATGGCCACGAGCGGCAAAGCGACATGCTCGCGGGCGACCTCGCAGGCCGCATCCTCGCGGTGCTGTTCAACGAGGAGCCGGGCGCCGTGCTCCAGGTGAGGAAGGCCCACCGCGACGCCGTGATGAAGGCGCTGCACGACGCGAGGCTGGGAGCTTTCTCGCACGTGATCGGGCATGCGAACGCGCAAGGCGAGGTCCGCGTCATCGTGAACGGCAAGCCCGTGCTCGCGGAGAAGCGCTCGGCGTTGCATCGAGCGTGGTCGGAAGTCACGCACCACATCCAGCGCCTGCGCGACAACCCGGCGTGCGCGGACCAGGAGTACGACCGCATCCTCGACGAGGCCGATCCGGGCATGAGCGCGAAGCTCTCGTTCGACCCGGCCGAGGACATCGCCGCGCCGTTCATCGCGAAGGGCGCGCGGCCGAAGGTCGCGGTGCTGCGCGAGCAGGGCGTGAACGGCCAGGCGGAGATGGCCGGCGCGCTCGACCGCGCCGGCTTCGCCGCGGTGGACGTGCACATGAGCGACATCATCGCGGGGCGCGTGTCGCTCGCGGGCTTCAAGGGCTTCGGCGCGTGCGGCGGCTTCAGCTACGGCGACGTGCTGGGCGCGGGCGAGGGCTGGGCGAAGTCGATCCTCTTCAATCCGCGCGCGCGTTCGGAATTCGAGGCGTTCTTCGCGCGGCCGGATTCCTTCGCGCTGGGCCTTTGCAACGGCTGCCAGATGATGTCGAACCTGAAGGACATCATCCCCGGCGCGCAGAACTGGCCGCACTTCGAGCGCAACACGAGCGAGCAGTACGAGGCGCGCCTCGCGTTGGTGGAGCTCGCGAAGTCGCCGTCGATCTTCTTCCGCGGGATGGAGGCAAGCCGCATCCCGATCGCGACCGCCCACGGCGAAGGCCGCGCCGTGTTCGCGTCGCAGGCTTCGATGGACGCGTGCCGGTACCTTGTGGCCGCGCGCTTCGTGGACAACCGCGGCAAGGTGACGGAGACCTATCCCTACAACACGAACGGATCGCCGCAGGGCATCACGTCGGTCACCACGCCCGACGGCCGCTTCACGATCATGATGCCGCACCCCGAGCGCGTGTTCCGCTCAGTGCTGCTTTCGTGGCATCCCGAAGGCTGGGGCGAGGACTCCCCCTGGATGCGCATGTTCCGCAACGCGCGCGCCTGGGTCGCCTGAACCCCTGAACCGGGGCCAGACCCCGGTTTTTCAGCGCGGCTTCACGCGCTCCCACATCGCGTCGGGAATCTTGTAGCCGGGATAGCGGCGCTGGAATTGCGCGAGCAACCGATCGGCCTCGGCATCGTTTCCATCGGCGCGCAGCTGGGCGATGCGCTCGAGCTCCTGCCCGGGATCCGGGGCCGCGGGCGCGACGTTATAGTCCGCGCGTGGCGACGCAGGCGGAGCCGCGGTCGTGGCAGGTGCGTTGTACTGCAGCGCCGCTCCCGTTGGCGCGCTGATCTTCTGCTCCGCAGGCGCTGCCTGCAATTCGTCGCGTGGCGCGCGCTCCTTGGCCAATGGCTGCGCCTTCTTCTGCGGGAACGCCTGCGGTTTCGCCGCGACAGCCGCCGGCGCAGGCGCGGCACGGGCCGCGCTCGTCGCGCTCTCGAGCTTCGGCGCGGGCGCTTCCTCGGCTTCCGGCGCCTGCATCGGCGCGGCCGATGGCGGCAACACCGAAGGCAGCGAGACCGGCGGCGCCGTGGAGACGTCGGGCTTCTCGTGCTGCATCTCGAGCGTGAGGCCGAAGGCGAGCACCAGCACCGCGGCGATCGAGACCGGCACGCCCCAGCGGCGCGCGAGGGAAGGCTTCGCGACAGCACGGCGCGAAGCGGCGAGGATCGCGTCGTCCAGAGCCGGCGACGGCTCCTCGCGCGCGAGCTCGCGATAGCGCTTCGAGAGCTTGTCGCCGCCGTCAGTCATCGCCGATCGCCGCCTTCAACTTGTTCATCGCGTACCTGAGGCGGCTCTTCGCCGCCTCCTCGTTCACCCCCGTCGCCGCCGCGATCTGCGCGACGGAAAGCTCGCCCTCATGGTGCAGCAGGAACGCCTCGCGCTGCACCAGGGGCAGCGCGGCGATCGCCGCGGCGAGGCGTTCGAGCGACTGCTGCGCCTCGATCACGCGGTGCGGTTCCGCATCCGGCGCGGCGGCGGGCTCCGCCACCGGCTTGTCCTCGTCGTCCATCGACACCACCGCGAGGCCGCGCGAGCGCCAGTGGTCGATCAGGCGATTGTGCGCGATGGTGTAGAGCCACGTCGTGAACTTCGCCTGGGGACTGTAGCGCGCGCGGGCCTCGATCGCGCGCATCCACACGTCCTGGTAGAGCTCCTCGGCCTCGCCCGGCGACTTCACCGAGCGAAGGACGAAGCGGTAGAGCGGGCCCCTGTGCTTCGCATAGAGCGACTCGAACGCCCGTGCATCGCCGCCCGCGTACGCAAGCATGAGCTGTTCGTCGGAGGCCGCCATGGCCTCCCATCTTACTGACGCCAGGGGTCGGGCGCGAACGAGGCCGGGAACGGGTTCGGATTGCGCGGCGACGGCGCCGGCTGCAGCACGCCCATGGCGACGAGGTTGCGGTAGCTGTCGTAGTAGATCGCGATTGTCTCGACGGGTTCGTCGGTGGCGCGCTCGAACTCCACCCAGCGGATGCGCGACTCCTCGCGCCGGCCGTGTCCCGTGCCGAGCGGCGAGGAAGCCTGCGGCAGCGCGCGCGCGAGCGAATCGCGCGTGATCGAAGGCGCGCGTTGCGCGTTGGACGAGGACTCCTCGCGCGATTTCATCTCCGGCGGCGCGTCGTAGTCGGCGGGCGGTGCGGCGGGAGCTTGCGCGGCCGGCGCGGGCGGCGGAACGTACTTGCGCTGGAAGAGCGCCACGCCGATCACGCCCACGTTGCCCGGTCGATCGGTGCGCGCCGCGTACGAGTCGCCGAGCGTGGTGAAGTAGAACGCCGCGACCTCGTCCATGCTCTTCCTCCAGCCGCGCACGTCCACGCGCGACCACGGCGAAAGGACGTAGCCCGACTGGCGCGCGCTCGCCGTCTCGCCCGACATGGCGTTCACGCCATCCACGCTCACCACCGCGAGCACGTCCTCGCCGCGGCGGTTCTTCACCACGACCTGGTATTCGTCGCCGGGGCGCCCGACGACGTAAGCGCGCCCCTCGTGCCAATACACGGGCAGCTCGCGTCCCGTGGAGCGGTCGAAGAGCGTGACGTCGGCGATGTTGCCCACGGCGTGGGCGGCGAAGCTGGCTGCCGCGAGGACCGCGGCGGCAATCGTGCGTGCGAGGCTCATGTCCGTTCCTTTCGTCGATGGCCGCCGGAATGGCGGCTCCTCACGATGAAACGGAGGAATTCGGCGATCGGGTCAGGGCCCGCAAGAAAAAAGGGCGGCCGCAGCCGCCCTTCCGAAGTCCCCGCTTGCGCGGGACAGACGAGTGCTTATCGTTCTTCGATCTTGGCCTTGGAGCGCAGGTCGGCCACGAGCTTCTGGATGGCCTGCTGCTGGGCGCGCTGCTGGAATTGCTGGCGCATCTCGTTGAAGGGCGGCACCTGCAGCGGGCGGATGTCGTCCAGGCGGA
>DATJVS010000030.1:0-2478 GCA_035501715.1 Usitatibacter sp.
TCGGGCCGCTTCGACGACGTCGTGTACCGCTTCGATACCGGCGACGGCAGCGTGAAGAAGATCCGCGTGGGGCAGGAGCCGCACGGGCTCACCGTGTGGCCCCAGCCGGGCCGCTACTCGCTGGGGCACACGGGAAACCTCCGCTAGCGCGCTCTAGGCCTTCCTCATCTGGTCGGCCATCTCGCGGAACTTCTTCACGTTCTCCTCTCCCGCGTACGCGGCGATGCGCTTGTAGGCCGGGTCCATGCGCGCGCGGAAGGGCGCGAGGTCGGGCTTGGTGATCTGCATGCCCGAGGCTTCGAGCTTCTTCACCTGGTCGGCCTCGCCGTCGGCGATGAGCTTCCTCATGAGCTCGCCGGACTTCGCGCTCTCCTCGCGGAAGATCTCCTGCTGCTGCGCCGTGAGCTTCTTCCACGAATTGACGCCGATCGTGTGGATCATGTTGTTGTAGATGTGGCGCGTGAGCGCGAGGTGCTTCTGCACCTCGTAGAACTTGCTGAACCAGATCACCGGCACCGGGTTCTCCTCGCCGTCCACCACCTTCTGCGAGAGCGCGAGGTAGAGCTCCGGGAACGCGATCGCCTGCACGATGGCGCCGCACGCTTCCATGGAGGCCTGGATCTGCAGCTCCGGGGGCGTGCGGATCTTCATGCCCTTCATGTCGTCGGGCGCGTTGATCGGCCGGATGCTGTTGGTCACATTGCGGAAGCCGTAGTCCCAGTTGTGCAGCAGCACGAAGCCCTGCGCCTCGGCGAGCGGCGAAAGCCACTTCATCACCGGGCCGTCCAGCGTGCGGAAGCAGTGCTCGGGGCTGTCCCAGATGAAGGGCAGCATCACCGCGCCGAAGGCGATCACGTACTTGTCGAGCTGGCCCTGGGTGGGAAGCCCCATGTCGATGGTGCCGAGCTTCACCTGCTGCGCCTGCTCGGGCGGGCCGCCCAGCACGTTGTTGGGGAAGATGTTGATCTTCACCGCGCCCTGGGTGCGCGACTCGACGTGGCTCGCGAACTGCTTGGCGGCGATGTTGGCCGGATGGTCTTCCGGCGCGAAGTGCGCCCAGCGCATCACGATCTGCGATTGGGCACGGGCCACGTGCGGTGCCGCGAGTGTCGCGCCCGCGGCGGCGCCCGCTTTCAGGAAATGCCGACGATCCATTGACTCCTCCTTGCGATTGGTTGCTTGTTGTAATTACCCCCGGAACCCGAAGTAGTGCGGCAGTACCAGCGTGAGCGACGGCACGAACGCGACGATCAGAAGGCCGATGAGTATCGCGACGAGGTAAGGGGCCATGGCGTGCGCCGCCTTCTCGATGTCGGCCCGCATGATGGCACAGCATACATAAAATCCGACGCCGGCCAGGGGCATGAAACCGCCCACCCCCATGGAGATGATGAGCACGAGCGCGTAGTGGATGCCGCTCAGGCCCAGCTTCCCGGCGATTGGAATGAGCAGCGGCGCGAGCACATTGAGCGACGGCAGGCCCTCGAGCAGCACGCCCACGACGATCAGCAGCGCGATCGATCCCGCCATGAAGATCGTGGTGCTGGCGCCCACCGAGTGCAGCAGGTCCACGAGGCGCTGCGGAAGGTACGCCACCGTGAGCGCCCACGAGAAGCCCGAGGCCGCGGCGAAGATGAAGAGCAGCACGCCCGTGAGCGCGGCCGTGTCGATCACGGTCTTCACGAATGCGGCGAGGCTCATCTCGCGATAGACGACGGTGGCGAGGACGAGCCCATAGACCGCGGCGAACGCGGCCACCTCGGTCGGCGTGGCGATCCCCGCGAGGATCCCGCCCAGCAGGATGCCCGGCATGATGAGCGGAAGCGTCGCGCCCGAGGCGGCGCGCAGCATCACCGTGAGCGGAGCGCGCGCGATCACCGGCGCCTTCGAGCGGCGCGCGCGAACGTAGATGAGCGCCATGAGCGAAAGGGCCATCACCGCCGCGGGAATGAGGCCGCCGATGAACATCGCCGCGACCGACACGTTGGTGATCGATCCCACGATGAGCATCGCGATTGAAGGGGGCACCGTCTCGCCCATGATCGCGGAAGCGGCGAGCACCGCCGCGCCCTCGGCCGCGCCGTGGCGCTCCGTGAGCTCGTCGCGCATGACGGTGCCCACGGCGGCCACGTCGGCGGGCTTCGATCCCGAGAGCCCCGATACGACGTACATGCTCACCACCGCCACCTGCAGCAATCCGCCGCGCAAATGGCCCACCATCGCATGGATGAATCGCACCAGGCGAACGCTCATGCCGCCGCGCTCCATGATGAGGCCTGCGAGGATGAAGAACGGCACCGCGAGCAGGATGAAGTTGCCCGTGCCGTTCACCATGCTCTGCGGCACGATCACGAGCGAGCCGCCGCCCGAGGACCAGAGATAGGCCACGGTCGAGAGCAGCAGCACGAAGCCCACCGGAACGCCCGCGAAGATCGCGACGAAGAAGAGGGCGAGCGCCGTGCCGATGGCCACGTCGCC
>DATJVS010000031.1:0-3017 GCA_035501715.1 Usitatibacter sp.
CCAAGGGCGGCAACGCCGTCGATGCGGGGCTCGCGGCGGCAATCACGCTCACCGTCGTCGAGCCCACGTCCAACGGCATCGGCTCCGACGTCTTCGCGATCCTGTGGGACGGCCAGCGCCTCGTGGGATTGAACGCCTCGGGGCGCTCGCCCGCGGGATGGACGCCCGAGCGCTTCAAGGGCAAGGACGCCGTCCCGCAGCGCGGTTGGGATTCGGCCACGGTGCCGGGCGCGCCTTCGGCGTGGATCGCGCTTTCCAAGCGCTACGGCAAGCTTCCCTTCGAGGATCTCTTCGAGGCCGCGATCCGCTACGCGCGCGAGAGCTACATGGTCTCGCCCATCACGGCGGCGAGCTGGGCGCGGCAGGCGCCGAACTACAAGGGCTTCTCGGAATTCTGCTGGACGTTCCTGCCGAAGGACCGCGCGCCGTATCCCGGCGAGCGCTTCTATTGCCCGCAGCAGGCAGAGACGCTGGAAGACATCGCATCGACCAGGACCGAGAGCTTCTATCGCGGGCCGATCGCCGAGCGCATCGCGCTGGCGAGCAATGCCGACGACGGCGCCATGACGATGGAAGACCTCGCAGCGCACCGCGCGGACTGGATCGAGCCCATCAGCGTCGAATACCGGGGCTACCACCTGCACGAGATGCCGCCTTCGGGGCAGGGCATCGCGGCGCTGATGGCGCTGGGCATCCTTCGCAATTTCGACCTCGCCTCGCACGCCGTGGATTCGGCCGACAGCCTCCACCTGCAGATCGAGGCGATGAAGCTCGCGCTCTCGGACGCATGGGCGCATGTGTCGGATCCCATGTCCTCGCAGGTCACGCCCGCGCAGATGCTCGACGCCGAGTACCTCAAGGGCCGCGCGAAGACGATCGACATGAAGAAGGCGCAGGTTCCGGCCGCGGGCTTCCAGAAAGGCGGCGGCACGATCTACCTCACCGCGGCCGACGAGAAGGGGATGATGCTGTCCTTCATCCAGTCGAACTTCCAGGGATTCGGCTCCGGCGTCGTGGTGCCGGGCACGGGCATCTCGCTCAACAATCGCGGCCACGGATTCTCGCTCACGCCCGGCCATGCGAACCAGGTCGGCCCGCGCAAGCGCCCGTTCAACACGATCATCCCGGGGTTCCTCACGAGGAACGGCCAGCCGGTGATGAGCTTCGGCGTGATGGGCGGGAACATGCAGGCGCAAGGGCACGTGCAGATGGTCACGCGCCTCGTGGACTACGCGCAGAACCCGCAGGCGTGCACCGACGGGCCGCGCTGGATCGTGAACACCGACTACACCGTGAGCTTCGAGGACCGCTTCCCGTCCTCTGTGCTCGAGGAACTCGCGCGCCGCGGGCACAGGATCGTGAGCGAAAACGTCCCGATGTTCGGGTTCGGCGGCGCGCAGCTGATCCACAAGCTCGACGACGGCTACTGCGCCGCGTCCGACCATCGCAAGGACGGCGGGGCGGTCGGGTTCTAGTCGCTGCTGGGACGGTGGGATGCCTTCAGGCGAGCATCCCGAGGTGCGGCGCCAGCAGTTCGGTCGCGCGGCGGCCCTCATCGATCGCTTCCGCGGCCCGATGGAAATCGAGCAGGCCCAGCTGCGATAGGCGGGGGGCGACCAGCACGTGCGGCGGATCGCCCGCGATGCGGCTTCGCGCAATGCGGACCTGCATCACCTGCATGCTCGTGATGAAGACGTCCACGGGCGAAGGCATGGAGCCGCCCGAGTGTGGCGGAGCCGGGAGGCCGTGGGACTTCATCCAATCGGCCACGAGCCCCGAACGCGTGACCGCGGGCCGCAGGCGGCTGCCGAGGACGTCGGTGCTCAGGTCCACCGCGATGATCACGTCCGAGCCCATGGCGCGGCAGAGCGAAACGGGCACGGGATTCACGAGGCCGCCGTCGACCAGCATGTCGTCGTCGCGAATCACGGGCGAAAAGAATCCCGGCAGCGCGATCGAGGCGCGCACGGCTTCGAGCGTCGATCCTGTGCGCAGCCACACTTCCTCGCCGGTCTGGAGCGCCGTGGCGACGGCGCCGAATGGCAGCCGGAGCTCCGCGATGGCGCAGTCCGTCACGCCGTCGCGCAACGCCTTCATCAGGCGCTCGCCTTTGATGAGGCCGCTGCCGCGGCCGACGTCCAGAAACGCCACGATGTCGCGAACGCCCAGGCTGCGCACCCAGCTTTCGAGCGCATCGAGCCTGCCCAAGGCGTAGGCGGCTCCCACCAGGGCGCCGATTGACGTTCCGGCGACGACGTCCGGACGAACGCCGCAAGCGTCGAGCGCGCGGATCACTCCGATGTGCGCCCATCCTCGCGCCGAACCGCTACCCAGGGCGAGGCCGATGCGCGGCCTGGCCCTCGGTGCCCCGTCCTTGCCCTGGACCATCGGTGCTCCATTCCGGATCGATCCCGCCTCGCGCTGATCTTGTGCGGACGGTTCCACATGATTTTGCTCGATGGGGCCATTCCCGTCGATGGGACCCGTCCGCCGCTGTTCCGACATGTAGTGGCCAACGGTCGTGGACCCTCAGGTCCTCGTGGAGGAGACCGGTCTAGTCGTTCTCGGGCGAGGCGACCACCGGTTCGGAGCTGCCGCCGCCGGTCTTGGCGTCTTCCTTCGGCTTGAGCCACGCCGAGAACTTGCGCCCCCATGTGTCGAGGTACGTGTAGAGCACCGGCACCACCACGAGCGTGAGGAGCGTCGAGGTGATGATGCCGCCGATCACCGCGCGTCCCATCGGCGCGTTCTGCTCTCCGCCGTCGGCGAGGCCGATCGCCATGGGCAGCATGCCGAAGATCATGGCCGCCGTGGTCATGAGGATCGGGCGAAGCCGCACCTGCCCGGCCGCGAGGATCGCGTCGTGGCGGCTCTTGCCCTCGCGGATGCCCTGGTTGGTGAAGTCCACGAGCAGGATCGCGTTCTTCGTGACCAGGCCCATCAGCATGATGATGCCGATCACCGAGAAGATGTTGAGCGTGCTCCCGGTGACGAGCAGCGCGATGAACACGCCGATC
>DATJVS010000032.1:0-11124 GCA_035501715.1 Usitatibacter sp.
GCGCCGCCAGAGCGCGAGCGCATCGTCGTCGCGGAAATCGAGCGCGAGGCCGTCGAGGCGCACCTCGCCGCGGTCGGGCCGGTCGAGTCCGGCCACGATGTTGAGGAGCGTGGACTTCCCCGAGCCCGATTCACCGACGACGGCGGCCCATTCGCCGCGCGCCACCGTGAGGTCGAGCGAATCGAAAAGGGGCGTGCCGCCCGCGAAGGCCTTCGCGAGGCCGCGCACTTCGAGCATCGGGGCGCTAGACGAGGTAGGCGAGGGTGCCGGTGACTGCGCCCGCGAGGGCGAAGGCCGCGGCGCCCCCGAGGAGCCAGCGCTTCTGCGTGAGCACGGTGATGGAGGCGAGCGCGATGGCGATCTGCAGCAGGGTCATGGATACCGCGAGCCAGTGGTGCGGATGCAGGGCGTGCTCGCTCTTGTCGTTCCACTCCTTGTAGAGCTTCTCGTGCTTCTTCGCCTCGGCCTCGACCTCCTTCTTCTCGGCGGCGTAGCGCCTGGCCTCGCCCTGGTAGAACTCCGCCTTCTTCGGGTCGGTGGCAACCGACGCCGCGATCTCGGCGAGGTTCTGCTTCATGCTCTTCGCCTGGTAGAAGTTCCACTGGTCGGAGGCCTCGGCGCGCTCGAGCACCGCCTCGTTCTTGAAGAGCATGGCGTTGTTCTGCGTGTCGCCGCCGAAGAAGGAGACGATGGCGCCCACGGTGGCGAGCACCGCGGTGAAGAGCGCGACCTGCTGCCCGAGGCCTCCCTTGTGCGCCTCATGCTCGACCGCATGGTCGTGAGGGCCGTGAACATGAACGCCGTGTCCGGACATGGGGGCCTTACTGGCCGCTGATGTAGTGCTCCAGCTGCTCGATGGTGAAGTCCTGGTCGGCGATTATGTCGCTCACGATGTCGCGGATGGACACCATGCCGATCACGCGGCCTTCCTCGACCACGGGCAGGTGGCGGATGTTCTTCTCCGTCATGAGCGCCATGCACTCGCGCGCCTTGGTGCGCGGGCTCACGACGATCACGTTGGGCGTCATGATCTCCTCGACGCGGGTGGTGTCCGACGAGCGCCCCTTCAGGATCACCTTGCGGGTGTAGTCGCGCTCCGAGAAGATGCCGGCGAGCCGGTCGCCTGTCATGACGATCGCGGCTCCGATGTCCTCGGCGGCGAGCACCTTGATCGCCTCGAGCACGGTCTGCTCGGGCCTCACGGAGACGACACGCGCGGGCTTGACTTTCAGCAGTTCGGCCACGGTTTTCATCTTCGCTCCTCCTTTCACCACGGACTGCATACCCCTTCCTCGTTACATGTTCGGGTAATTCGGGCCGCCGCCGCCCTCGGGGACGACCCACTCGATGTTCTGCCTCGGGTCCTTGATGTCGCAGGTCTTGCAGTGCACGCAGTTCTGGGCGTTGATCTGCAGGCGCGGGGCCGCTCCTTCCGTCACGAACTCGTACACTCCAGCAGGACAGTAGCGCGTCTCCGGGCCCGCGTAAACATCGAGGTTCACGGCGACCGGAATGGCCGGGTCCAGGATGTGCAGGTGGGGCGGCTGGTCCTCTTCGTGGTTGGTGTTCGAGACGAACACCGACGAGAGGCGATCGAAGGTGAGCACGCCGTCGGGCTTCGGATACTCGATGGGCCGGAAGCGCTCCTTGGGCTCGAGCTCCGCGTGGTCCGCGTGTCGGTGGGTGAGGGTCCAGGGCGCTTTTCCGCCGAAGACCACCTGGTCGATGCCCACCATGACCGTGCCCGTGTAGAGGCCCTTCGCCATCCACGGCTTGAAGTTGCGCGCGCGGTGAAGCTCGTCGTGCAGCCAGCTCTTCTCGAAGGCCTGCGGGTACGCGGAGAGCTCGTCGTGCTCGCGGCCGGCCGAGAGCGCGTCGAACGCCGCTTCGGCCAGCATCATTCCCGACTTCATCGCCGCGTGCGTGCCCTTGATGCGCGAGGCGTTGAGGAAGCCCGCATCGTCGCCCACGAGCGCGCCGCCCGGGAACGTGAGCTTCGGAAGCGACTGCAGCCCTCCTGCCGCGATGGCACGCGCGCCGTAGGCGATGCGGCGGCCGCCTTCGAAGAACCCGCGGATCGCCGGGTGCGTCTTGTAGCGCTGGAATTCCTCGAAGGGATAGAGATACGGATTGCGATAGCCCAGGCCCACCACGAACCCGACGGCGACCTGGTTGTTCTCGAGGTGATAGAGGAAGGAGCCGCCGTAGGTGTCGCTTTCCAGCGGCCAGCCGGCGGTGTGCACGACGAGGCCGGGGACGTGCTTCTCCGGCTTCACTTCCCAGAGCTCCTTCAAGCCGATGCCGTAGACCTGCGGCGGGCGGCCCTCGCGCAGGTTGAATCGCTTCTCGAGGCGCTTGCCCAGGTGGCCGCGGCAACCTTCGGCGAAGATCGTGTACTTCGCGTGCAGCTCGATGCCCGGCTGGTAGCGCGAGGTCTTCCCGCCGTCCTTGCCGATCCCCATGTCGCCCGTGGCCACGCCGCGCACCTTGCCGTCGTCGGTGAACAACACCTCCGCGGCGGCGAAGCCCGGATAGATTTCCACGCCGGCGGCCTCGGCCTGCGTGCCCAGCCAGCGGCAGACGTTGCCCAGGCTCGCGATGTAGTTGCCGTGGTTCCTGAAGCACGCGGGCAGCATCCAGCCCGGCACGCCCCACGAGCCCTGCCGGGTGAGGAAGAGGAAGCGATCCGCAGTGACGGGCTGGTTGAGCGGCGCGCCCTTGTCCTTCCAGTCGGGGAAGAGTTCCTCCATCGCTCGCGGGTCGATCACGGCGCCCGAGAGGATATGGGCCCCGACTTCGGACCCTTTCTCGACGACGCAGACGCTGAAGTCCTTGCCCTTCGCGGCGCAAAGCTGCTTCAGCCGGATCGCCGTCGCGAGGCCCGCAGGGCCCGCTCCGACGATGACGACATCGTAGACCATCGATTCGCGTTCGCTCATGCGCCGATTCTACTGAAAGCGCCCGCGGGCGTTCGCGCCGGCTGGACATCCCGATGGGGCGACGGCATGCTGCGCGTGGCATCTCGCGAGCTTCTTGTCCCAGGATCCACAACGTGGCGATTTCCCTCAGGCGTGTCTGGATCGACCTGCTGCTCTATCCGGCCCACACGCTCCCGACCGCCGCCGCGCCGATCCTGGTGGCCGCGGGGCTGGCGGCGCACGACGGGATCTTCCAGGCGACTCCCGCGCTGGCGGCCTTCCTCGGAAGCTGGCTGATCCACGTCGCGGGCGTTTTCACGGACAACCACGAGCTCCTGCGCCGATACCCGTCCCTCGTCGAGCACCCCGACCTGTCCCGCGCGCTGGCCGACGGCACCCTCAGGCTCGATCACCTCAAGCTCGCGATCGCCGCCTGCCTGCTGCTCACGCTTCCCGTCGCGATCTTCCTCGTGCGCTTCGGCGGCGCGCCGGCGATCGTCCTCGGCGTGGTCGGCCTTGCCGCGAGCATCGGTTACGCGGGAGGGCCCGTGCCCTATACCCGGATCGGCATCGCCGAGCCGGTGTTCCTCGTGATGTTCGGCGTCGTCGCCGTCGCGGGCACGTATTACGCGCAGCTCGCGTGGGTGCACGAAGCGTCGGGGATGGCCGCGTCGCTGCGCGAGGTGCCCCTTTCGGCATTTCTCGTCGGACTGCCGGTCGGAGCCCTCGTCACGAACGTGCTGCTCATCGACGACATGCGCGACCGGGAGTTCGACGCGGCGAAGGGATGGCGCACGATCGCCGTGCGCTTCGGGATGCGCGGCAGTCGCTTCGCGTACGCCGCGATGCTGGCGCTCGCCTACGCCGCGCCGATCGCGTTGTGGGCGACGGGATTCGGCGCCTGGGCCCTGTTGCCGCTGCTCACCACGCCGTGGGCGTGGCGGATCGCCGCCGTCATCCGCACTCGCGACGATGCTACGGCGCTCGCCCCGATGACGGCGCGCGCGTCGTTGCTGGCGTGCGCCTACGCAGCGCTTTCGGGCGTGGGCTTCGCCATGGGATAGCGCGCCCATTCGTTCAGGACGACGCGCGCTTCCAATGCGACTTCCGAGGCCGTGAGGCCGGCGGGCCCATTTCCCTTTGCGACGCACGCATCGGCCGCGGCGCCGTGGAGGCAAACGGCGTAGCGCAGCGCCCTGGAAGGCTCGAGGCCTTGCGCGAGCATCGCGCCCACCATGCCGGCCAGCACGTCGCCGCTGCCGCCCGAGGCGAGGCCGGGATTGCCGGTGGTGTTGATGGCCCAGCTGCCATCGGGCGAGGCGCAGATGCTCCCCGCGCCCTTGAGGACCACGTTGGCGTTGAAGCGCCTGGCGAGCGCGAGGGCCGCGGCGAGGCGGTCGCCGTTCACCTTGTCGTTGTCCTGGTGCAGGAGCCGCGCTGCTTCGCCGGGATGCGGCGTGAGGATCGTGGCGCCCTTGCTTCGCGCGGCGAGATCGGACTCGAGCGTGGAGTTGAAAGCGACCGCATTCAGCGCGTCGGCATCGAGCACGATGGGCTTCGCGCTGTTGATGAGCGCCGGCAGCACCGTGCGCTCGAACATCGAGACCGACGTGGCCGACGGCGATTGCCCCGCGCCCGGCCCCGCGACGATCACGTCGGCGGCCATCGCGTCGTCCACGGTCCCCAGCATGAGCTCGGGGTGCGCGAAATCCACGGCGGGCGCCTCGGGTGAAAGGAGCCCCGCGCGCACCTTGCCCGCGCCGCAGAGCAGTCCCGCGCGCGCGGCGAGCAGGGCGGCGCCCACCATGCCGCGACTCCCGCCGATCACCGCGAGCGAACCGAAGTCGCCCTTGTGCGAATTGGCCGGGCGCGCTCCGAGCCACGCCGATGCGACTTCCGGCGTAAGGAGCGTGCCCCGCGATACGAAGGCCCCGAGGGAACCCAGGTCGTCCAGCTCGAGGGCGCCGCGGCAGTCGAGGCCGTCGCCCGTGAGCAATCCGACCTTGTGCCCGATGAACGTGATCGTGCGGGTCGCGCGCACCGCGGCGCCGCGCGCGACGCCGGTGTCGCTGTCCAGGCCGCTCGGCACGTCGATCGAAAGGATCGGCACGCCGCTCGCGTTCATGCGTTCGATCGCGCCCGACAACGGCGCCTCGACGTTGCGCTTGAGGCCGATGCCGAGCAATCCATCGACGATGAGAGCCGGCTCGAGGCTCGGCCATTCTCGGACGACCTGGCCCCCGCGCGTGGCGAACCGATCGCGCGCCGACCGCGCTTCGGGCGCCTTGGGCGCCGATCCCGTCACGTCGTACACGATCACCCGATGGAACGATTCGGCGAGCAACGCGGCGGCCACCCACGCGTCGCCGCCGTTGTTTCCCGGGCCCGCCACCACGAGGATCGGCGCGCCGGTATCGGCGGCCATGCGCCGCGCGCAATCGGCCACGGCGCGTCCCGCACGCTCCATGAGGCTCGGCCCCGTGATCGCGCGCTCCTCGACGGCGCGCAGCTCGGCGGTCGTGAGGATCGCGATGGCGCTCACGGCACGAGCACCGTATCGCGCGCCACGGGCAGCGTGCGCGGATAGTCGGGGCTGAAGTGCAGGCCGCGGCTTTCCTTGCGCTCGAGCGCCGAGCGCACGATGAGCTCCGCCGTGAGCACGAGGTTGCGAAGCTCGATCAGGTCGTTGGAGACGCGGAAGTTCGCGTAGAACTCGTGGATCTCGTCCTGCAGCAGGCGGATGCGGTGGCGCGCGCGCTCCAGGCGCTTGGTGGTGCGCACGATGCCCACGTAATTCCACATGGTGCGGCGAAGCTCGTCCCAGTTGTGGGAGATCACCACCTCCTCGTCGGCGTCGGTCACGCGGCTTTCGTCCCACGCGGGCAGCGCCGGGACCTCGGGGCGTGCCAGCGAAGAGATGTCCTTCACCGCCGATTCCGAGAACACGAGGCACTCCAGGAGCGAGTTCGACGCGAGGCGGTTGGCGCCGTGAAGCCCGGTGCAGGCCACTTCGCCCAGCGCGTAGAGCCCTTCCACGCCGGTGCGCCCGCGAAGGTCGGTCACGACGCCGCCGCAGGTGTAGTGCGCCGCGGGCACCACCGGAATGGGCTCCTTCGTGATGTCGATCCCGTACTCGAGGCAGCGCGCGAGGATCGTCGGGAAGTGGTTGCGGATGAATTCCGGGCCGCGATGGGTGATGTCGAGATAGACGCAGTCGATGCCGCGCTTCTTGATCTCGAAGTCGATGGCGCGGGCGACGATGTCGCGGGGCGCGAGCTCCGCGCGCTCGTCGTGCCACGGCATGAAGCGCTCGCCCGTGGGGAGCTTCAGCAATCCGCCTTCGCCGCGCACGGCCTCCGAGATCAGGAACGACTTCGCGAGCGGGTGGAAGAGGCACGTCGGGTGGAACTGGATGAACTCCATGTTCGCCACCGCGGCTCCCGCGCGCCATCCCATCGCGATCCCGTCGCCCGTGGAGGTATCGGGATTGGTGGTGTACAGGTACACCTTGCCGGCGCCGCCCGTGGCGAGGAGCGTCCAGCGCGCGCCGATCGCCTTCACGTGGTCGGCCTTGATGTCGAGCACGTAGGCGCCCCAGACGCGGTTGGGCGAGAGCACGTCGCCCAGGTGCCGGCGCGAGGTGATGAGGTCCACGCCGATGTGCCACTCGAGAACGTCGATGTTGGGGTGGTTCTTCACCTGCTGGACGAGGGTCTTCTGCACGGCACTTCCGGTGGCATCGGCCGCGTGGGCGATGCGCCGGTGGCTGTGGCCGCCTTCGCGCGTGAGGTGCAGCTCCTCGGCGTTGTCGTCCTCGCGGGTGAAGGGCACGCCCTGGGCCACGAGCCACTCCACGGAGCTCTTCCCGTGCTCCACCACGAAGCGCACCGCATCCTCGTGGCAGAGATTGGCGCCGGCCACGTGCGTGTCCCGGATGTGGTCCTCGACCGAGTCGGAGTCGTCCAGGACGGCGGCAATCCCGCCCTGCGCCCAGCTGGAGGCGCCGTCCAGCAGCTCGTGCTTGGTGACCAGCGCCACGCGGTAGCGCTCGGCGAGGCGAAGCGCTGCCGACATGCCGGCGAGCCCGCTACCCAGGATGAGCACGTCGTAGGCGTTGGTTGCCGTCGCCACTGGGCCTCGAAGAAGGGGAAATAACCCTGCGAAATCCGGAACCTTTTGGCCGTCGCCCGGTCAGTTCGACATGTTCCGGAAATACGAGCCAAAGGAATGAAATCCTTGAGCTTTATAATACCGCAGGAGGCCAACAAGCCCTTCGTGGCCCCGGCAGTGCAGCCGGGCTTGGGAGGAATCGCCCCCACCACGAGGAATCCGAGCCAGGGCCGAATGAGCGACCGGGAAATCGACCAGCAGCTGGTCGAAAGAGCGCAGCGGGGAGACAAGCACGCTTTCGAGCTGCTCGTCACGAAGTACCACCGCAAGCTCGAGAGGCTGCTTTCGCGCCTGATCCGCGATCCGGCCGAGATCGAGGACGTGGCGCAGGAAGCCTTCATCAAGGCCTATCGCGCGCTTCCCAATTTCCGCGGCGACAGCGCGTTCTACACCTGGCTCTACCGCATCGGCATCAACACCGCGAAGAACTACCTCATCGCCCTGGGCCGGCGCGCGCCGACCTCGACGGAGTTCGACAGCGAGGAGGCCGAGGGCTTCGAGGACGCGGCCGGCTTGCGGGACATCAACACGCCCGAGAGCGAGCTTGCTACAAAGCAGATAGCGCAGACGGTGAACGACGCCATCGCCGCGCTGCCCGAGGAGCTTCGCACGGCGATCACCCTGCGCGAGCTGGACGGCTTGTCGTACGAGGAGATCGCGCAGATCATGAATTGCCCGATCGGCACGGTCAGGTCGAGAATCTTCCGTGCGCGCGAGGCGGTGGCCGAAAAACTGCGGCCGCAGCTGGGCACGGCCAAGGACAAGCGCTGGTAGGGACGCAACCGGGGGCACGACCCCCACCATGGATCCCCGCGAAAGACGGGGGCCGATTCGACAGGAGCAGGACATGACACAAGACATTTCCTCGCTGATGGATGGCGAGCTCGAGGCCCACGAGGCCGGACGAGTCGTCCAGGCGTGCTGCGCAAGCGAGGAGCAGAAGCGGACGTGGTACGTGTATCACGTCATCGGCGACTCGATTCGCGGCCAGGCACTCCGCCGGGCCGAGATGCCGGATCGCATCCTTGCCGCCTTGAGCGGCGAGCCCACCGTGCTCGCGCCGCGCCGGCGCGTCATGGAGGCCTCGTTCACGCGCATCGCGCTCGCCGCGGCCGCCTCCGTGGCCACCGTGGGCGTCGTGGGATGGCTGGGCGTGCAGGGCGGGCAGCTTCGCACCGAGCCGGCGATCGCCAGGGTGACGGCGCCCGCGGCCGGCGCAGCCACCAATGTCGCGGCCAACGTGCCGTCCGGCGTCCCGGTGGCGGGCACGATGGCGGTCTCGTCGAACCAGCCGGTGCTCAACGTGCAGGACTACCTCACGGTCCACCGCCAGATGCCTTCGCCCGAGTTCTATCGCCAGGTGAGCAACCAGGCGCCCGCAACGGCACGATGAGCGCACCGGATTCACCCGCCTGGTGCCGGTGGATTCCGGCACTCGCACTCGGCGCAGCGTGCACGGCGGCCGCCGCGCCGCCGGGAAACGATCCCCTCGAATGGCTCCAACGCGCGGCGCAGGCCGCGCGTAGCGCTTCTTACTCGGGCACCTACGCCCACAGCAACGGCGACCGCACCTCGGTGATCCGCATCACGCACGTGACCGTCGGCAAGGACGAGCAGGAGCGCATCGAGCCGCTGGACGGCCCGCCGCACGAGATCGTGCGCCACAACGACGACATGTTCTGCTACTTCCCGGACGCGAAGACCGTGCGCCTGGACCGCCGCGTGAGCGCGCGGTTCTTTCCTGCGATCTTCTCGGCGCCGGCTTCCACCGTGGCGGCGAACTACGTGCCCTCGCTCGGCAAGACCGAGAACGTGATCGGCTACGATTGCCAGTGGATCCAGCTGCAGCCGAAGGACGCGCTGCGCTATCCGCAGAGCGTGTGCTCCGAGATGAACACCGGGCTCGTCATCCGCTCCAAGACCTTCAACGCGCAGCGCCAGGTGATCGAGCAGTACACCTTCACCGACCTTCGCATCGGCCAGGCCGTGCCCAAGAACGAGGTGAAGTCCACCTTCGAGGCGCGCGTGAAACGCTGGTTCACCGACACGCGCCCGCGCGACGAGTCGAAGGGCGTGGCCACCGGATGGGCGGTGAACGATCCGCCGGCCGGATTCCAGAAAGTGACCGAGCTGCATCGCACGATGCCCGGGCGCCCGGCGCCCGTCTCGCAGCTCGTCTTCAGCGACGGCGTGGCGAGCATCTCGGTGTTCGTCGAGGCCAACAGCGCGCCGCCGCGCACCGCGGAAGCTTCGAGCGAAGACGGCACCACCACCTTCTTCGTGCATCCCATGGGAGATATGCTGGTCTCGGTGCTGGGCGAAGTCCCGCTCGCCACCGCGCAGCAGGTGGCACGCAGCGTCGCCCGGCGACCCTGAAAATTCGCTACGCTCTCGTCATCACGACGCGTCATAACTAGAGAAACGACAATGAAACGACTGCCTCACGCCTTGCTCGGCGCAATGCTCGCCCTCAGCCTTTCGTCCCAGGCCCAACCCCAGCCGCAGGCGCAGGGGCACCCCGTCACGCCCTCTACGGCGGTGGCCGGGGGGATCGTCCTTCCGGATTTCGCCGACCTCGTCGAGAAGTACGGCCCGGCCGTGGTGAGCATCAGCACGCAGACGCGCGTCACGCAGCGCATCCCGGGCATCTCGGAAGACGACCCGTTCTACGACTTCTTCCGCCGGTTCATGCCGCCCGAGCAGCGCAACGCCCCGAAGGGGCGCGGCCAACCGCAGCCCGAGCCCAAGGGCCCGCTTCGCCCCTACGGGCTGGGCTCCGGCTTCATCGTCACGCAGGACGGCTACATCGTGACCAACGCGCACGTGGTCGAGAACGCCGAGGAGATCACGGTGCGCCTGAACGACAAGCGCGAGTTCAAGGCGAAGGTGGTGGGCGCCGACACGCGCAGCGACGTGGCGGTGCTCAAGGTCGACGCCACGGCGCTGCCCACCGTGAAGATCGGGGATGTCTCGAAGCTTCGCGTGGGCGAATGGGTAATCGCCATCGGCTCGCCGTTCAACTTCACCAACAGCGTGACCGCCGGCATCGTCTCCGCGAAATTCCGCGACAACCTCGCGGGCGATCCCAACCTCGACGCTGTTCCCTTCATCCAGACCGACGTCGCCGTGAATCCGGGCAACTCGGGCGGGCCGCTGCTCAACATGCGCGGCGAGGTGGTCGGCATCAACTCGCAGATCTTCTCGCGCACCGGAAGCTTCGCGGGCATCTCATTCGCGATCCCGATCGACTACGCCTACAACGTGGCCGACCAGATCATGAAGACGGGCCACGTCACGCGCGGGCGCATCGGCGTGGGCATCCAGAACGTGACGCGCGACATCGCCGACAGCCTGGGCCTTCCGAAGGCCGAAGGCGCCGTGGTTGGCAACGTCGATCCCGACTCCCCGGCCTCGAGGGCGGGCGTCGAAGTGGGCGACGTGATCCAGAAGATCGACGGGCGCACGGTGGAAGGCTCGGCCGACCTCTCGCGCACGATCCGCGCCATCCGCCCCGGCCAGAAGGTCACGCTCACCGTGTGGCGCAACGGCAAGGCGCGCGAGCTTCCCGTCACGATCGCCGAGTTCAAGGATCCCGACGAGCAGAAAGTCGCCGACGCGGGCAAGGGCAGCGCCAAGGCGAAGGAGCCCCTGAAGACCGACAAGCTCGGGCTCGCCGTGAAGGAGCTCAGCGCCGAGGACAAGAAGGCGCTCAAGATCGCCGCCGGCGTGATGGTCGAAGCTTCCGACGGCGCGGCCGCCGCGGCGCAGGTCGGGCCCGGCGACGTGATCCTCCGCATCAACAACACCGAGATCACGAGCGTGAAGACGTTCAAGGACACGGTGGCGAAGCTCGACCTGAAGAAGCCCGTGTCGCTGCTCATCCGCGACCAGGACGGCCAGCGCTTCATCACGTTCCGCCCCGAGGTCGGTTGATCCGGCCGCGCCTCACGCTCCTCGGACGCGAGTACTGCCACCTGTGCGAGGAGATGCTCTCGGCCCTGAGGCAGCTCCAGGGCCGCTACGACTTCGACATCGA
>DATJVS010000033.1:0-5413 GCA_035501715.1 Usitatibacter sp.
GACCTTCGCGGCGCTGCTGCTCGCGGAGCACGCCGTCGAACGTCCGCGGGAACAGCGAACGTGGATGCTCGTCTCGTGGGCCGCGATGGCGCTCGCCGTGCTCTCGAAAGGCCTCGTGGGCATCGTGTTCGCGGGCGCGGCCGTGTTCTTCGCGATGGCGACCAGCCGCAGCGCGGCGATTCTCGCGCGCATGCGCTGGGGCTGGGGCCTCGCGATCTTCGCCGCGATCGCGGTGCCGTGGTTCGTCCTGGTGTCGCGCGCCAATCCCGAATTCGCGCACTTCTTCTTCATCCACGAGCACTTCGAGCGCTTCCTCACCCACGAGCACCGCCGCGTGCAGCCCGCGTGGTTCTTCGTCCCGATCGTGCTCGCGGGGTTCCTTCCGTGGATGGCGGCGCTCGTGATCGCGATCGGCCGCGCATGGCGCGCGGAGGCGGGCGCCCGATTCCAGCCGCTGCGCATATCGCTGCTCTGGAGCGCCTTCATCCTGCTCTTCTTCAGCGCCTCGGGCTCGAAGCTGCCGGCCTACGTGCTGCCGCTCTTTCCTTCGCTGGCGCTCGTGCTCGGCCGCTTCCTCGCCACGGGCGAGACGCGCAAGCTCGCCATCTGCCTCGCCGTGATCGCTCCCGTGGGAATCGCGATCGTGATCGCCGGCGCGGGATTGCCCGCGAGCGCGAAGGACTCGTGGACGCAGGCGCTCTACGCGAGCGCGCAGCCCTGGGTCTATGCCGCGGGCGCGATCGTGATCGTCTCGTGCGCGGGGTTGGCTGCGTTGCTTGCGCGCGGGCATCGGTGGGCGGGGCTCGTGGGCGCGGCCTTCGCCACGGTGATGATGATCGAGTGCGTGGAGAACGGTTACGAGGAGCTCTCCCCGCGCCAATCCGGGATCACCGTCGCGCATGCGCTGGCGCCGCTCGTGACGCCCGCTACCCGCCTCTACAGCGTCGCCCATTACGACCAGTCCCTGCCCTTCTACCTCGGCCGGACGTTGAAGCTCGTGGACTACGTGGACGAGTTCGAGACCGGGCAGAAGGCCGAGCCCGGCTGCTGCATCGCGCGCCTCGACGACTTCGTCCCCGATTGGCTGCGCCCCGGGGAGGCGCTGGCTATAATGCAGCCCGGTGCATTCGAAAAAATGAGGGCGCTCGGCTTGCCCATGCAAGTTCTGCATGAAGATCCGCGCCGGGTGCTGGTCCGCAAGCCGTGACTCCGCTCACCTTCTCGTTCCTCATGGCCGGCGTGCTGCTGAACGCCACGGCGCAATTGCTGCTGAAGGCCGGCACCAATCGCGTGGGCGAGTTCGCCTTCACGCTGGACAACGTGATCCCCATCGGCACGCAGCTCGCGTTGAACCCGTTCATCCTCGGCGGCCTGGGCTGCTACGTGGTGAGCGTGGCCGTGTGGATCCTCGGGCTTTCGCGCATACCCGTGAGCGTCGCCTACCCGATGCTCTCGGTGGGCTACATCGTGAACGCGGTGCTCGCGTACCTGCTCTTCGGGGAGTCCATCACGGCGCAGAAGATCGTGGGGATCGGCTTCATCGTCGTGGGGGTCTTCCTGGTGGCGCGCTCGTGAGCGATTTCCTGCCCTTCGCGCGCCCCACCATCGACGAGGCGATGATCGCCGCGATGGCCGACACGCTGCGCACGCGCTGGATCGTGACCGGCCCGCGGGTGGCCGCCTTCGAGAAGGCGCTCTCGGAGCGCTTCGGCGGCCGCCCGGTCCGCGCGCTCACCTCGGCCACCGCCGCGATGCAGGTGGCCCTCGAGATGCTGGGCATCGGCCCCGGCGACGAGGTGATCGTCCCCGCGCAGAGCTTCTTCGTGACCGGCAACGTGGTCGAGCGCGCAGGCGCGACGTGCAAGTTCGTGGACGTGGAGCTCGCCACGCGCAACGTCGATTTTTCCCAGGCGCACGCCGCGGTGACCGGCAAGACCAGGCTGCTGCTGCCCACGCACTGGAACGCGCCGCTCGATCCCGATCGCCTCGACGAGTTCGCGCGGCGCCACAAGGTGCGCATCCTCGAGGACGCCGCGCTCGCCATCGGATCGCGCAACGGCCGCGGGGCCGTGGGCGCGAGCGGCGACCTGGTCTCGTTCAGCTTCCACCCCAACAAGAACATGACCACAATCGAGGGCGGGGCGCTCGTGCTGGACGACGAGCGCGAGTGCGCGATCGTGGACCAGCTTCGCTTCCACGGCATCAAGCGGCTGCCCGACGGCACCCGCGACGTGGAACGCGCCGGCGCCAAGCACAACTTCTCGGACGTCTCGGCGCGCCTGGGCCTCGAGCAGCTCACGCACCTGGACGAGTGGTGCCGCGCGCGCGAGCGCCTCGCGCACCGTTACTTCGAGGTCCTCGCGGGCGACGATCTCGTCACGCCGGAAATGCTGCCGCCCCGCGACAACCCGGGCCACAGCTGGAACATGTTCACGGTGCTCCTGCCGCTTGCCGAGGCGAAGACGGATCGCAAGGCCGTGATGGACGCGATGAAGGACGAAGGCGTGGGCACGGGCGTGTCCTACGAAGCGATCCACCTCACCACGCTCTTCCGGCGCAAGGGCTTCCGCGAAGGGATGTATCCGGTGTCGGAGCGCATCGCCCGCGAGACGCTCACCCTGCCGCTGTATCCCGAGATGCGCGAGACCGACGTGGAGCGCGCGTGCGAGAGCCTGAAGCGCGCGCTGCGCCGGGCGCGCTGACGATCGTGGCCAATCCGTTCCTCTCCGTCGTGATCCCCGTCTACAACGAGGAGGCGGTGCTCGCCGCGCTCTTCGCGCGCCTGTATCCCGCGTTGGACAAGCTGGGCCGGCCCTACGAGGTGATCTTCGTGAACGACGGCAGCGTGGACAAGTCCGCTGCGATGCTTCGCGAGCAGTTCCAGGCGCGCCCGGACGTGACGCGCGTGATCCTCTTCAACGGCAACTTCGGCCAGCACATGGCGATCGTTGCGGGCTTTGAGCACGTCCGGGGCGAGCGCATCGTGACGCTCGATGCCGACCTGCAGAACCCGCCCGAGGAGATCGCGACGCTGCTGGCGAAGATGGACGAGGGCCACGACTACGTGGGCTCGATCCGGCGCAAGCGCGAGGACCCGGCGTGGCGCCGCTGGGCGTCGAAGGCGATGAACCGCATGCGCGAGCGGATGACCCACATCGTGATGACCGACCAGGGCTGCATGCTGCGCGCCTACTCGCGCCCCATCGTGGACGCGATCAACGCCTCGCGCGAGGTGAGCACGTATATCCCCGCGCTCGCCTATTCGTTCTCGCAGAACCCCACGGAGGTGGAGGTCGCGCACGACGAGCGCCAGGCGGGCGAATCGAAGTATTCGCTCTACAAGCTGATTCGCCTCAACTTCGACCTGGTCACGGGATTCTCGGTCGTGCCGCTGCAGCTCTTCTCGCTCTTCGGCATGTTCGTCGCGGTGGTCTCGCTGCTCACCTACGTGGTCGTGATCGCCAAGCGCATCGCGATGGGCGAAGGCGACGGCCTCTGGGTGATCTGGGACCGCGACATCCTCCAGTTCTTCCTCACCGGCGTGGTGCTCTTCGGCCTGGGGCTCATCGGCGAATACGTCGGGCGCATCTACCAGCAGGTGCGCGAGCGCCCGCGCTACCTGATCCAGGCCCTGCTCGAGAAGAAGGATCCATGAGCGCCGATTGCGACGCCATCGTCTTCGCCTACCACGACGTGGGCGTGCGCTGCCTCTCGGTGCTGCTGGCCCGTGGCGTGCGGGTGCGGCTCGTGGTCACGCACAAGGACGACTCGAACGAGAACATCTGGTTCGAAAGCGTGGAAAAGCTCGCCCGCGCCCACGACATCGAGGTCTCGACCACGACGGATCCCAACGACAAGGACTTCGTGGCGAAGCTCTCCGAGATCTCGCCGGACTTCATCTTCTCGTTCTACTACCGCTACATGCTCTCGCCCGCGGTGCTCGCCACCGCGATGCGCGGCGCCTACAACATGCACGGCTCGCTGCTGCCCAAGTACCGCGGGCGCGTGCCGATCAACTGGGCGGTGCTGCGAGGGGAGAAGTCCACGGGGGCGACGCTCCACGAGATGGTGGAGAAACCCGACGCGGGACGCATCGTGGACCAGATGGCGATCCCGATCCTGCCCGACGACCGCGCCATCGACGTCTTCCGCAAGGTGACCGTGGCCGCCGAGCTCGTGCTCGATCGCGCGCTTCCGAAGCTGATCGACGGCACCGCCGAATTCGCCACGCAGGACCTTTCGAAGGGCGGCTACTTCCGCGGGCGCAAGACCGACGACGGCCGCATCGACTGGAGCAAGGGCGCGCGCGAGATCCACGACTTGGTGCGCGCCGTGGCGCCGCCCTACCCGGGCGCCTTCACGATGCTGGGCAACGCGCGCCTTCGCGTGCTCCGCTCGCGCGTCCTCGACGCCGCCGGCCGCGACGCTGCGCCCACGCTCCAGGCCGAGGGCGAATACCTCGTGGCACGCTGCGCCGACGGCGGCATGCTGCGCATCATCGATTGGGACCTGGACGGCGCATCGCGCGACGCGGCCGCGTTCGCCGCGCGCTTCGGCGCCGGGCCGGTCCTCCTGGGAGACCACGCATGAAGAAGCTTTGCATCCTCGGGGTGAACGGATTCATCGGGCACCACCTCTCGCAGCGCATCCTCGCCGACACCGAGTGGGACGTGTACGGCATGGACATGAGCTCGGACCGGGTGAGCGACCTGCTGAAGAACCCGCGCTTCCATTTTTTCGAAGGCGACATCACGATCAACCGCGAGTGGATCGAGTACCACATCCGCAAGTGCGACGTGATCCTGCCGCTCGTGGCGATAGCGACCCCGGCCACCTACGTGCGCGAGCCGCTCAAGGTGTTCGAGCTCGACTTCGAGGCGAACCTGCCGATCATCCGCAGCTGCGTGAAGTACGGCAAGCGCGTGCTCTTCCCCTCGACCTCCGAGGTGTACGGGATGTGCTCGGACGCCGAGTTCGATCCGTACGCCTCGAGCCTCGTGCTGGGCCCCATCGACAAGCAGCGCTGGATCTACTCGTGCTCCAAGCAGCTCATGGACCGCGTGATCTACGCCTATGGATCGATGGACCAGCTCGACTTCACGCTCTTCCGCCCGTTCAACTGGATCGGCGCGGGCCTGGACTCGATCCACACCCCGAAGGAAGGCAGCTCGCGCGTGATCACGCAGTTCCTCGGCCACATCGTGCGCGGCGAGCCCATCAAGCTCGTGGACGGGGGCGCGCAGAAGCGCGCCTTCACCTACATCGACGACGGCATCTCGGCGCTCATGAAGATCATCGAGAACAAGGATGGCGTGGCGAGCGGGCAGATCTACAACGTGGGCAACCCGAAGAACAACTACTCGGTGCGGGAATTGGCCGAGATGATGCTCGAGCTCGCGAAGACCTATCCCGA
>DATJVS010000034.1:0-4236 GCA_035501715.1 Usitatibacter sp.
TGAAGGCCCCGCCCGCGGCGACCTTGCGGATCGCGGCCACGAGCTGGGCCGACGCGCTCTCCTTGGTGAGGTAGCCCGCCGCCCCGGCGCGGATGGCGCGCACTGCGTACTGGTGCTCCTCGTGCATCGACAGCACGAGGACGCGAAGGCGCGGCTTCTCGGCGTGCACCTGCTTGATGAGCTCGATGCCGCTCTTGCCGGGCATCGACATGTCGAGCAGCAGCACATCGAATTCAAGCGCGCGCACGTGGTCGAGCGCCTGGTACCCGTCGGCGGCCTCGGCCACGACCTGCACGTCTCCCGTGGCGGCAAGCAGCTGCTTCAGTCCCTCGCGGACGATGGTGTGGTCGTCGGCGATCACGACGCGGATCATCGCGCGGCCTCCGGTTCCCAGAGCTCGAGGCGCACGGTGGTGCCCAGGCCGGGCGCGCTTTGCACGCTGGCGCTTCCGCCCAGCAGGTACGCGCGCTCGCGCATGCCGACCATCCCGTAGGAGTTGGGCTTCCCGGGCCCGGTCGCGTCGAAGCCCACGCCGTCGTCCTTCACGGTGAGCGTGATGCGCCCGCCGGCGCGCGCGAGGGCGACCTCCACCCGCGAGGCGTTGGCGTGGCGCGCGATGTTGGTGAGAGACTCCTGGAGCACGCGGAAGATCGCGGTGGCGTGGGGGTCGGCAAGATCGAGATTGCCATGCAGCTCGAAGCTGCAGGCTTTTCCGGTGCGCGTGCGGAACGACTGCACCAGCCACTCGCACGCGGCCACGAGCCCGAGGTCGTCGAGCATGAGCGGCCGCAGGTCCGCGGAGATGCGCCGCGCGGCGGCCAACGTGGAATCGAGCAGGCCCTGCATGGAGGCGACTTTCACGGACGCCTCGCGGTCGGCCTTCAGGCGCTCGCGGATCCACGCGAGGTCGATCTTCAGCGCCGTGAGCGACTGGCCCAGCTCGTCGTGCAGCTCCCGTGCGATGCGGCTCTTTTCCTGCTCGCGCACCGTGTTCGTGGCCACGGCGAACTCGCGAAGCTCCTCGCGGGAAGCCTGCAGCGCTTCCTCCGCGCGCTTGCGCTCGGTCACGTCGCGCAGGATCACGGTGAAGTACTTCTCGGCGCCTTCGGCCACGCGCGAGATCGACGCCTCGATGGGGAACTCCTCGCCGTTCCGGCGCAGCCCCACCACCACGCGCGCGCCGGCCATGCGCCGGGAGGACGCGCCAGTGCGCCCGAATTCGGCGATGTGGTCCGCGTGCACGCCGCGGAAGCGCTCCGGGATGAAGAGGGAGAGGGGCGCGCCCAGCGCTTCGGCGCGCGGCCAGCCGAACACGCGTTCCGCGGCCGAATTGAAGACCACGACCCGCTGCGAGCCGTCCACGGTGATGATGGCGTCCATCGCCGATTCCACGATGCCGTCGACCAGGCCCGCCACGGCCATGGCGGAGCCCTGCCGGGGGTTGACGCCGGTCAAAGGGTCTTGCGTATCGCTGCGCATAGTAACGGGATGAATGCCTTGCCTCGAATCGCCGACGGCCCGCGCGGCGAAAATCACGTCGTGATCGACGAGCGCCTCATCCGCAAGTACGGCGGAAACGGGCCGCGTTACACCTCGTATCCCACCGCCGACCGCTTCGTCGAGGCTTTCGACGAGACCGCTTACCGCCACTGGCTCGCCAACCGCAACATAGGTGCCTTCGCGAGGCCCCTCGGATTATACGTTCACCTCCCGTTCTGCGACACGATCTGCCTGTACTGCGCGTGCAACAAGATCACCACCCGCGACCGCGGCCGCGCCCACAAGTACGTGCGCCACCTCGAGCGCGAGATGGCGCTCGTGGCCGATGCCCTGGGCGGCGAGCGCGATGTCGCCCGCATGCATTGGGGCGGCGGCACGCCCACCTTCCTCGACGAGGAGGACACGGTGCGGCTCGTGGAGGCCGTGCGCTCGGCCTTCCGCTTCGACCGCGACGCCGAGCTCGCCATCGAGATCGACCCGCGCAAGGCCGACCGCACGCGCATCGAGCTGCTGGCGCGCCTGGGCTTCAACCGCATGAGCATCGGCGTGCAGGATTTCGACGAAGCCGTGCAGCGCGCGGTGAACCGCATCCAGGGCTACGACGAGACCCGCGAGGCGATCGAGGCGGGGCGCGCGAACGGTTTCCGCTCCATCAACATGGACCTCATCTACGGGCTGCCCAAGCAGACCATCGGCGGCTTCGCCCGAACGCTCGATCGCGTGGTCGAGTGCGGCCCCGACCGGATCGCGCTCTACTCGTATGCGCACTTGCCGTCGGTGTTCAAGCCGCAGCGCCGCATCCTCGACGCGGACCTGCCGTCGCCGGCGCTCAAGCTCGAGCTCATGACGATGGCGATCCGCACGCTCGAGGATGCGGGCTACTTGTACATCGGCATGGACCACTTCGCCAGGCCGGGCGACGAGCTCGCCGTGGCGCAGCGCCAGGGGCGCCTCGCGCGCGACTTCCAGGGCTACACCGCGGGCGGGGACTGCGACCTCGTGGGACTCGGCATCTCGGCCATCGGGCGCATCGGCCCCACGTACGTGCAGAACGTGAAGACGCTGGACGACTACTACGGGCGCCTGGACGCGGGCTCGCTCCCGGTGCTTCGCGGCGTGGAGCTCTCGGCCGACGACCTGCTGCGCCGCGCGGTGATCCAGGCGCTCGCGTGCAACTTCGCGCTGTCCAAGGAATCCATCGGCATCGCGCACCTCATCGACTTCGACCGCTACTTCGCCCCCGAGATGAAGGACCTGGCGGAGCTCGAGCGCGACGGCCTCGTGCAGCTGGAGCGCGACTGGATCACGGTCACGCAGGCGGGGCGGCTGCTGGTGCGCTCCGTGTGCATGGTGTTCGACAAGTACCTGCGCGCCGCCGAGCAGCGCGCGCAATATTCCCGCGTGATGTGATGGGCGCCCTCGCGGCTGCAGCGCTCGCCGCGGGCCTCCTGGGCGGCGTGCACTGCGCGGGAATGTGCGGCGGCATCGTCGCGAGCCTCGCCGTGGGATCGCGCGGAGCGCCGCTTCCACGCCAGCTCGCCTTCAACCTGGGACGCATCGCGACCTATGCGGCCGCGGGCGCCGTCGCGGGATTCGCCGGCGGCATGGCGGCCCTCGCGGGACCGGCCCTCGCGGTGCAGACCGCGCTCTTCGCCGTGGCCAACGTGCTCATCATCCTGCTGGGACTGTACGTGGCCGGATGGGGAAGCCTCGTGCTTCGCCTCGAGCGCCTGGGATCGCGCGCGTGGCGCGCCATCGAGCCCGTCGCGCGCAGGCTCTTTCCCGTGGACTCCACCGCGAAGGCGCTCGCCGCCGGCGCGCTCTGGGGATGGGTCCCGTGCGGCCTCGTGTACACGATGCTCTCGCTTTCGCTCGCGAGCGGCAGCGCCGGGGGCGGCGCGATCGTGATGGCGGCCTTCGGCCTGGGCACGCTCCCCACGCTCCTGGGAGCGGGACTCGCGGCCGGGCGCCTCATGGCCGCGCGCCGCATTCCTTCCATCCGCTACGCCGCCGCGACGATCATCGTGGCCCTGGGCGTCGTGGGGCTCGCGCGCGTGCCCGGGCTTCCCGATGCCGTCGCCGCGGGCTTCGCCTGCATCGGAGAGACGCAATGACGACCAACCTGGTCATGCCGCTGCAACCGGGCGGGGCGCGCATCACCTCGCGCATCGACGCGGTGACGCGGATTCCCTCGAGCCACCTCACCGCGACGCCGCCCCCGCCGCGCGCGGTGAAGATCGAGCTCACCTCGCAGTGCAACTACCGCTGCGGCTACTGCGCGCATCGCCTGCGCATGAAGAAGCGCGGCGAGATGGAGTGGAGCCTCTACACGCGCCTCGTGGGCGAGATGGTGGACGCGGGCGTCGAGGAGCTGGGCCTTTTCTTCATCGGCGAGTCGTTCATGTGCGACTGGCTTGCCGAAGCGATCGCCTTCGCGAAGCGCCGGGGGATCCGCTACGCGTTCCTCACGACCAACGGCTCGCTCGCCACGCCCGAGCGCGTGCGCGACTGCATGGAAGCGGGCCTGGACTCGCTCAAGTTCTCGATGAACAACGCCGACGAGGAGCAGTTCCGCGAGATCGCCCACGTGAAGGGCAAGCTCTTCCGCGACGCGATCGGCAACCTCAAGGCCGCGCGCAAGGTGCGCGACGAAGGCGGCTACTCCTGCGGCCTCTACGCCTCGAGCATCCAGTACGACGGCGCCCAGCAGGAGCGCATGCAGGCGCTCGTCGACGA
>DATJVS010000035.1:0-5052 GCA_035501715.1 Usitatibacter sp.
CACGTTCCGCTCGTTCCGGTCATGCCGGCGCAGTTGGAAGCGACATACCACTTGGGATTGCCGGTCGCATCGTACGTGTACCACGCCGCGAAGATGTTGCCGCCGCGCTGCGTGAAGTGGACTCCCCATCCCGATTCGTTAGGGTTCCACCACAGGCCCGTGAGGGCGCCGGGCGTCTCGGGCGCGGGCGCCGAGGAGAGGCTCGCGGTGCACTGCACGCCGCCGGGAACCGTGATCGCCGTCTCGTACACGCCGCTCGACAACATGGCCGCGGCGCTCGATCCGTACCCCACGTACATCGTGGCGCCCGCCACATTGGGCAAGGGCACGCTGTTGAGGACCTGCACCCCTTTCGACTGTGCGTCGAGCGTGCCGCTGAGATAGGCCTGCATGGTGGACGCCGTGACCGGCACCAGTTGCCCGCTGGCGTTCACCTGGGCCAGCACGCAGACGATCGTGTCATCGGTCTTCGCGGAGACCGGGGAGCCGGGCGGCGCTCGCTTCGTGGGCGGCGCGCCCATCACCAGGTTCGAAGGCGCATGCGCGAAGACGTAGATGCTCGCCGTCGCACCGACGTCCTGCGCTCGAGGCTGGATCGTCGCGCTCGCGGTGGCCGTGGTCGTCGTCACTTCGGAGGTGACCGTCATCGGGAACACGGGCGCGGGCGCGGACAGGTTGGCGGTGAAGGGCCCGGAGAACGGATTCGGGCTGCCGTTGGTATCGGTCGAGGCGATCGTGAGCGTTCCCTGCTTGCCGTCCCAGGTCCCGGCGTAGGGCCAGGTGTTGCCAGGAACCAGGATGTAGCTGCACGAGCCGCCGGGCAGCGGCGTCTGGCCCTCCTGGACCTGCGCGATCGTGAAGTTGCCCGAGACCGGGCCCGCGTGGGACAGGTCGAGCCCGGTGAACACGATGTTGCTCGAGAACGTGAACGTGTTGTTGGTGCAGCCGTTGTTGTCGTGCACGGTCGTGACCGTGGCCACGCCGGTGCATGTCGGCGTGCCCGTGCATGTGTAGTGACCGCCTCCATCCTTGGCGGTGGAGTCGAGGTTGCCCGCGACCGTGTCGGTCGGGGCGGCTCGCAGGCCGAACGCCGCCGTCGTCATCGCGATGACGGCAAGCCGTGCGCCCAGTTGCGGTCCGCGCGTCATTGAAGTCTCCCGCGGTCTGTTGGCACCGCCATTCTGCGCCCCCCGGCCCATCGGTGACAACGAAGCCCGCGCCGATTACGCGGCGCGCCCGGTGCGGAATATTCCGCTAGAGCGCGGCCAGGAAGATGCCCTCGAAATCCCCGCGCGAGACGGGCTTCGGATTGGTCTGGTGGCAGGTGTCGGCGAGGGCGACCTCCACGAGGCGCGCCACGTGCTCGCGCTTGACGCCCCTGGCGCCCAGCCGCGCGGGAATCCCGATGCGCGACTTCAACGCCGAGAGCCAATCGATGAACGCGGCCGAGCCCGATCCCGCGGTGCAGACGCGCGCAAGCTCCGAGAGCTTTCCGCCCGCGGCGTCCGCGTTGAAGCGCATCACGTGGTCGATCATGATCCCGTTGGCGAGCCCGTGGTGCATGTCCACGACCGTGCCCAGCGCGTGCGCGCAGGAATGCACGGCGCCGAGGTCCTTCTGGAAGGCGATCGCGCCCATCATCGAGCTCATCATCATGTCGGAGCGCGCGCGCAGGTTGCCGGGCTCCTTCACGGCGGTCTCGAGCGCCTGCGCGGCGATGCGCGCGCCTTCGAGCGCAATGCCGTCGCAGAGCGGGTGATAGGCGGGGGAGAGGTAGCTCTCCACGTTGTGCGTGAGCGCGTCCATGCCGGTGGCGGCCGTGATCGGCGCGGGCAGCTCCAGCGTGAGCTCGGGATCGGCGAACACGGCCCTGGCGAGCAGCGCCGGATTGAAGATGACCTTCTTCACGTGCGTGGCGTCATCCGAGATCACCGAGGAACGGCCCACTTCGCTTCCGGTGCCGCTCGTCGTCGGAAGCGCCACGAGATAAGGCAGCGGATTCACGATGGGCAGCACCTTGGGGTGGTCCCACGCGTATTGCATGACGTCGCCCTCGTGCACCGCCATGAGCGCGACCGCCTTCGCGACGTCGAGCGCCGCGCCGCCGCCGAAGCCGATCACGCCGTCGGCGCGGTGTTCCCTGAACGCCGCGACGCCGTCGTCGACCTGCTTCTTCACCGGATTGCCGGCAACCCCCGCGTACACCTTCACCTCAAGGCCGTCGAGGCCCTCGGCGAAGTCATGCAGGATCGCGAGCGTCGCGAGGCCCCTGTCGGTGACGACCAGCGGGCGTTTCACGCCGCGCTCGCGCAGGTGCGCTGCGACGAGCGCCCGCGCGCCGGGGCCGAAATGGATCGCCGTGGGGAATGAGAAGCGGTGCACGGTGTTCATGCGGTGAATCATCGCATGCGCCATAATTCCCCGCGCCCATCCCCTCGGGAGATTTCCATGAGATCGCTCCTCGCCATCCTTTCCCTCGCCATCGCCATGGCGGCCGGCGCGGCCGCGCCCCTGTCGCGGGCGCCGCAGCCCGGCTATTTCCGCTTCATGCTGGGCGACTTCCAGGTCATCGCCATTTCAGACGGCACGGCGGAGCTGCCCATGGACAAGCTCCTGCTCGGCACCACCGCGGAGAAGGTCGACCAGGCCGCCGCGAAGGCCTTCCTCAAGATGCCCGAGGAAGGCTCGTTCAGCGGATTTCTCGTGAACACGGGCACCAAGGTCGTGCTGGTCGACACGGGCGCCGGCACGCTCTTCGCGCCGACGCTGGGCAAGTTCATGGCGAACCTCAAGGCCGCGGGCTACGCGCCCGAGCAGGTCGACGAGATCTACATCACGCACTTCCATCCGGACCACGTAGGCGGCCTTTCCACCGACGGCAAGATGAATTTCCCGAACGCCATCGTGCGCGCCGACAAGCGCGAGGCGGACTACTGGCTGTCCAAGGAGAACCTCGAGAAGGCGGACAAGGGCTCGAAAGGCACCTTCCTGGGCGCCCAGGCGATGCTGGAGCCCTACGTGATGGCCGGCAAGTTCAAGCCGTTCGAGGGCAACACGGACCTGGCGCCGGGCATGAAGGCCGTTTCCACCCCCGGCCACACCAAGGGGCACACGAGCTACGTGGCCGAGAGCAAGGGGCAGAAGATCGTGTTCCTGGGCGACCTCATCCACTTCGCGCCGGTGCAGTTCCCGGACCCGTCGATCGCGATCAAGTTCGACACCGATCCGAAGGAGGCCGTCGCCGAGCGCAGGAAGATCTTCGCCGAGGCGGCGAAGAGCGGCGAATGGATCGCCGGCCCGCACCTGCCTTTCCCCGCCATGGGCCACCTGGTGGCGAGCGGGAAGGGCTACACGTTCCTGCCGATCAACTACACGCGCTAGATGATCTCGAAGTAGCGCTTGAGCTCCCAGTCGGTCACGGCGTCCAGCCACTGGCGCCACTCCCATTCGCGGGTGGCGGCGAAGTGCTCGACGAAGTCGTCGCCGAACCAGTCGCGCGCGACCTTCGACTCGCGGAAGATCCTCGTCGTCTCGATCAGCGTCCTCGGCGCGCGCGCGATCTTCTCGGCGCCGACGTTGGTGCCCGTGACGGGCTTCGCCGTGAGCTTCGATCCCCTGCGCACGCCCTCGAGCCCCGCGGCGAGCACGGCAGCCACCGCGAGATAGGGATTCATGTCGGCGCCCGGCGCGCGCGTCTCGAGGCGCGTGGACTTCGGCGAGCCGGGCAGCGCGCGGAAGGTCGCCGTGCGGTTGTCCACGCCCCACGTGGGTTTCACCGGCGCCCAGAAGCCGTCGACGAGGCGCTTGTAGGAGTTCACCGTGGGCCAGAACATCGGCGCCATCGCCATCAGGTGATCGAGCTGGCCCTGCAGGTAGCTCTCGAAGAGCTTCGACATGCCGCCGTGCCTTCCCTTCGCATCGTGGAAGAGGTTCTTCTTCCCGTCGGTGAGCGATTGGTGCAGGTGGCCGGAGCAGCCCGGATATTGCTGGCTCCACTTGGCCATGAAGCTCGGCATGATCCCGTAGCGCGCGCCAATCTCCTTGGCCGCGGCCTTGAAGAGGATCGCGCGGTCGGCGCCTTCGAGCGCATCGGAAAACAGGATCGCGGCCTCATAGACGCCGGGCCCCGTCTCCGTGTGCAGTCCCTCGATGGGAATGCCGAACGCGGCCATGTCGTCCATGAGCGCGTTGAAGTATTCGCGATTGGCATTGGCGCGCAGCAGCGAGTAGCCGAACATCCCCGGCGTGATCGTCGTGGGCGGCTGCCCTTTCTTGTCGGCCCACGACTGCGGCGTCTCGGCGAAGTTGAAGAACTCGAATTCGGCCCCGATCATCGCCGCATAGCCCATCTTTTCGGCGCGCGCGAGGACGCGCTTCAACACTTGCCGCGGGCAGAGGGGATGGGGCTTGCCGTCGCGCGTGACGAAGTTGCCGAGGAAGAACGGCACGTGGCCATCCCACGGCACCGTGCGATGCGTGCCGAGGTCGATGCGCACCATCGCGTCGGGGAATCCGTGGTGCCAGCCGGTGAGCTTCGTGTTGTCGTAGCACTGGTCGTGGGCGTCCCAGCCGAACACCACGTCGCAGAACCCGAAGCCGCTTTCCACCGCCGAGAAGAACTTGTCGCGATGGATGTACTTGCCGCGCAGGATCCCGTCGATGTCCGACACCGCGACCTTCACCTTGGCCGCGCCGGACTTTCGCAGCCGCTCGACGATCGAAGCCGCTTTGCCCTTCTTCATTGCGCCTCCGGCTCCCGCTCAGGACACGACGCAGCGCGCCGCGATTTCGAGATAGTGCCCGATCGGGCGAGTGGTGGCGCCGGCGACCTTCGCGCGGTCGTCCCAGCGGCGGACGCGAAGGGCGTTGGCCGCGAAGGGCTTGGTGAGGAACGTCTCGGTGTCCCCGCGGGAGAAGATGCCGCCCTGCAGGGTGAGGCTGCGCTTGGAGTCTTCCGACAGCGCCTCGAAGTATTCGGGCTCCAGGGCGCACAACGCCCGCTTGGCATCCACGTGCAGGCGGATCGCTTCGACCACGGCGGGCGGGAAATGC
>DATJVS010000036.1:0-12240 GCA_035501715.1 Usitatibacter sp.
CCCTTGTCAAGGGGGTCTAGAATCGGCCCATGGAAGCGATCCGCGTGGTGGACTCGGCCACACGCCTCGACTCGGCCGCGCGCGGGGCGATCGTGGTGTGCGGCTCGCACGGGGGCCTCTACGCGGCGTGGCTCGCGGCCAAGGCCGGGGTCCGCGCGATCGTGCTGAACGACGCGGGCGTGGGGCGCCATTCGGCGGGCGTGGCCGGAGTCGCGTGGCTGGGCGGCCTGGGTGTCGCCGCGTGCGCCGTGGACTACCGCAGCGCCCGCATCGCCGATGGTGCCGACATGATGGCCAACGGCATCCTTTCCATGGCCAACGACCTCGCGGTGTCCCTGGGATGCGCGCCCGGGCAGACGTGCCGGCGCGCGGCGAACCTGCTGCTCGCGAGCACTGCACCGGTGCCTTCGGAGATTCCCACGATCGGCGAGACGCGATCGCGCATACCCAACTCGGGCCATCGCGCGGTGTGGGCCCTCGACTCGATCGCGCTCGCGCGCGAAGACGACGCGCGCGCCATCGTCGTCACCGGCTCCCACGGTGCGCTGCTCGGCGGCAAGCCCGACACGGTGCTGACTGCCGATGTGTTCGCGGCGTTCTTCAACGACGCGGGCGGAGGCAAGGACGGCGCGGGCTACGCGCGCCTGCCGGTGCTGGACGAGCGGGCGATCGCCGCGGCGGCCGTATCGCACAACACGGCGCGCATCGGCGACGGAAGGTCCACCTACGAGACGGGAGTGATCTCGCGCGTGAACGATACCGCGCGCCGCCTCGAGCTTCGCGAGGGCATGAGCGCGCGCGAAGCCGTCGCGAGGTTGGTGGGACTGGGCTAATCGCCCGCGCGGATGTTGTTTTCCTTCACGACGACGGCCCAGCGGGCCATCTCGCCGCGCAGGAACTTGTCGAGCACCTCGGGGCCGCCGCCGTCGAGGTCGATGCCCTGGTCGGTGAGCTTCTTCGCCACGCCCGGGTCCTTGAGCGCCTTCTGCAGCTCCTCGACCATCTTCTGCACGATGGGCTGCGGCGTGTGCGCGGGCGCGATGATCCCCCACCACGACAGCGCCGAGAATCCCGGCATGCCCTGCTCCGCGAGCGGCGCCGCGCCCGGCAGCTGGGCAGAGGGCTTCAACGAGGTCACCGCGAGCGCGCGCAACTTGCCGGCCTTCACGTGCGGCGTCACCAGGAACACCGAGCCGATGGCGAGCGGCACCTGGCCTCCCACCGCGTCGACCATCAGCGGGCCGCCGCCGCGATAGGGAATGTGCGTGATGTCGATGCCGAGCGTCTTGTCGATCTGCGCGAGCGCGAGGTGGCCCAGGCTTCCCGTGCCGATGGAGCCCATGGAGAGCGAGCCGTGCTTGGCCTTGGCGGCGGCGATCACCTCGCGGAAATCCTTGTAGGGCTGGTTCGCGCCGGCGACGATCGCCATGGGCGAGGTGCCCACGAGCATGACGGGCGCGAGGTCCTTCAGCGTGTCGAACGGAAGGTTCGGCAGCAGCAGCGGATTCACGGCGTGCGTGTCGAACACCACGCCGAACGTGTAGCCGTCGGGCGGCGAGCTCGCGACTACCTGCGCGCCGATGGAGCCCGCCGCGCCGGCACGGTTCTCCACGATGAACGTCTGGCCCATCTGCGTGGACAGCTGCGCGGCGAGGATGCGCGCCACCTGGTCCACGGACCCGCCCGGCGGGAACACCGAGATCACTCTCACGGGCTTGGCGGGCCACTCGCCGGCCCCGAATGCATTCGTTGCGACGAGCGCCGCGAACGCGGCGCACCCGATGAACAGGCCGCGCAGTTTGGACATCGTGGACCCTCCCCGGTCCGTGCTCCGGCGCTTCAGCCCGCCGTGGCCTCCTGCCGGTACGCCTGTCCGCCGCCGTAAGTGGCGAGCGGCGTGAGCGTGCCTCCCTTGCGAACCGTCACCGCGCAGTACTTGAGCTCGGCGATCTTTCCGAACGGATCGAGCGCCGGGTTGGTGAGCAGGTTCGCAGCCGCCTCATAGTACGCGAACGGAATGAACACCGCCCCGCGGGGCGTTCCCTCGTCGGCGCGCGCGGCAAGCGCGATCTCGCCGCGGCGCGAAGCGACAGTGAGCACCTCGCCCGGCTTCACGCCGATGGCGTCGAGGTCCAGCGGATGGAGCGACGCCACCGCCTGCGGCTCGATCGCATCGAGCACCGACGCGCGGCGCGTCATCGAGCCCGTGTGCCAGTGCTCGAGCTGCCGGCCCGTGATCAGTATGTAGGGGTAGTCCTTGTCCGGCCGCTCGTCGGCGGGGATCAGGTCCGCGGGGACGAACTTCGCGCGCCCGTCCTTCGTCGGGAAATTTTCCGTGAACACGATGGGCTGGCCGGGATCGTCCTCCGTGCGGCACGGATATGTGACCGACGATTGCTCGACGAGGCGCTCCCAGGTGATCCCGCCGATTGAATTCATCGCGTGGCGCATCTCGTCGTACACCTGCGCCACGCCGCTCTCGGGGCCCGTGTAGCTCCAGTCGAGCCCCAGGCGCTTGGCCACCTGCTGGATGATCCACAGGTCCTGGCGCGCATCGCCCGGCATCTCGAGGGCCCGCCGTCCCAGCTGCACCATGCGGTCCGTGTTGGTGACGGTGCCGGTCTTCTCGGGCCACGCCGAGGCGGGCAGCACCACGTCGGCGAGATACGCCGTCTCGGTGAGGAAGATGTCCTGCACCACGAGGCACTCGAGCTTCGCGAGGCCCTCGCGGGCGTGATGCGCGTTCGGGTCCGACATCGCGGGGTTCTCGCCCATGATGTACATGCCGCGGATCTTTCCGTCGCACGCCGCGTCCATGATCTCGACCACCGTGAGGCCCGGCTTCCTGTCGAGCGTCCTGTTCCAGAACTTCTCGAAGCGCGCGTTGGCCTCGGGGTTGTCCACGCGCTGGTAGTCGGGAAACATCATCGGGATCAGGCCCGCGTCGGACGCGCCCTGCACGTTGTTCTGCCCGCGCAGCGGATGCAGGCCCGTGCCCGGGCGGCCGATCTGCCCCGTCATCAGCGTAAGCGCGATGAGGCAGCGCGCGTTGTCCGTGCCGTGCACGTGCTGCGAGATGCCCATGCCCCAGAGGATCATCGAGCCCTTCGAGGTGGCGTAGGCCCGCGCGACCTCGCGGATCGTCTCCGCGGGAATGCCGCAGAGCGGCGCCATCTTCTCGGGACTGAAGCCCTTCGCGTTCTCCTTGAGCGCCTCGTAGCCCGAAGTGCGCTGGCGGATGAATTCCTTGTCGACGAGACCCTCTTCGACGATCGTGTAGATCATCGCGTTCAGCAGCGCCACGTCCATGTCCGCGGTGAACTGCAGCGCGCGCCACGCGTGGCGCATGAGCTCGTTCCTGCGCGGATCGGCGACGATGAGCTTCGCTCCGCGCTCCGCGGCGTTCTTCATCCAGGTGGCCGCCACCGGATGGTTCGAGGTGGGATTGGCGCCGATCACGAAGATCACCTCGGCGTGCTCCACGTCGCTCACCTGGTTGGACACCGCGCCCGAGCCCACGCCCTCGAGCAGCGCCGCCACGGACGACGCGTGGCACAGGCGCGTGCAGTGGTCCACGTTGTTCGTGCCGAAGCCCGTGCGCACGAGCTTCTGGAAGAGGTAGGCCTCCTCGTTCGATCCCTTGGCGCTTCCGAATCCCGCGAGCGCCGACGGACCGTCGCGGTCGCGGACATTCGAAAGCCCCTTGCCCGCGAGGTCGAGCGCTTCTTCCCACGTGGCTTCGCGGAAGACGTCGCTCCACCGCGTGGGATCCACAGTGAAGTCCGCGCTCTTGGTCACGCCGGCCTTGCGGATGAGGGGCTTCGTGAGGCGATGGGGATGCTTCACGTAGTCGAATCCGAAGCGGCCCTTCACGCAGAGGCGCTCGTGGTTCGACGGGCCGTCGCGGCCTTCGACGCGAACGATGCCGTTGTCCTTCACGTGATAGGTGAGCTGGCAACCCACGCCGCAGTACGGACAGACCGAATCGACCTTCCTGTCTGCGACGACCTTGTACGCGTTCTTCGCCGGCGCGAGCGCACCCGTGGGGCACGCCTGCACGCATTCGCCGCACGCCACGCACGTGGACTCGCCCATGGGATCTTCGAAGTCGAAGACGATCCTCGAGTCGTGGCCGCGCATCGCGTAGCCGATCACGTCGTTCACCTGCTCCTCGCGGCAGGCACGCACGCAACGAGTGCACTGGATGCACGCGTCGAGGTTCACGGACATCGCCGGATGGGACGGATCGGCAGCGGGCTGGCGGCGCGATTCGAAGCGCGAGCGCGTGACTCCCAGCTCGCCCGCCCAGTAGAAGAGCTCGTTGCCGCCGGGCTTGAGATCGTCGCGCGGCACGTCGCTCATGAGGAGCTCGAGCACCATCTTCTGCGAGGCGAGCGCGCGCGGCGAATTGCTTTGCACTTCCATGGCCTTGGCCGGCTGGCGGCAGCACGAGGGCGCGAGGACGCGCTCGCCCTTGATCTCGACCACGCAGGCGCGGCAGTTTCCGTCGGGCCGGTAGCCTTCCTTGTAGCAAAGGTGCGGGATGTCCACGCCGTGCCGCCTGGCGGCCTGGATGATCGTCTCGCCCTGGAAGGCCGAGATCGTCTCGCCGTTCAGCTTGAACTCGATGACCTCGGTGCCGGCGGGCGGCTCGTTCATCTTCATGCTTCGCGCTCCCTCAAGCCGGAAACACGGAGGACACGGAGAAGTTCAGATCTCATGGGCGAAATGCTTCGCGACACAACGGATGGGATTCGGGGCAGCCTGGCCGAGGCCGCAGATGGACGCGTCTGCCATTGCGACCGAGAGCTCTTCCAGGAGTTCCTTGTTCCATTTGGGCGCCGCCATGAGATGCGCGGCCTTCGAGGTGCCCACGCGGCACGGCGTGCACTGCCCGCACGATTCGTGCTCGAAGAACTGCATGAGATTGGTGGCCGCGTCGCGCGCCTTGTCGTGCTGCGAAAGGATGATCACCGCGGCGGATCCGATGAAGCAGCCGTAGGGCTGCAGCGTGTCGAAGTCGAGCGGGATGTCGCCCATGGATGCGGGAAGGATTCCTCCGGAAGCGCCGCCGGGGAGATACGCATAGAGCTCGTGGCCGTCGAGCATTCCGCCGCAGTATTCGGCGATGAGCTCCTTCACGGTGATGCCCGCGGGCGCCACGTGCACGCCGGGCTTCTTCACCCGGCCCGACACGGAAAACGAGCGCAGGCCCTTGCGCCCGTGGCGGCCTTCCTTCGTGAACCACCCGGTGCCGCGCTCGAGGAAGTCGCGCACCCAGAAGAGCGTCTCCATGTTGTGCTCGAGCGTCGGGCGGCCGAAGAGGCCCACCTGCGCCACGTACGGCGGGCGAAGCCGCGGCATGCCGCGCTTGCCCTCGATGGATTCGATCATCGCGGATTCCTCGCCGCAGATGTAGGCGCCGGCGCCGCGGCGCAGGTGGATTCGCGGAAGCGCCGCGGGCGGATCGGCCTTCAGGGCGGCGAGCTCCCGCTCCAGCATCGCGCGGCACGCGTGGTATTCGTCGCGCAGGTAGACGTAGATGTCCTCGATGCCCACGGCCCACGCGGCGATCAGCATGCCCTCGAGGAAGCGATGCGGATCGCGCTCGAGGTAGTGTCGGTCCTTGAACGTGCCCGGCTCGCCTTCGTCGATGTTCACCGCCATGAGGCGGGGCGACTTCTCGGCGCGCACGATCTTCCACTTGCGGCCCACGGGGAAACCCGCGCCGCCCAGGCCGCGAAGGCCCGAGTCTTCCATCGCCCCGATCACGGCCTCGACGTCACGCTTGCCCGTGACGCATTCGACCCACGCTTTGTAGCCGCCCGCGGCGCGATACGCGGCGTAGTCCACGGGCTTGAGCGCGGGAGCATTCACCGCGCCCGAACGCACGCACGTCTCGATGCCGTTCGCGCTCGCGTTGCCGAAGGCGTTCTGCCCCACGCACACCGCGGGCGCCTCGCCGCAGCGCCCGATGCAAGGCGCGCCGATCACGCGCACGCCGGGGCCCAGCAGCGAGGGAAGCTCGTCGAGCAGCTGCTGCGCACCGGCCATCCGGCAGGAAAGCGTCTCGCACACGCGCACGGTGACCTTGGCCGGCGCGGCTTCGCCTTCCTTCACGACGTCGAAGTGGTGGTAGAAGGTCGCGACCTCGTACACCTCCGCCATCGCGAGCTTCATCGCCTCGGCGAGCGCGGCCAGGTGCGCCGCGGACAAATGGCCGAAGCGATCCTGCACGCGGTGCAGGTTCTCGATGAGGTATTCGCGATCGAGGCTCGAGCCCTCGAGCACCGCGGCCACCTCCGCGCGCGCCTGGGGATCGACGCGGCGGCCCTTCGGCGTGGGCCGGGGCCGGCGGATCTTCGAGACTGGAATCGCGATGTCGCTCATGTCGTCAGTTTATCGGCGCGGAAGGCGCCTTGGGCGCTGCCACAAATTCCGGCGAGACTGGCGTAACTGCTAGTCGAGGCCAATCCGGCGCTTCGCGGGGGTTGCGGAGCGCCGGCAAATCGAGACCCTAGGGTACCGGAGCGCGGTCTTTCGCGGGCTTGACGGGCGTCAAGCCCCCGGCGCCGCGCGCCCTGCGGCGCTAGAAGAGCGCGGCCGCCTTCTGCAGCGCGATCCACACGCCGATCAGGAACGGGACGCCGACCGCCAGCCACGCGATCACCCCCACGATGCCGAACTCGCCGCGCGCCGCGCTCGCCGCGTCGGCGGCGACGGTGCCCGTGCGCCGGCCGAAGGCCCGTTCGCGCTCGAGCTCCTCGTCGCTCATGTAGTGCTTCTCGTCCACCGGCTTGATGAACAGGTTGCACAGGAATCCCACCAGGAGCAGGCCCGCGAGGATGTAGAGCGTGCGATCGTAGACGAGGTTCTTCGGCACGCCGGCGTTGATCTGCAGCTCGCGCACGTTGGCGATCAGGACCGGGCCGATGATCCCGGCCGCCGACCACGCGGTGAGCAGCCGCCCGTGGATCGCGCCCACCATCTGCGTGCCGAACACATCGGCCAGGTACGCGGGAATCGTCGCGAAGCCACCGCCGTACATCGTGAGGATGAGGCACACCGTCGCCACGAACAGTCCCGCCTGGCCCATGTGCCCCAGCGTCGGCATCAGGCAGTACAGCGCGATGCCCAGCACGAAGAAGACGTAGTACGTGTTCTTGCGCCCGATGAAGTCCGAGGTCGAGGCCCAGAAGAGCCGGCCGATGCTGTTGAAGAGGCTGATGAGGCCCACGAGGCCCGCCGCCGCCGCCGCGATGGCGACCTTCTGGGCGGCGGTGATCGTGCCGGTGTTCGCCGCGCCCACGAGCAGCGGCCCGAAGATTTCCTGCAGCATGGGCGAAGCCATCACGATCACCCCGATGCCGGCGCTCACGTTGAGGCACAGCACCGCCCAGATGAGCCAGAACTGCGGCGTCTTCCAGGCGCGGGACAGGTGCACGTGGCGATGGGTGATGAGCGCCTTCGCCTGCGAAGCGTCGGGGCTCCAGCCGAGCGGCCGCCATCCCTCGGGCGGCGTGCGGAAGCCGAAGGCCCCCATCGACATCGCGACGAAGTAGATGAAGCCCATCGCGATCAGCGTCGCGGAGACGCCCGCGCTCGCCTCGCCGTGGCCGAAGTGCTGCATCAGCGCCACCGCCATCGGCGCGCCGATCATCGCGCCGCCCCCGTAGCCCATGATCGCGAAGCCCGTCGCCATGCCGCGCCGGTCCGGGAACCACTTGATGAGCGTGGACACGGGCGTGATGTAGCCCAGGCCCTGGCCCACGCCGCCCAGCACGCCGCATCCCAGCCACACGAGCCACAGCTGGTGCATGCTCACGCCCACGCCGCCGATGGCCATGCCGCCGCCCCAGCAGAGCGCGGCGATGAATCCCGACTTGCGCGGGCCCGCGTGCTCGAGCCACCCGCCCCACAGGGCCGCCGAGACCCCGAGCATGAAGATGAAGATCGTGAAGGTGAAGCTCACCATCGGCACGGTCCAGTTGCACGAAGTGGTGAAGAGCTCCTCCATCAGGCCCTGCGACGCGCAGGCCGTGCCCGCCGCGGGCGCGAGGAGCTTCGTCATCGGCAGCCAGAAGACCGAGAAGCCATAGGCCATCCCGATGCACAGGTGGATGGCCAGCGCCGCCGTGGGCACGAGCCATCGATTGAACTGCGGTCCCGCGACTGTGCGTTCCTTGTCGAGCAGCCCGGGCCCGACCGGATTGACGGCGGTATTCATCTTCCTCCTCCTTTTTTGTATGGACAGCTTTTACATATGCTGCGATGAACATATTTACTGCCGGAAATACCCCATAGAATTAATCACCTTGCACGAACCGAATCAACCGGTTACTTTTTGCATATGACACTCGCAATCCTCCACCGGTCTCAACGGCGCGCCCGTGCATAGGCTCGCCATTCGCGCGAGCTGGGTGCTGCGCGACCATCCGGAAGGCGATCGCCTGATGCACCAGCTGATGCCGCTGCTCGCCGGGATCTACGAGGACGGGAGCATCGCGCTCGCGTGCGAGAAGGCGGGGGTCTCGTACCGCCATGGATGGGGCCTGGTGAGGCAGGCGAGCCAGGCATTCGGCGCGCCCCTCGTCCACTCCGTGCGGGGACGCGGAGCCAAGCTCACCGCGCTCGGCATGAAGCTGCACTGGGCGGAAAAGCGCATCGCGGCGCGCCTCTCGCCGACGCTGGACAGCATGTCCACGGAGCTCGAGGCCGAGATCGAGCGCGCGTCGCCGGATTCGCGAGGGTCGCTGCGCATCAACGCGAGCCACGCCTACGCGCTCACCGCACTTCGCGATGCCCTGGCGAGCCGACACGTGCCCGCGGAGATCAATTACCAGGGCAGCTTCGAGGCCCTTGCCTCGTTCCACCGCGGCCAGTGCGACATCGCGGGCTTCCACGTCCCCGTCGGGGACCTCGAGCAGCGGGTCCTCCTGCAGTACGCGCGCTGGCTCAGGCCCGAGGGCAACGTCCTCGTGAAGCTCGTCGAGCGGCGCCTCGGGATCATCGTGGCGAAGGACAACCCGAAGGGCATCGTGCGCATCGCCGACCTCGCGCACGCCGGGATCCGCTTCGTGAATCGCCAACCCGGGTCGGGAACGAGGCTCATCTTCGAAAACCTCCTCGAGCGCGAGGCGGTCGAGGGAAAGCGCATCCGCGGCTACGACCAGGTCGAATTCACGCACGCGGCGGTCTCGGCCCTGATCGCGAGCGGAATGGCCGACGCGGGCATCGGCATCGAGACGGCCGCGCGCCAGTTCCACCTGGGGTTCGTGCCGCTCATGACCGAGCGCTACTTCCTCATCGTGCGCCGCGAGGCGCTCGATTCACCGATGGTGGCCAGGCTGCTGACGGTGATGCGGAACAAGGACTTCAAGGCGCAGCTGATGCGCCTTCAGGGACTCGACTGCGCCTCATGCGGATCCGTGGTTGAGATCGGGCAGGCCTTTCCCGTGCTCGCCCGGGCCCGCAAGCGCACGCGCCGCAAGTCGTAGGACAATGGCGCGATGTGCCGCGCCCTCCTCTACCTCGGCGAGCCCGTCCTGCTGGACAACCTGCTGTTCCAGCCCGACTCGGCGCTCGTGCGCCAGAGCTACATGCCCAAGATGCTGCACATGCTGAACCTCGCCGGCTTCGGCATGCGCGCATGGGCTCCCGACTCGCACCACCCCGCCCATCCGTTCTCGTACGCGTCGGATTCGCTGCCGGTGTTCGACCGCAACCTGAAGAGCCTCGCGACGAAGGTGGCGGCGGGCTGCGTGCTCGCGCATGTCCGCGGCGTGGCCTACAGCACGCAGGTGGAGATCTCCCTGCAGAACGTGCACCCGTTCCAGTTTCCCGAAACGGCGCTCGCGCTCGCGCACAACGGCGACCTCGCGCGCTTCGCCGAGATGCGCCCGCGGCTCGCCGCGCACGTGCGTCCCGAGCTCGCGCGCCACATCCGCGGCACGACCGACAGCGAGTGGATCTACGCCCTGGTGGTCTCGCAGCTGCCCGACCCGCGCGGAGCGCCGTCAGGCGAGCACCTGGTGGCGGCCATCCGCAAGGCGCTCGCGATCATCCGCGATGAGCGGCGAAACCTCGGCATCGACACGTCGTCATCGGTGAACCTCTTCGTCACCGACGGCCGGCAGGTGGCCGCCGTGCGCTACTGCTTCGACTTCGGCCGCTATGCGACGGACGACGCCGCCCGCCTGCACGAGGCGAACCTCAACTACCTGTCGCTGTGGTACACGGCCGGCAGCAACTACGGCCTGCACGACGAAGAATGGAAGATGACGGGCGGCGCGGCCCGCGCCGACTCGATCCTCATCGCATCCGAGCCGCTCACGCGCGACGTCTCGTCGTGGGTCGAGGTGCCCGAGTACGGATTGCTGCATGCCGAGATCCGCGGCGGCAAGCCGGTGGTGAACGTCCACCTGCTCGACTAGGAGGCCGCGAGCTCCGCCTGCGCGAGAAGGCGCGTGAGCGACCGGTTGGTGTGCGCCATGGAGGCGAGGAGGTTGCGCTGCACCGCGGCGCGAAGCCGGGTCGAAGCGCGCTCGTGGCCGAAGTAGATCTCGCGGAACGCCCCGGCGGGAATGTCCAGGAGCAGCGACGACTCCCGCGCGAAGGCCCAGTTGGCGTGCCTGTTCTCGCGAAGCACCCCCATGAATCCCACCATCTGCCCCGGGCCGATCACGGCGATGCGCCGCTCGCGTTCGCCCAGCACCATGATCACTTCCACCGCGCCGCGAAGCACCACGAACACCGAAGACGAGGGCGTATCGGCCGCGAAGATGCCGCCGCCGCGCGCGACCTCGACGTAGCCCGAGCGGCTCGCCACCGCGTCGATCTCGTCGGCGGAGAAATGCTCGAAGAACGACAGTCTCGGCAGGAAGGCCGCGACATCGAACGGCGCTTCGCGCGATCGCGCGACGCCGGCGAGCGGATCGATGCCGCGGGGCGCTCGGCGCGCGAGCAGGTCTTCGGGCGCGGCGCACGCGAGCATCTGCACGTTGAGCGCCGCCAGCTTGTCGGCGAGGATGAGCGTGACCGCATGCTGAAGGCGAAGCGCGGCGGCGTCCGAGCGTGCGACGAGCGCGCGGAAATCCTCGGTGGCGATGAACCAGCCGGACACCGGCGAGGTCGCGCGCACGGTGGCGGTCACCACGCCGGATTCAACGAGCGACATCTCGCCGAACATGCCGCCCGCGGAGAACTTCGCGACGACGAGGTCGTCGCCGCCCGGGCGCATCACGATCGCTTCGGCATCGCCTTCGCGCAGCACGTAGGCCCCGCGCGCGGGGTCGCCGTGGTGGACGATCGTGTCCCCTTTCGCGTACGAAACCGGCCTTGCCACGCCGAGCAGCAGCTCGCGCGCGCCGCCTTCGAGGCGATCGAGGAACGAGGTCAGAGCACGCTCTTCAGCAGCTTGCCCATCTCCGCGGGATTGCGCGTGACCTTGATGCCGCACGCCTCCATCACCGCAAGCTTTTCCTGCGCGGTGCCCTTGCCGCCGGAGATGATCGCGCCCGCGTGGCCCATGCGCTTGCCGGGCGGCGCGGTGAGTCCCGCGATGAATCCCACCACGGGCTTCTTCATGTTGTCCTTCACCCAGTGCGCGGCGTTCTCCTCGTCGCCGCCGCCGATCTCGCCGATCATGATGACCGCTTCGGTGTTGGGATCGTCGTTGAACATCCTGAGCACGTCGATGTGCTTCAGGCCGTTCACCGGATCGCCGCCGATGCCGACCGCCGAGGATTGTCCGAGGCCCAGCGCCGTCACCTGGCCCACGGCTTCGTAGGTGAGCGTGCCGGAGCGCGAGACGATGCCGATCCTGCCGGGCCGATGAATGTGGCCGGGCATGATGCCGATCTTGAGCTCGCCGGGCGTGATGGTGCCCGGGCAGTTGGGGCCGAGCAGGAGCGTCTTCCTGCCCTTCATCTTCGCCTTGGTGCGCACCATGTCGAGCACCGGGATGCCTTCGGTGATGCAGATCACGAGATCGAGCTCGGCTTCGACGGCCTCGTCGATCGCGGCGGCCGCGAACGGCGGCGGCACGTAGATCACGGAAACGTTGGCGCCGGTCTCGGCCTTCGCTTCCTTCACGGTGGCGAAGATCGGGATGCCCTCGAATTTTTCCCCGGGCTTCTTCGGATTCACGCCCGCGACGTAGCAGTTCCTTCCGTTCGCGTATTCCTGTCCCATCTTCGTGTGGAACTGGCCGGTCTTGCCGGTGATGCCCTGGGTGAGGAC
>DATJVS010000037.1:0-3240 GCA_035501715.1 Usitatibacter sp.
CCCGGCAAGGCCGCTCGCGAAGTAGCTGTCGGCATCGCGCAGCAACCCGTGGACGATGACGAGCGCACGGGTGATGGCGGGCTCGGCCTTCGTGAGCGGATAGCTGCGATAGACGGTGATGCCGCCCTTCGCGCCGGGAAGCGCGAGCATCTCCGTGCAGCTCGCGTCGGCGTCGGTGCAGGGAGCTTGCGCGGCGCTTGCAGCGCCGGCGAAGAGCCCGGCGGCGGCGACGCAGATGGCGAGCATGGCCTTCATTCCTACCTCCGTGATCGGTCGTGGCTATACTAGCCGCTCTCTCGACAGCGCACGAGGGCCGTTCATGACCGAGGTGTTAAGCATTCTTTCCGTCGGGGTCGGCACGCTGCTCGCCATCGTGGCCTTCGCCGTGATCGTGTTCCTCTTCATCCAGGACGTCACGCAGAAGAAGCATGCGGTGCTGCGCAACTACCCGGTGATCGGCCACCTGCGCTACTTCCTCGAGAAGCAGGGCGAGTATTTCCGCCAGTACTTCTTCGCGGGCGACCGCGACGAGATGCCCTTCAACCGCGCCACGCGCGCCTGGGTCTATCGCGTGGCGAAGAAGGAAGACGGCGGCGGCATCATCGGGTTCGGCTCCACATACGACATGAAGGCACCGGGCGCGATCCTCTTCGTGAACGCGCCCTACCCGGTGCAGGAATGGGAGAAGCAGCCCACGCCTCCGCTCGTGATCGGACAGGGCTACTGCGACCAGCCCTTCACGGCGCGCTCACTCGTGAACATCAGCGCCATGAGCTTCGGCGCGATCTCGAAGCCCGCGGTGCTGGCGCTTTCGCGCGGCGCGGCGGTGGCCGGCTGCTGGATGGACACGGGCGAAGGGGGAACGTCGCCCTATCACATCGAGGGCGGCGGCGACATCATCGCGCAGATCGGCACCGCGAAATACGGCGTGCGCAAGGAGGACGGCAGCTTCGATCCCGGGCGCGCCAAGGAGCTCGCGAAGAAGGTGAAGGCCTTCGAGATCAAGCTTTCGCAGGGCGCAAAGCCCGGCAAGGGCGGCGTGCTTCCCGGCGGCAAGGTCACGCCCGAGATCGCGGCCACGCGCGGCATTCCCGTGGGCGAGGCTTCGTTGAGCCCCAACCGCCACCGCGACATCGCCAACACGCACGAGCTGCTGGACCAGGTGAAGTACATCCGCGAGCTCACGGGCCGGCCGGTGGGCGTGAAGACGGCGATCGGCGGATGGTGGTTCCTGAACGACCTCGCCGACAACGTGCTGCGGCGAGGCCTGGACTACGCGCCGGACTTCCTCGTGATCGACGGCGGCGAAGGCGGAAGCGGCGCGGCGCCCCAGGCGCTCTTCGACCACATGAGCCTTTCCATCGACGAGGCGCTGCCGCGCGCGGCCGACGTGCTCATCGAGTCGGGATTGAAGGAGCGCATCCGCCTCGTGGCCTCCGGCAAGCTCGTCACTTCCGCGCGCGCCGCGTGGGCGCTATGCGTGGGCGCGGACTTCATCAACACCGCGCGCGGCTTCATGTTCTCGCTGGGCTGCATCCAGGCGCTGCGCTGCCAGACGAACACGTGCCCGACGGGAATCACCACGCACAACCCGCGCCTGCAGCGCGGCCTCGTGGTCGAGGAGAAATTCCAGCGCGTCGCGAACTACGCGGAAGGCATGAACCACGACATCGAGATGATCGCGCACTCGTGCGGCGTGGCGCACCCGCGGCTCCTGAAGCGCGAGCATTGCCGCATCGTGCAGGCGAACGGCCAGACGGCGGCGCTCAACATGCTCTATCCGTATCCGAAGCCGAAGGTGCCGCACGAAGCGGCGCTGGTGCGGGCCTAGCCGCCGCCGGGAGTGGGGATCCCCAGGACCGTGTTCACGGCCTGCACGAGGCCGGAGATGCGGAAGGGCTTGGTGACGTAGCCATCGGCGCCCAGGGAAAGGCCCCGCGCCACGTCCGTGACTTCCGACTTGCCCGTCATCATGATCACGGGCAGCGACTTGATCTTGGGATTGCCGCGGACGCGCTCGAGGATCTGGAAGCCGTCGGCATCGGGCAGCGACACGTCGAGCAGCACCAGGTCGGGCAGCGGCGGCTTGTTGAACTCCGCGTTGATCTCCGTGCGGCTCTTCGCGAAGCGCGTGAGGAAGCCCGCCTTCGAGAGCACCTCGCCTACGAGGTCGGCGAGCGTCTTGTCGTCCTCGATGATGAAGATGGAATGGCGCTGGCCGTTGCGCGGCAGGATGCGCTGGCCGGCGTTGCGCGCCATGGCCACGTAGAAGCCGCTCTTCTGCAGCTGGGGGCTGCCCGTGGCCGCTTCCTTCTTGGCGCTCGCCACCTTCTCGGGCGGCGGCGGAGGTGACGGCTTGGCCGGACTGGTGAAGTCCAGGTCGTCGTCGCCGGGCGTTTCGCTCATCGCTCCAGTACCCTCTAGTGGGCCGCCGCGGCCTTCTTCTCGCCGATGCGGCTTTCTTCTCCCCTCAACAGCTTGCCGATGTTCACCCGGTGGCGCAACACAAGCACCGCGCTCATCGCCGCCACCGCCACCAGCACCGGCCCCGCGCCGAGGAAATACCACGCCGCGACGGGCGCCACCACGGCCCCCACGAGGGCCGCGAGCGAAGAATACCGGCTAACGACCACGATGGCCAACCAGGCGACGAGCACCGCGAGCCCCACGCGCCACTCCAGCGCGAGGAGCACGCCCGCCGCCGTCGCCACCCCCTTGCCGCCCTGGAAGCGCAGCCAGACGGGATGGACGTGGCCGATAAACGCACTGAATCCCACGAGGGCGCCCTGCTCCACGTCCGCGCCGAGCATCTGCGCCACGAATACCGCCGCCCAGCCCTTGCCCGCATCGCCCACGAGCGTGAGGACCGCGGCGGCCTTGCTGCCCGAGCGCAGCACGTTCGTGGTGCCTATGTTTCCCGAGCCATACGTGCGCGGGTCGGGAAGGCCCATCGCGCGGCTCACGAGGATGGCGAAGGGGATCGATCCCGCGAGGTATCCACCCACGATGCAGGCGAGAGTGACCATCGACGTATTGTAGAGTATGGCCGATGGACACCATCTTCATCCGCGAATTCCGCGTGGACGCCTGGGTGGGCATCTACGAATGGGAAAAGCAGCGCGCGCAGACGCTCGAGATGGAGATCGAGATCGGCATTCCGGGCAACGCCGTGGGGCGCACCGACAACATCCACGACACGGTGCACTACGGCGACGTGGTCGAGCGCATCGCCTCGGAGCT
>DATJVS010000038.1:0-21234 GCA_035501715.1 Usitatibacter sp.
GCCGAGGCGAGCAAGCCCGCTCCGGCGCCGGCCGTTACGCCCCGCCCGGGGATGCCCGCGTCGCTGCGCTGGGCGATCGCCGCGGCCGCGGTGGCGGCCATCGCGTATTTCGTGCTGAGGCCCGCGGTTGCCCCGCCGGAAGGGCACGCCGGCGTCGAGGGCACGACGCTCAAGCTCGACTACCGCTTGCATCTACAACCACGGCTAGAATAGCCGCCTGTGAGCAAGCTATTCGACATGCTGAGGAACGCGGGACGTGGGCGCGGCGGCGCGGACGATTCCCGGCCTTCGGCGCTGCTGTCCACGGCGCTCCGCCGCGCGGCCGACGAGCGCGCGGCCCTGCGCGCGGCTTCGCCCGACGGGCCCAGCCCCGTCATCGTCATCGAGAGAGTGGACGACGCGGAGCCCGCCCCGCTCCCCGAGCCCGCCCCCTCCCTCGAGGAGCTGCGCCTTCGGGAAGAAGCCGAGCGGGCGCTTCGCGAAGCCGCGGAGCAGCGAGCCCAGGCCGAGCGCGACGCGGCCGAGGTCGCGCGCCTGCGCGCGGAAGCCGAGGAGCGCGCCACGCTACTCGCTCGCGAGCGCGAGGAGACCGAGCGAAGCGCTGCGCGCGAAGCGCAGGATCGCGCCGCGGCCGAGCGCGAGGCCACGCAAGCCGTCCAGGAACGCCTTCGCCTGGAAAGATCCGCGCAAGCCCAGCGCGCGCGCCGCCAGGCCGACGAGGAAGGCCGGCGCCTCAGGCGCAACCTGCTGCTCGCGCTCTTCGCGCTGGTGGCGGTGGGCGGGGCGATCGTGGGCCGCGCGTTCATGCCGGGCGGCTATTTCGCCGAGCCGCAGACAGCGCCCACCTTCCAGCTCGACCGCGAGCTGAAGAGCACCGCGCCGAACCCGAAGTAATCAGCCGAACGGGTGCTTCAGCACGATCGTCTCTTCCCGGTCGGCGCCGGTGGAGATGATCGCGACGGGCGCGCCCACGAGCGCCTCGAGGCGCTTCAGGTACGACTGCGCATTGGCCGGGAGCTTGTCGAAGGCCTTCACGCCGACGGTGCTCTCCTTCCAGCCGGGGTGCTCCTCGTAGATGGGCTCGCAGATCGCGAGCGCCTCGGCGCCCACGGGGAGGATGTCGCGCCGCTCGTTGCCCACGCGGTAGCCCACGGCCACGCGCACCGTGTCCAGGCCGTCGAGCACGTCGAGCTTGGTGATGCAGATGCCGTTCACGCCGTTCAGCTGCACCGCGCGCTTCAGCGCGGCCGCGTCGAACCATCCGCAGCGGCGCGGGCGCCCCGTGACCGATCCGTATTCGTTGCCCTTCACGCGCAGGCGCTCGCCGATCTCGTCATCGAGCTCCGTCGGAAAGGGACCGGCGCCCACGCGCGTCGCATAGGCCTTCGCCACGCCCAGCACGTAGTGCAGCTGGTTCGGGCCCACGCCCGCGCCCGCGGCCGCCTGCCCCGCCACGGTGTTCGACGACGTCACGTAGGGATACGTGCCGTGGTCCACGTCGAGCAGCGCCGCCTGGGCGCCTTCGAAGAGGATCGACTTGCCTTCGCGGATCAGCGCGTTCACCTCGCCCGAGACGTCGGCCACCATGGGCTTGAGCTTCCCCGCGAGTGCGAGCGTGTCGTCGAGCGTCTTCTGGAAATCGATCGTGTCCGCGTGGAAGTAATTGCGCAGCACGAAGTTGTGGTAGTCCAGCACCTCGCCCAGCTTCGCGGCGAAGCGCTCGCGCGTGTAGAGGTCCTGCACGCGGATGGCGCGGCGCGCGACCTTGTCCTCGTACGCGGGGCCGATGCCGCGGCCCGTGGTGCCGATCTTCGCCTCGCCCTTGGCGCGCTCGCGCGCCTGGTCGATGGCGATGTGGTGCGGAAGGATGAGCGGGCACGCCTCCGAGATGCGCAGCTGCTTCGTGACCTCGATGCCGGCGCGCTCGAGCTCGCCGATCTCCGTCATCAGCGCCTCGGGCGAGACGACCACGCCGTTGCCGATGAAGCACTTCACGCTGCCGTGCAGGATGCCCGAAGGGATCAGCCGGAGGATCGTCTTGCGCCCCTCGATCACGAGCGTGTGGCCCGCGTTGTGGCCGCCCTGGAAGCGCACCACCCCGCCCACGTGGTCGGTGAGCCAGTCGACGATCTTGCCCTTGCCCTCGTCGCCCCACTGCGTGCCGATGACGACTACGTTACGCGCCATGTTCCATCTTTCATTTCCAGTCGGCCGGTGACCTGCAGCTCATCGCGATACGGCTCGGTGCCCGGCATCTCGACGACGACGACATGCCCCTTCGCCCGCAATTCCGCAATGGCCTTTGCCAACGCCGGGTCGCTCGAAGCGGGAGCGAGGATCCGGTCGCGCGGCGGGATTGCCGGCGAGAGCGCCGCCAGCTGCCGCAGGTCCATCGTGAATCCCGTCGCGGGGCGCGCGCGGCCGAAGCTCGCTCCCACCTCGTCGTAGCGGCCGCCGCGGGCGATCGCATCGGGGCTGCCCGGCGTGAACGCCGCGAACACGAGGCCGCTTTCGTAGTTGAAGCCGCCCAGCTCGGCCAGGTCCACCGAGATCTCCACGCCCGGAGCCTCGCATTGCGAGGCGAGGCGCTCGAGCGCATTCAACGCGAGCGTGACCGCCGGAAGGCTCGTCAACCGCTGGCGCGCCTTCGCGATCGTGCCCTTGGGGCCGTTCAGCGCGGTGAGCGCCGCCACCGCCTCGCCGCCCAGCTCGAGCGCGCGCGGCGCGTCCTTCTGCTGGACCGCGTGGAAGAGCGCCTCCGATTCCTCGGCGTTGAGCCCCGACTTCTCGGTGAGCGCGCGATAGATGCCCGGGTGGCCGAGATCGATGTGGATGCGCTCCACGCCCGCGGCCTTCAGCGCCGCGATCATGAGGCTCACGATCTCCACGTCGGCCTCCAGCCCCGCATGGCCGTACATCTCCGCGCCGATCTGGATCGGCTCGCGCATCTTGGTCATGCCCGCGGGCACGGTGTGCAGGACGCTGCCGCAATAGCACAGGCGCGCGACGCCCTTGCGGTTCAACAGGTGCGCGTCGATGCGCGCCACCTGCGGCGTGTGGTCGGCGCGCACGCCCAGCATGCGGCCCGAGAGCTGGTCCACGAGCTTGAAGGTGGCCAGGTCCATGTCGCGCCCCGTGCCCGACAGCAGCGACTCCAGGTACTCGAGCAGCGGCGGCGCCACCAGCTCGTAGCCGTGCGACTCGAAGAGGTCCAGGATCGCGCGGCGCAAACGCTCGATCGCGCGCGCCTCGGCGGGGAGCACGTCCTCGATGTGCTCTGGAAGCAGCCAGCGCCTCATGGTCTTATGTGGCGATGTAAAGAAGCACCAGTCCGGCGATCATCGAGGCGAGCCCCGCGAACCGGATCTGCCCGTCGGTCATCTGCGTGAGCTTGGAGAACGTCTCGCGCCAGAAGCGCGGCGAGACGAACGGCAGGATTCCTTCGAAGACGAGCATGAGGGCGAGGGCCGCGAAGAGGAGGTCGCTCACGGCGAGCCGGCTTTGCCGCCGCCGCGCCCGGGGTTCTTGAGGTACTTGAAGAATTCCGAAGAGGGATCGACCACCATCACGTCGCCCTTGTTGCGAAGGCTGTTGCGGTAGGCCTCGAGGCTGCGGTAGAAGCTGAAGAATTCCGGGTTCTTCGAGAACGCCTCGGCGTAGATGCGCGAGGCCGTGGCATCGCCCTCGCCCTTGATCTTCTGCGCCTGGGCGTAGGCCTCGGCCACGATCACCTGCTTCTGGCGGTCGGCGTCGGCCTTGATCTTCTCGCCCTCGGCCTGGCCGGTGGCGCGAAGCTCGTTGGCGGCGCGCTTCCTCTCCGACTCCATGCGGCGGTACACGTCCGAGGAGATCTCGGGGACGAAGTCCACGCGCTTCAACCTCACGTCCACGATGGTGACGCCGATGTTGCGCACGTCCTGGTCCACCTTCTCGGTGACCACGCTCATGATCTTGTCGCGCTCGCCGGAGACCACGTCGTGCACGGTGCGCCTGGCGAACTCGGCGCGCAGCGCGTCGTTCACCGTCTGGGAAAGCCGCGCCTCGGCCTGCAGCGGGTCGCCGTGCACCGAGACGTAGTACTGCTTCACGTCGGCCACGCGCCACTTCACGAACGAATCCACGAGCACGTTGCGGTTCTCGCTCGTGAGGAAGCGCTCGGGATCGCGCGCCTCCAGCGTCTGGATGCGCGTGTCGTACAGGCGCACGTTCTGGTAGAGCGGGATGAGGAAGTGCAGCCCCGGATGCGTCTGGACCTGGACGATCTCGCCCAGCTGGAACTTGATGGCGGCCTTGCGCTGGTCGACGGTGTACATGCTCATCGACAGCAGCAGCACCACGACAACCGCGGCGACGAGGACGATTGCGGTGTTTCGCTTCATCGCCCGGCATCCCGGTCGCGCGAGCGCAGCGCGTCGCGCCGCGACGGCAGCATGTCCGTGCTGGGCGGCGCCTGCGGAATCTCGGTCGCCGTGGAGGCGCGCGGCGCCTCCACCGTCATCGGCTGCGACTGCTGCGCCGACTGCGAGATGATCTTGTCGATGGGCAGGTAGAGCAGGTTGTTGCCGGCCTTCTGGTCCACGTAGAGCTTGGTCACGTTGGAGAACACCTGCTGCATCGTGTCCAGGTACATGCGCTCGCGCGTGACCTGCGGGGCCTTCTCGTATTCGGCGAGCACCTGGCGGAAGCGCGAGGCGTCGCCCTGCGCGGTGCTGATCACGCTCGCGCGGTAGCCGTTCGCCTCCTCGAGCAGGCGCGCCGCGGTGCCGCGGGCCTTCGGCACCACGTCGTTCGCGTAGGACTGGCCCTCGTTCTTGAAGCGCTCGCGGTCCTGCCCCGCGCGCACCACGTCCTCGAACGCGGGCTGCACCTGCTCGGGCGCGGAGGCCGGCAGCAGGTTCACCGTCGTCACGTTGATGCCGGTCTTGTAGCGGTCGAGGATGTGCTGCATCAGGGTGCGCACGTCGGAGGCGATGTTGGCGCGGCCCTGGTTCAGCACGAAGTCCATCTTGCTCTTGCCCACCACCTCGCGGATCGAGGCCTCGGCCGCCTGCTTCACGTTGTCGCCGGGATTCTTGTTGTTGAAGAGCCAGTCCTCGGGGCTCTTCAGCGTGTACTGGACCGCGAGCTGCACGTCGACGATGTTCTCGTCGTCGGTGAGCATCTGCGCTTCCTGCGGCTGCTTGTTGCGCGTGTTGCCCGAGTAGCCCACCTCCACCGTGCGCACCTGCGCCACGTTCACGTTCTCGACGCTCTCGATGGGATACGGGATGTGCCAGCGCGGGCCCGGCTGCGTGGTCTCGATGTACTTGCCCAGGCGCAGCACCACGCCGCGGTTGCCCTCGTCCACGATGTAGAAGCCGCTCGCGAGCCACACCGCGAGGATGAGGAGCACGACGAACAGCACGCCGCTGCCGATGGCGCCGCTGGACGGGCCACCCGTCGGGGGACGCGGGACATCCGGACCGCCGCCTTTGATGCCGAAGAAGCCCGCGATCTTCTGCTGCAGCTTCCTCAGGATCTCGTCGAGGTCAGGCGGACCGTCGTTGTTCTTCTTTCCCCACTGGGGATCGTTCGGAGGCATCTTGGAGTGTGGGCGTTCGGGCAGTATCGGCGAGCACTTCCCGCAAGGCCTCGATGCCGGCCCCCGTGAACGCACTCACCTTGATATTCAATATCTTACCATGGGTATCGCGGACAATTTCGGGCTGCATCGCGCTCACCCGGTCGATCTGGTTGTACACGAGGAGCTGGGGCACGGAACCGGCGCCGATCTCCTCGAGCACCGCGTTCACGGCGTCGATCTGCTCGTGGTATCGCGGGTTGGCGCTGTCGACCACGTGCAGCAGGAGGTCGGCCTGCACCGCTTCCTCGAGCGTGGCCTTGAACGATTCCACCAGCGAGTGCGGAAGGTCGCGGATGAATCCCACCGTGTCCGACAGCGTGATCGTCGCGTTCTCGCCGAGATAGACGCGCCGCGTCGTCGTGTCGAGCGTGGCGAAGAGCTGGTCGGCCACGAACGCCTCGCCGCGCGACAGGCGGTTGAAGAGCGTGGACTTGCCCGCGTTGGTGTAGCCCACGAGCGCCACGCGCAGCACGCCGGAGCGCGACCGCGCCGAGCGCTGCGTGTCCCTCACGCGCCCGATCTTGCGGATGCGCTCCTTCAGCTTCTTCACCTTCTCGCCGATCATGCGGCGGTCGAGCTCGATCTGCTTCTCGCCCGGGCCGCCGGTCTTGCCGAGCGAGCCGCGCTGGCGCTCGAGGTGCGTCCATCCGCGCACGAGGCGCGTGGACAGGTGCTCGAGGCGGGCGAGCTCCACCTGCAGCTTGCCCTCGTGGGAGCGCGCGCGCTGCGCGAAGATGTCGAGGATCACGTCGGTGCGATCGAAGACGCGCACGGGCGAGGTGCCCTCGGAGAGCGAGCGCTCGAGGTTGCGCGCCTGCGCCGCGGACAATGCGTGGTCGAACACCACGATCTTCGCGCGGTGCTCGTGCATCGCCACCTTGATCTGGTCCACCTTGCCCGAGCCCGCGAAGAGCGCGGCGTCGGGGCGGTCGCGGCGGCCGCGGATCACCTCCACCACTTCCGCGCCCGCGCTGGAGACGAGGCGCGAAGCCTCCTCGGCCCGGTCTTCGGCCTGGGGGACGCGACCGATGTCGAGGGCTACGAGGACCGCGCGCGGGCGCTCAGGAATCCTGGGCGTGCTCAAGCGGGACCGAGACCGGCCGCGCCGGGACCACCGTGGAAATGGCGTGCTTGTAGACCATCTGGGTCACGGTGTTCTTCAGGAGCACGACGTACTGGTCGAAGGATTCGATCTGGCCCTGGAGCTTGATGCCGTTCACCAGGTAGATCGAGACCGGGACATGCTCCTTGCGCAACGTATTGAGGAAAGGATCTTGCAGCAGTTGCCCTTTGTTGCTCATTTGTTCTGCCCCTTTTCTTTCTCCGGGTTTCCGGGTCCGTGCGGGCCGTCGCCCGCCGCTTCTTCTACTGCATTTCGGATTATAAGCCAGCGATGGGAGGGACACCCCGGAACGGCCGGCGGTTCCCGCCTTTTTCGCTATCCATAGCGCCGCTTGGAGATGATCTTGCGCCGCCGCCTCTGGGCGTCCTGCTTCTCCGTGAGCGGCTTCTTGCGCCCCTCGAAGGGGTTGGCCGAGGACCTGAGCTCGATCCTGAGCGGCGTGCCCTTCAGCTTGAAGGCCTTGCGAAAGGTGTTCTCCAGGTAACGAAGGTAAGGACGCTTCACGCCGGCGAGGCCCGAGCCGTGGACCACGACGATGGGGGGATTGGAGCCGCCCTGGTGCGCGTAGCGCATCTTCGGGCGGAAGCGCCCCGACAGGGGCGGCTGCTGCTGGTCGACGGCGGCCTGTAACGTCCTTGTAAGCTGCGGGGTCTTGAGCTTCGCCATGGCCGCGGCGAACGCCGCATCCACGGCCGCGAGCAGCGCCTTGATGCCCGTGCCCATGCGCGCCGAGATGGTCACGAACTCCGCGAAATCGAGGAACTGGAGCTTGCGCTCGAGGTCGTTCTTCACGTCCTTGCGTTTCTCCGAATCGACCGCATCCCACTTGTTGACCGCCACCACGAGCGAGCGCCCCGCCTCGAGGATGTAGCCGCCGATGTGCGCGTCCTGCTCGGCGATGTCGGCCTCGGCATCGACCACCAGCACCACCACGTTGGCGCGCTCGATGGCCTGCAGCGTCTTCACGACGGAGAACTTCTCAACAGACTCGAACACCTTGCCCTTGCGCCTTATTCCCGCGGTGTCGACGAGCGTGTAGCGCCGGCCGTCCCATTCGAGCTCGGCCTCGATGGAATCGCGCGTCGTGCCGGGCTGGTCGAAGGCGATCACGCGCTCCTCGCCCAGCAGCCGGTTCACCAGCGTGGACTTGCCGACGTTGGGGCGGCCCACGATGGCCACGCGCGGATGGTCGGGCTCCTGCTCTTCGGCGGGCTCGGCCGGGAACGGCGACAGCGCCTCCTCCACGAGCGACGAGACGCCCTCGCCGTGCTCGGCGGAGATCGCATACGGGTGCCCCAGGGCGAGCTCGTGGAACTCGGCCGTGACCACTTCGAGCCGCATGCCCTCGGTCTTGTTCACGACGAGCAGCACCGGCGCGCTCGCCTTGCGAAGCTGCAGCGCGATGCGCTTGTCCTGCGGATGCAGGCCCGCGCGGCCGTCGGTGATGAAGAGGATCACGTCGGCCTCGGCGATCGCCTCGCGCGCCTGGCGGGCCATCTCCGAGAGGATCCCGTCCTTGGCCACCGGCTCGAAGCCGCCCGTATCGACGACGATGAAAGGCTTGTCGCCCACGCGCCCCTGGCCGTAGTGGCGGTCGCGCGTAAGGCCCGGCAAGTCCGCCACCAGGGCATCGCGCGATCGCGTGAGCCGGTTGAACAGCGTGGACTTGCCGACGTTGGGGCGGCCGACGAGGACTACGGTGGGTTTCACTTCCCTAGAAGCGGACCATCGCCACCGTGCCGCCCTCGGTCTGGACGAGGAGCGCGCCGGCGATGGGGACGATCCACTCGACCTGCGTGCCGTCGGTGGGCAGGCGCCCGACGATCTCGCCGTTCTCGGGGGAGATCACGTGCAGGTCGCCCTGGTAGTCGCCCACGACGATGCGCCCGTCGAACAGCACCGGCGCGGTGAGGCGGCGATTGAGGAGCTTGTCCTGCTTCCACACGCTCGCGCCCTGGCCCTTGTCGAGGGCGTGCACGTTGCTCGCGTCGTCCACGACGTAGACGTTCTTCTTGTCCACGGCGAGCGCCCGCGAGGTGGACAGGTCCCGCGACCACGTCACGTTGCGCGAGGCGATCTCGAAGCACGCGACCTTGCCCTGGAAGGCGCCGGCGCACACGTTGTTGCCGTCGAGCACGGGCAGGCCCGCCACGTCGGCGATGCGCTCGAGCTCGGTCGCGCCGCGCGGCAGCGACACCGACACTTCCCACGTGAGCTTGCCGTCGTCGATGTCGAGCGCGATCAGCTTGCCGTTGGGATAGCCCGTCACGACGTCGCGGCCGATCGCGAGCACGCCCGTCTCGCTGCGAAGCAGGAGCGCGGGCGCCGCGCGCTGGAACACCCAGCGGCGCTTGCCGTCGTCCGCGTTCAACCCGTAGATGCGATCGTCGGAGGTGCGCACCACGACCACCTTGTTCGACACCGCCGCGGGAGCGATCACCTCGCCGCCGAGCGACGCGGTCCACAGCTCCTTGCCGTTCATGTCGTAGGCGAGCACCTCGCCCTTGATGGTGCCCACGACGATGAGGCCGTCGTTCACCTCCACGCCGCCGGAGACGCGCTTCTTGGTCTCGATGCGGGAGACCACCTTGCCCGTGTCCTCGTCGAGCACGCTGATCACGCCGTCGCCCGCGGCCGCGTAGATGCGCCCGCCCGCGTACACCGGGCGGAAGGCGTACCCGAGGGACTTGCCCACCCGGGTGGACCAGGCGATGCGCGGCGTGACCGACGCGTTGATCGGCGTGAGCGCGTTGGGCTTGTTGGCCTCGGTCTTGATGCCGAGCGCGACCAGCGGGTTCCACGAGCTGCATCCGGCCGCGAGGAGCGCTGCGGCCGCGGCTGCCGCGAGGCGCGTTGCCTTCATTGCGAGCCTCCGAGGGCGTTCAGCTTGGTCTGGGCGATGCTCTTCACGGGATTGCGCGGGTCGGCCTTCTCCGCGGCGACCTTGTAGGACGCCCTCGCCTCGTCGAGGCGGTGCTGGGCGAGCATGATGTCGCCGCGCATGTCGGCGGCGAGCGGCGCGTAGGCCTCGTCCTTGTTGCCGTCCAGCACGCGCAGGGCGTCGTCGTACTTCTTCTGCTCGAGGAGGACGCCCGCGAGGCGCACGCGGGCGATGCCGCGATGGGCCTCGGCGCCGTTGGCCACGACCCACTCCAACTGCTTGCGCGCCTCGTCGAGCTTGCCGGCGTCGAACGCGCTCTTGGCGAGCACGAGCGCGGCCTCCGACGCGTAGAACGAGCCCGGATGCTCCGCGAGCACCTTGGCAGCGGCCTCGTCGGCCTTCTTCTCGTCCTTGGCGGCGATCGCATCGGCCACGGGCTTGTACAGGGCGGCCGCGGCCTCGGCCTCGCGCTGCGACCACCAGTGGTAGCCGCGATAGCCGGCGAACGCCGCGATCCCCGCCACGATGGCGCCGACCACGTACCAGCGGTTGTCTTCCCACCAGGCCTTGAGCTCCGCCAGGCGTTCCTGCTCTTCGAAATCGTAGGATCCGGACATTTCAGGTTCTCTGTTTCTTCATTTGTTGGATGGCAGCCTGCAACTTCAGCGTTTCCTGGGTACCCGCTGCGAGGTCCTTCACCGAGAGATCGTTAGACTGGGCCTCCCCCTCGCCGATGATCACCGCGAAGCGCGCGCCGCTCGCGTCGGCCTTCTTCATCTGCGACTTGAAGCTGCCGCCCGCGCCCATCACGACGTCGAGCCCCGCGTCGCGCAGCTTCTCCGACACCTTCCACGCGGCGGACTCGGCATTCTCGCCCGCGTGCACCACGAACGCATCGGGTTGCTGCGCGGCCGAGACCTGCGCCGCTTCCATCGTGAGCAACACCCGCTCCATGCCCATGCCGAAGCCGCACGCGGGCGTGGCCTTGCCTCCCAGCTGCTCGAAGAGGCCGTCGTAGCGGCCGCCCCCGGCGATCGTCGACTGCGCCCCGATGTCCGACGAGACGAACTCGAAGACACTGCGATTGTAGTAGTCCAGGCCGCGCACGAGCCGGGGATTCACCGTGTACGCGAGGCCCGCGCCTTCCAGCAACACCTTGAGCGACGCGAAGTGGTCGGCCGCCGCGTCGCCCAGGTGGTCGAGGAGCTTCGGCGCGCCCTCGATCATCGGCTGGAGGTCCGGGTTCTTCGAATCGAGGATGCGAAGGGGATTGGTCTCGAGGCGGCGCAGGGAATCGTCGTCGAGCATCCCCTTGTGCTTCGTGAAGTAGGCGACGAGCTTCTCGCGGTGCGCCTTGCGGTCGGCCGCGTCGCCGATGGAGTTCACGTGCAGCTCCACGTTGCGGATGCCCAGCGCCCTGAAAAGGCGCGCGAGCATCGCCATCTGCTCGGCGTCCACGTCGGGGCCTTCGAAGCCGAGCGCCTCCACGTCGAACTGGTGGAACTGGCGCTGCCGGCCCTTCTGCGGGCGCTCGTAACGGAACATGGGGCCCATCGTCCACACGCGCATCGGCCCGTTGTAGAGGAAGCTGTGCTCGATGGCCGAGCGCACGATGCCGGCGGTGGCCTCGGGACGCAGCGCCATGCTCTCGCCGTTGCGGTCGTCGAAGACGTACATCTCCTTCTCGACGATGTCGGTGGCCTCGCCGATGCCGCGCACGAAGAGCGCCGTGGGCTCGACGATGGGCGTGCGCATGTTGCGATAGCCGTACTGCTCGAAGACGCGGCGCGTGGCGTCCTCGAGCTTCTGCCATAGCGGGGAGCGATCCGGCAGCACGTCCTCCATGCCGCGGATCGACTGGATCTTCTGGCTCATGAATGGACGGCTTGTATGGGGATTGTCTTCGGGCGCGCGGGCACTTCGCCGGAGGCGTAGCGCGTGCGGACGTAGTCCTCGACCAATGCCTGGAATTCCTCGGCGATGCGCTCGCCCTTGAGCGTCACCGTCTTCTGGCCATCGACATAGACGGGCGCCACGGGCTTCTCGCCCGAGCCCGGCAGCGAGATGCCGATGTTGGCGAGCTTCGATTCGCCCGGCCCGTTCACCACGCAGCCCATCACGGCCACGTGCATGTCCTCGACGCCCGGATACTGCGCGCGCCACACGGGCATCTGGCTTCGCAGGTATCCCTGGATCTTGTCGGCGAGCTCCTGGAAGAAGGTGCTCGTGGTGCGCCCGCATCCCGGGCACGCGGACACCATCGGCGTGAACGAGCGAAGGCCCATGGTCTGCAGGATCTCCTGCGCGACGATCACTTCCTTGGTGCGGTCGCCGTTGGGCTCGGGCGTGAGCGACACGCGGATCGTGTCGCCGATGCCTTCCTGCAGCAGCACGCCCATGGCCGCGGTGGAGGCCACGATGCCCTTCGATCCCATGCCCGCTTCGGTAAGGCCCAGGTGCAGGGCGTAGTCGCAGCGGCGCGCGAGCTCGCGATAGACGCGGATCAGGTCCTGCACGTTGGAGACCTTGCACGAGATCACGATGCGGTCGCCGGAAAGCCCGATCTGCTCGGCGAAGCGCGCGCTCTCCAGCGCCGAGACGATGAGCGCCTCGCGCATCACCTCGTCGGCTTCCTTCGGCTGCGCGAGCCTCGCGTTCTCGTCCATCATCCGCGCCAGCAGCTCCGGGTCGAGCGAGCCCCAGTTCACGCCGATGCGCACGGGCTTGCCGTGCTCGACGGCCTTCTCGACCATCGTGGAGAACTGGTCGTCGCGCTTCGAGCCGTGGCCCACGTTGCCCGGATTGATGCGGTACTTGTCGAGGACGACGGCGCACTCGGGCACCTGCGTGAGCAGCTTGTGGCCGTTGAAGTGGAAGTCGCCCACGAGCGGAACGTTCACGCCCATCTTCACGAGGCGATTGCGGATCTCGGGGACCTGGCGCGCCGCTTCCAGCGTGTTCACCGTGATGCGCACGATCTCGGAGCCGGCGCGCGCGAGCGCGGCCACCTGGCTCGCCGTGGAGGCCGCGTCCTCGGTGTCGGTGTTGGTCATCGACTGCACGAGGATCGGCGCGTTGCCTCCGACCACCTTGTCGGCGATGCGTACGGCTCGGGAAACGCGGCGGGTCGTCATGGGATCACTCGAGCGTGAAGCGCGCGACCGCGACCTTGGTGTGCGGCTCCAGGTCGAACTCGCGGTCGTTGTAGAAGACCTTGACCTCGGGCGCGTTGCCGATGATCACGTTGAACGGCGGCTTGCCCGTGACCTCGGCCTCGCTTCCCGGGGCATTCAGCTTCGAGAAGAGGAGCTTGCCGCGCACGTCGCGGATCTCGACCCAGGATTCGCCGTGGAAGCGGAACTTGAGGACGCTCGATCCTTCGGGCACCGGCGCCGCGGCGGCGACCTTCGGCGGATCGGGCTTCACGGGATCGGCCTTCACGGGATCGGGCTTCGGGGCCGGCGCGGGCTTGGCCTCGGCCTTCACGGGCTCGGGCCTGGCCTTGGGAGCTTCGGCCTTTGGAGCTTCGGCCTTCGCAACCTCGGCCTTCGGCGGCTCGGCGGGCGGGGCCGCGGCGATCGTCACCGGCGGCGGCGATTTCTCCACGGCCACCGGGATGCTTTCCGTCGTGTGGTGCGCGAGCGGCGCGGTGCGGATGAAGAGCCACCAGTACATCGCCGCGAACGCGATCGCCACCGCGACCACGGCGAGCGCCGCGGCCTTCACGTACGGGTTCTGCAGGCGATCGCCGATCGGGTCGAAGCGGATGTTCTGCGTGGGCACGACGATGCCGGGGCGCCCTTCGCGCGGGCCGTCCTCGGCGAGCATCGGCATGATCGTGTCGGCCGGAAGGCCCAGCACCTTGGCGTAGTTGCGCACGAAACCGCGCAGGAACGTGCCCTTGGGAAGGCGGCTGTAGTCCGCCGTCTCCAGCGCCTCGATCTGGTAGGCGCTCATGTGCAGGCGCTGCGCGGCGTCGGAACGCGAAAGTCCCTGGCGCTCGCGCTCTGCCGCGAGGGTCTGCCCCAGCGTCCTGCGGGACTCTTCCGGCGCGACGGATTCGGCTTCGGCTTGCAAGGCGACGATCCTTACTTGGACTTCTCGAGCTGCGCGAGCTCGGGCGAATCCGGGAAGCGCCGGCGCATCTGCTGCAGGTAGCTCAGCTCCGACTGGCTGTCGCCGTTGGCGCGGGCGATCTTCACGCCGTACACGAGGCCCACGAGGTCGGGCGTGGTGAGGCGCATGTAGCGCGTGATGTAGTTCTCCGCGTCCTTCATCGCGCCGCGCTCGAAGGAGATCACGGCCAGGTTGTAGAGCGCGCCGATCAGGTCGGGGCGTATCAGCACTGCGCGGCGGAAGCTCTCCTCGGCTTCGACGTCGCGCCCCATCTTCTTCAGGCACAGGCCGCGCGAGAGGAACGCCTTCTCGGGCGTGGCGTAGAGCGGGTTGGCGATGGCCCGCTGGATCAGGTCGAGGCCCCGTTTCGGATCGTCCCTCGCGCACAGGAACCAGCCGTAGTTGTTCTGGACCTCGGGGTTGTTGGCCGAAAGCGAAAGCGCCCGCTCGAACGACTCGCGCGCCGGCGCGTCCTCGCGAAGCTCCATGTACACGAGGCCCATCATGTTGTAGGCCGGGTAGTAGGTCGAGTCGAAGCGGATGGCTTCGCGCGACTCCGAGAGCGCCACCGCGAAGTTGCCGCGCGCGAAGTATTCGCCGGCGAGCGCGGTATGGGCCGCCGCGCGGTCCCTTCCGGCGCTGGGCTCGCTTTCGGTGACGGGCTTGGTCGTGACTGTGCTCTGCGAGGTGCAGGCGGCCATCAACACGGCGAGTATGGCGAGAGCGATGCGCATCAGTGCCCCGGATGTGAGTGGATGCGGACTGTCTTCCTCTTCATGCGGTTCACGACCTGGCCCGCGAGCTGGCCGCATGCCGCGTCGATGTCGTCGCCGCGCGTCCTGCGCACCGTGGCGACGTAGCCGGCGTCCAGCAGCACCTGCTGGAAGCGGCGCACGCGATCGGCGGACGTGCGCGCGAAGCCGGAGTCGGGAAACGGGTTGAAGGGAATCAGGTTCACCTTGGAAGGCACGCTCTTCAGCAGCTTCGCGAGCTCCTTCGCGTGGTCGGGTGCGTCGTTCACGCCCTCGAGCATCACGTACTCGAACGTGATGAAGTCGCGCGGCGAGACCTCGAGGTATTCGCGGCAGGCTTCCAGCAGCTTCGCGATCGGGTACGCGTCGTTCACCGGCATGATGCGGCTGCGGATCTCGTCGTTGGGCGCGTGCAGGCTCACGGCGAGCGCCACGGGCAGCGCGTCCTTCAGCCTGCGGATGTTGGGCACCACGCCCGACGTGGAAAGCGTCACGCGCCGGCGCGAAAGCCCGTAGGCGAGGTCGTCGAGCATGATCTTCATCGCATCGACGACGGGTTCGAAATTGTTGAGCGGCTCACCCATGCCCATCATGACCACGTTCGACACCGGCCGCGGCGAGCGCGATTCGGCGTCCTCGAGGCGTGAGGCAAGGCCTTCGCGCTCGAGTTCCTCGAGGCGGCGATTGGCGACCCAGAGCTGGCCGATGATCTCGGACACCGAGAGGTCGCGGTTGAAGCCCTGGCGGCCGGTGGAGCAGAACTTGCAGTCGAGGGCGCAGCCCACCTGCGAGGAGACGCAGAGCGTGCCGCGGTCGTCCTCGGGGATGTACACGGTCTCGATGCCGTTGCCCACGCCCACGTCGAAGAGCCACTTCACGGTGCCGTCGGCGGAGCGATGCTCGGACAGGATCGCCGGCGGGCGCACTTCCGCGGTGGCCTTCAGCTTCTCGCGCAGCGATTTCGCGAGGTCCGTCATCGCGTCGAAATCGGATACGCCGCGCTGGTGGATCCACTGGAAGAGCTGGCGCGCGCGGAACGGCTTCTCCCCCTGGGCGGCCAGCCACTCGGTGAGCGCCGGCAGGGTGAAGTCGAGAAGGTTGGCGCGCCCGCTCATGGTGGACTAGCGCGAGTAGACGTTGCTCGACGGGAAGAAGTAGGCGATCTCGACCTTCGCGGTCTCGGGCGCGTCGGAGCCGTGCACGGCATTCGCGTCGATCGATTGCGCGAAGTCCGCGCGGATCGTGCCCTTGTCGGCCTTCTTCGGGTCCGTGGCGCCCATGAGGTCGCGATTCTTCTGGATCGCGTTCTCGCCCTCGAGGACCTGGATCATCACCGGTCCCGAGATCATGAAGCTCACGAGGTCGTTGAAGAACGGACGGCCCTTGTGCACCGCGTAGAAGCCTTCAGCGTCGCTTCGCGACAGGTGCGCCATCTTCGCGGCCACGACCTTGAGGCCCGCTTTCTCGAAACGCGCGTAGATCTCGCCGATCACGTTCTTCGCCACGGCATCGGGCTTGATGATCGAAAGGGTGCGCTCAACCGCCATTGAAAATCTCCGCTAAATTGATGAAAAATTTAGCTTTTCATTCTAGCACAGCGCGGCGCCGCCCGCCACCGTCCAGCGCGGCAAAAGCCCCTCGGAGCGGGCCTCGCAGGCGTATTCGGCGGCGATTCCCACGCCGGGCACCCACACCAGCTCGTCGCCGCGGAAAAGAAGCGGCAATCGATCGCGCTGCCATGCGGGAATCGAGCCTTCCTGCAGCAGGTTCTTCAGCGTTCGCGTGCGTCCGCGCGCCGCGACGCGCATCTTCTCGCCGCCCGAGCGCGGCTTGAAGGACCACTCGCCGCCCTTCACGCGCGAAGCGTCGATGCCGGAGCCGCGCCCGCGATCGAATTGAACGTGACCCCTCCCCTCGCCCAGCTCCACGCGCGCTTCGCCGTGCCACTGGACGCGCCAGGGACGCGCTTCGCGAAGGTCGCGCTCGATGCGCGCCTCGCCGCGATGCCGTGCGATGACGATGCCGTCGTGCTCGATGCGAACCTTCGCGCCGGCGCGCGCGCCGTAGAGCTGGCGCGCCATCTCCGCAAGCCGCGCCTGGCTGGGCATCGCGATGTGACGCGAAGCGAGGAACGCGCGCAGCGCATTGGCTTGCCGCGGCGCGGACAGCCCCGGCGCGAGCAGGAGGGCTTCATCGCCGGCCGCGCCGTCGGCCCGGGCTTGGGCCGAGAGCAGCGCATCGGCCTCGGCGGCGTGGCGGGAGAAGCGCGCGACGGATTCGCGCCACGCCGGAAAACGCGCGTCCAGGAGCGGGGCCACCTCGTGGCGCAGGTAGTTGCGGTCGTGCGCGATCGAATCGTTCGACTCGTCGTGGACCCATTCGAGCTTCGCCTCGCGCGCGTATTCCAGGATCTCGCGCCGGGAGATCGCGAGCAGCGGCCGGTAGATCGTGACGTGCGAGCCCGGCAGCGTGCGCAGCACCGGCATCGCCGCCACGCCCTTCAATCCGGCGCCGCGCAGCAACTGCAGCAGCACGGTCTCGGCCTGGTCGTCGAGGTGATGGGCGAGCGCCACGAAGGGCTCGGCACGCTTCGCGTACACGGCGTACCTCGCCTCGCGCGCGGCCGCCTCGAGACCGTCCTTCGAGCGGCGATCCACCCTCACGCGAACGACGTCGAGGGGAATGCCGCGCGCCGCGCAGAAGCGCTCGCAAGCGGCCGTCCAGCGGTCGGCATTGGGACTCAATCCGTGATGGACGTGCACGGCGCTCAACGCACGCGATTGGCGCTTCGCTTCGCGCGCCGCCGCGTCGAGCAGCACCGCCGAATCCACGCCACCGGAAAATCCCACGCACACGGCCGCATCGCGCGGCAGCGGCGCGAAGAGGCTACTCGGCCAGTTCCTTGAACTTCCCATAGTTGACCCACCGCTCCTGGCGGCGCTCGAGGAGCTCCTCGGCGGAGAGGTCCTGCAGGCTCCTCAGGCTCTCCTGGATCGCCTTCTTGAGGTTCTTCGCGGCCTCGGCCGGATCGCGATGGGCGCCGCCCAGGGGCTCCGGGATCACCTTGTCGATCACGCCCAGGCTCTTCAGGCGCGGCGCCGTGATGCCCAGGCTCTCGGCCGCCTCGCCCGCGTTCTCCGCGCTCTTCCAGAGGATCGCCGCGCAGCCCTCGGGCGAGATCACCGAGTAGGTCGAGTACTGCATCATCAGCGTCACGTCGCCCACCGCGATGGCGAGCGCGCCGCCCGAGCCGCCCTCGCCGATCACCGTCACCACGACCGGCACGCGCAGCCCCGCCATCGCATAGAGGTTCTTGCCGATGGCCTCCGACTGCCCGCGCTCCTCCGCGCCGATGCCCGGGTAGGCGCCCGGCGTATCGACGAACGTGAGCAGCGGGATGCCGAATTTCTCGGCGAGCTTCATGAGGCGAAGCGCCTTGCGATAGCCCTCGGGACGCGGCATGCCGAAGTTGCGGTAGATCTTGTCGTTGGTGTCGCGCCCCTTCTGGTGGCCGATCACCATGACGCTCTGCCCGTTGAAGCGCGCCATGCCGCCGACGATCGCCGGGTCGTCCGCGAACGCGCGGTCGCCGTGCATCTCCTCGAAGTCGGTGCAGAGCGCCGCCACGTAGTCCAGCGTGTACGGCCTCTGCGGATGGCGCGCGACCTTGGAGATCTGCCACGCCGTGAGCTTCGAGTAGATGTCCTTGGTGAGCTCGCGGCTCTTCTTGGAGAGCCGCTCGATCTCCTGGGAGATGTCGACCGCGGAGTCGTCCTGGACGAAGCGCAGCTCCTCGATCTTCTGTTCGAGCTCCGCGATGGGCTGCTCGAAATCCAAAAAGCTGGTTTTCACGAGGCGGATTGTACAATGCCAGCCCATGGCGAATCGGCTCACGAAGATCGTGACGCGCACCGGCGACGACGGCACGACCGGGCTTGGCGACGGCACGCGCGTGGGAAAGGACGCGCCGCGCATCGCCGCGCTGGGCGAGCTGGACGAGCTGAACAGCGTCCTGGGCGTCGTGCTCGCCGAGCCAATGCCCGATGCGGTCCGCGCGATCCTCGCCTCGGTGCAGAACGACCTCTTCGACCTGGGCGGCGAGGTGAGCATCCCCGGGCGCTCGGCGCTCTGGGACGCGCACCTGCGGCAGATCGAGGAGCAGGTGGAGATCCTGCGCGCACCGCTGCCCGTGCTGCAGGAATTCGTCCTTCCCGGAGGCACGCGCGCCGCGGCCACCTGCCACCTCGCGCGCACCGTTTGCCGCCGGGCCGAGCGCGCGCTCGTGGCGCTGGGCCGCGTCGAAGGCGTCTCGGCGCTTTCCATCCAGTACCTGAACCGCCTTTCCGACCTGCTCTTCCTCGCGGCGCGGTCGCTCAACGCGGCCGCGGGCGTCCACGAGCCCCTCTGGAAGCCGGGCCGCGAGGACAAGGGCTAGATGGCCGACGACGCCGCCCGCCTCGAGTCGCTGCTCGCGCGGAGCGCCCTGGGCGATCGCGCCGCCTTCGCCGAGCTCTACCGCGCCACCTCGTCGAAACTGTTTGCCGTCTCGCTTCGTATAGTCCGGGAGAGGCCGCTCGCGGAGGAAGCGTTGCAGGACAGTTTCGTCAACATCTGGCGTCGCTCGTCGGACTACGCCGCGGCGAAAAGCGCGCCGCTCACGTGGATGACGGCGATCGTGCGCAACCGCAGCCTCGACATCGTGCGCCGCACGCGCGAGGAGCCGGACGTGGACGACACGCTCTCGGCGAACCTCGTGGACGAGAGCGCCGCGCCCGCGAGGCAAGCACAGGCCCGGCGCGACGCGCATTCGATCCAGGAATGCCTCGAGGAGCTCGACGCCGACCAGCGCCAGACCATCGCGCTCGCGTTCTTCCACGGCCTCACGCACAGCGAGCTCGCGAGCCATCTGCGCAAGCCCCTGGGCACCGTGAAGACCCACGTGCGCCGCGGCCTCGCGAAGCTGCGCGATTGCCTCATGGGAAAGGTCGAGGCATGAAGCTCTCGCGCGATGCCCGCGAGGCGCTCGCCGCCGAATACGCGCTGGGGACACTGCGGGGCCGGGCCCGCGCGCGGTTCCAGTCGATGATGGCATCCGACCGCAGCGTGAGCGACGCCGCGGCGCGATGGGAAACGGCCATCACCCCGCTCGCCACTCGCATCGCGCCCGTCGAGCCGCCCTCGCGCGTGTGGCGCGCGATCGAAGCGCGCATCGCGCCCGCGCGGCCGCAGGCGCCGTCCTACTGGCGGGCGCTCGCGATGGTCTCGGGCGGCGTCGCGTCGGTCCTGCTCGCGTTCATGCTGTGGACGTTCCCCGCGGGCAACGCCGATCCCGATTTCGTCGCGGTGCTGATGGCGCCCGATTCCGCGCCGCGCATGGTCGTGTCGATGCACGAGCCCGACCTGCTCAAGGTGCGCATGGTGAAGCCGTGGGCTCCCAAGGAAGGCATGGGCCTCGAGCTCTGGGTGATGCCCAAGGCGGGCAAGCCGCGCTCCCTCGGCATGGTGAAGAACGGCATGGGCGAGACCGTGATCCACGTGACGCACACGGATCCGCGCGTGAAGGACGCGGTCGCGTTCGCCGTGAGCCTCGAGCCCATGGCGGGCTCGCCCACGGGCGAACCCACCGGGCCCGTGCTCTGCTCCGGCGTCATCGCCCCGGTGCGTTCGGCCTGACGCGATCGATCGCGGCGCAAAGGGAGGCCACGCCGTCGGGCGTGCGCGCGGTGAGGCGCTGCAGGCGGTCGGCGTCGGCATAGACCAGGTGGTCCTGCGAGACCGCGCGCAGCGTGGGGCGCTCCTTCCAGCTCGCGCGGAATTCCTTCTCGCTCGCCGCGGAGCTGATGCCCACGATCACGTCCGGGTCGCGGAAGAACACCTCCTCCCACGAGACGATGGGCGCCACGCCCGAAAGGTCCGCGAAGACGTTGCGCGCCCCGCAGATCTCGAGCGCCTCGTTCATGAAGTGATGTCCCGCGATGGTGGTGAGCGGGTTGTGCCAGATCTCGAGGAGCGCGGTGACCTGGGGCTTGCGCGCGTACTGCGCGCGCAGGCGCTCGAGCTTGTCGCGATAGGCGCGGATCGCCGGCGACGTGTCGCGCCCCAGCAGCGTGCCGATCGCCTGCAGCGTGCGCGGCACGTCGTCGAAGTTGCGCGATTCGGCCACGTACACGGCGATGCCGAAGGCCGAGAGGCGCGACACGTCCTCGGTGCGCATGTTGTCGTGCCACGCGAGCACCAGGTCGGGCTTGAGCGAGGCGATCTCCTCGAGCGACCACGACATCGCCGAGGACACCTGGGGAAGCTTCTTCGCCTCGGGCGGATAGTCGCTGTAGGCGCTGGCGCCCACCACGCGATCGCCCCCGCCCGCCGTGAACACGAGCTCCGTGAGGGCGGGCGCGAGCGTCACGATGCGCCTGGCCGGCTCCTTCATCTCGACCGTGCGGCCCAGGTCGTCCTTCAGCGAGATTTCAGCGGCGGTGGACGCGGCGGGACAGAAGAGCAATGAACCACAGATGAACACAGATGAACACAGATGACCTGCAAGAACCTTCAATGCGGTGCCAGAGTTCAATCACAACCCCCAACAACTCGAGAGCCTATCTGTGTTCATCTGTGTTCATCTGTGGTTCCTACGCTTTTCATACGCCTCCCGAGAGATCGCGCAGTCCTCGAGGAAGCGAGGCAGTTCCTGGAGCGTGAGCGCCTGCCCGGCATCGACCAACGCCTTTCGGGGCTCGGG
>DATJVS010000039.1:0-14655 GCA_035501715.1 Usitatibacter sp.
ATGGTTTGCGCGTCGATCCGGTCATACTGCCTGTGGGTCCCGATGAAGCGAACGTACACGACACGGTACGGATAGTTGATCCAGACCACGATCCGGTACTTGTTGCCCGCGACGTTGAACGCCACCCGTCCGTCCCGCAGAATGCTGGCATTTCCGACCTCGCGCTTTACGTCCGCCGGCGCTGCCCAATCGGCCTTCAGGACCTGTCGATACCATGCCAGCGCAGGCTCGCGCGCATCGGCGTACTCCGGCCTGCTCTCGACGAACTGCTTGAGGGTCCGCACGGCGATGATTCGCATGGACCATTATAGTCCCATTTTGGGACTCTGCGGCAGACAGACCCCGATCTTTCCATTCACTTCGGCGTGCGCAAGCGCGTAACGAGCGCCTGCGCCCCCAGCTGCGCTCGCGCAATCTCATCTGGTGTCAGTGTCGCCGCGAGCTTGTTCGGATAGGCGTCAACGCCCGCGTTGTCGGCGCTGAATTCGATCTGCCGCCATGCAAGCGCGTATTGGTAGGCGAGGACCGGATTCTGTTCGCCGAGGGTACCTTGCTCATACGCGCGAGATAGCGCGAGGAGCGCATCAGTGCTGCCCGATTCGATCGCGCTTGTGAGGTAGCGCATGGAGTCTGCGCGCCATTCGAGCACTGTCTCCGGATGCTTGATGAGGTCGGCTTGATTCATGTACGCGAGCGGAACCCCGGATGCGTATTGGTAGACTGCCCGATCGTCCCCGGCCTCGGCGGCGCGTTTCAAGTAGCGCGTCGAGTCCGACATGTCTTTCTCGCTGACCCCTCGGCAGTCCGGGCCAGTGGAATCATCATTCGTATGCACGGGTTTGTCGCCATGCCCAACCGTCGCCTGCCTTTGCTGAGCGGCTTTCAGCTCAGCGAATTTGTCTTGCGCGCGGCATGCGTTCAACGCCTGGAAAGCCCTCCAATTCTCCTCGCCCGTGGCGCCTTGGGCGTTCGCCGCCGCGAGAAGCGCGGGAAGGTATTCGCGCACCGGGCCGGGCGGTAACGGCTGAGATTGCGACTTGTGCGGCCGCCAGGCGACCGGGGGCGACGCAGCATTGGACGGCCCCGTGGCGGCCATGCCCTCGGCGGTGGTGCCGGGGGCAGGAGAGGTGCGTGCCTCTCGCCAAAAGAGATAGCCAGCGGCAACAATGAGTGCGATGGCTCCGACCACAGAAAGTGTTCGCTTCATGTGAAACCTCGCTTCAAATAATTTTAGCGAACGTGGATCGCCCGATCGACCACAATACCGTGCACTCTTCAATCGGATATTCATGAGCCGGCTAGCCTTCTTCTGCCTCCTCGCGGGCGGATGCGCGATCGCCTTCGCGCCGATCTTCGTGCGGCTTTCCGACACGGGGCCCGTGGCGAGCGCGTTCTGGCGCTGCGCTCTCGCCGTCCCCATCCTGTGGACCGCGGTCCTCGCGCGCCGCTCGCCGCCGGAGAAGCTCTCGCGCTGGGCGCTGCTGGGCGCGGGCCTGTTCTTCGCGGGCGACCTGGGCGTGTGGCACTGGTCGATCGTGTGGACTTCGGTGGCCAACTCGACGCTGCTCGCGAACCTCGCGCCCATCTTCGTGACGCTCGCAGGCTGGCTGATCTGGCGCCGGAAGGTGACGCGCGCCTTCCTCGCGGGCATGTTCGTCGCGATCGCGGGGATGTTCATCCTGGTGGGACCGAACTTTTCCGTGGGCGGCACGCGATTGCTGGGCGATGCGCTGGGCGCGCTCACGGCGGTCTTCTACGCGGGCTATTTCCTCACCATCAAGGAGGCCCGCGACGCGGGCGCATCCACGCCGCGGCTGATGGCGTGGAGCACGACGATCACCGCGGTGGCGCTGCTGCCCGTGGCGCTCGCCTCGCCGCAGCCCTTCCTGCCCGCGGGCCCGCAGGGATGGCTCGTGCTCGCGGGCCTCGCGCTCGTCACGCAGGTCCTCGGGCAGGGGCTCATCGCCTATGCGTTCGCGCACCTGCCCGCGTCGCTCTCGTCGGTGTCGCTGCTGATCCAGCCGGTGATGGCAACGCTCTTCGCGTGGTGGCTCTTCGGCGAGCCCGTGGGCGCCCCCCAGCTCGTGGGCGGCGCGGTGGTGCTCGCGGGCATATGGATCGCCAAGCGCGCCAGCGGCTAGCCCGCCTATTGCCCCTGCGGACCGGGCGCCTGCGAGCTCTGCGGCGCGACGATCTGGTAGAAGATCTCGTCCTGGCGGATCATTCCCAGCTCGAGGCGGGCGCGCTCCTCGATGGCTTCCATGCCTTCCTTCAGGTCGCGCACCTCGGCGTCCAGCGCCTCGTTGCGCGCCTTCAGCTTCGCGTTGCCGTCGCGGCTTTGCGCGAGGGTGCGCTCGAGCTCCCAGACCTTCGTCCAGCTGCCCTTGCCGATCCACAGCGGGTACTGCAGCCCCAGGAGGAGCCCCGCGAGGACGAGGGCGAGCGCTTTCACCGGCCCCGGATCTGGTAGAACGCGCCGCGACCCGCGTACACGGCGCCCTCGCCCAGCTCTTCCTCGATGCGCAGCAACTGGTTGTACTTGGCCACGCGGTCCGAGCGCGACAGCGACCCGGTCTTGATCTGCATCGCGTTCGATCCCACGGCGATGTCCGCGATTGTCGAATCCTCGGTCTCGCCCGAGCGGTGCGAGATCACCGACGTGTAGCCCGCCTGCTTGGCCATCTCGATCGCCTCGAAGGTCTCCGAGAGCGTGCCGATCTGGTTGATCTTGATGAGGATCGAGTTGGCCACGCCGCGCGAGATACCCTCGGAAAGGATGCGCGTGTTGGTCACGAAGATGTCGTCGCCCACGAGCTGCACGTCCTTGCCCAGGCGCTTCGTGAGCAGCTCCCATCCGTCCCAGTCCTGCTCGGCCATGCCGTCCTCGATCGAGACGATCGGGTACTTGTCGCACCACGCGGCGAAGAGGTCCACGAGCTGCGCCGAGGTGTAGGTGAGCTTCTCCGCGTCGAAGCGGTACTTGCCGTCCTTGTAGAACTCGCTCGCCGCGCAGTCCATGCCGAGCATCACCTGCTCGCCGGGCATGTAGCCCGCGGCCTCGATGGCCTTCATGATGTATTGGAAGCCCGACTCGTTCGTGGGAAGTGAAGGCGCGAAGCCGCCCTCGTCGCCCACGGCCGTGGACATGCCTTCCTTGTCGATCATCTTCTTGAGCGTATGGAAGATCTCCGAGCCGCAGCGCAGCGCGTCGCGGAACGACGAGAAGCCCACGGGCAGGATCATGAACTCCTGGAAGTCCAGGTTGTTGTTGGCGTGCGCGCCACCGTTGATGACGTTCATCTGCGGCACGGGCATGCGGCGCGGAGCGCTGCCGCCGAAGTAGCGATAGAGCGAAAGGCCCGACTCCTCGGCCGCCGCCTTGGCGCACGCCACGGATACGGCGAGGATCGCGTTGGCCCCGAGGCGCGACTTGTTCTCGGTGCCGTCGAGGTCGATGAGCACCTTGTCGATGTGCGCCTGCTCGGACACGTCCAGGCCCAGGACCGCCTCGCAGATCTCCGTGTTCACGTGGTCCACGGCCTTCCGCACGCCCTTGCCGAAGAAGCGCTGCGCATCGCCGTCGCGAAGCTCGATGGCCTCGCGCGATCCCGTGGAGGCGCCCGACGGGACGGCGGCGCGCCCCATGGCGCCCGACTCCACGAGCACGTCGGCCTCTACGGTGGGATTGCCGCGCGAATCGAGGATCTCGCGGGCGACGACTTCGACGATGGCGGTCATGCTGGGCGGTTCCCTTGTGCGGAGAAACGCCCGATTCTACGGCAACCGCTACATTTTCTTAACCAGGATCTCCGCAAGTTTCTTCGCATCCGCCATGTCGCGCTCGTTCACCTTCGGCGAGCCCACGGAGATCGTGGTCCACGCGCGCCCCTTGCGAAGGTTGAGCTGGCCCGTCTTGGAGCTCCAGAAACTCTCGGCGCCGGAGATGAGCAGGGGCTTGGTCTGGTACTGCATCCGCGCGTCCTCGAAGGCCCGCTGGGCCTCCTCGTCGCTGCGGCCGAAGCGGAACTGCACCGTGGCCGCGACGGGCTTGCTGTCCTTGAACCCGGTGTAGGTGCAGGTGAGGATCACCTTGGGCTTCTTCACCTTGGGGTTCACGGGCTCCGCGGCCGCGGTGGTGCCCAGCACCTTCTCGGCGTCGTCCGATGTGAAGACGTCGCACGCGTCGAAGGTCTCCTCCACGGCGCGTGCCGCGAGGGGCACGAGGGCCGCCGCGCCGATCGCCATCGCAATGCCCATGCTCTTGAGTCTTCGCATCGTCCACCTCGAGTGGTTCGCGCGCCCGGCCATTTTTGCCGACATTCTACAGTCTTACATCGGCGCCTTCACGCCGCCGATGTATCCCGTGTAGTTGCAGTACTGGTCGGAGCCGGTGAACTGCCCCATGAAGCCCGACTGGACCATGCTGATGTTGTCCGCGTTGAAGGTGCCGGTGTTGTTGGTGGAGCCGCCCACCACGCATGCGAACGAGCCGTTCGCGATCTGCCCGAGAACGCCCTGCGCCGTGAGCACGCCGCTGTAGGTGCAGACGGCCGCGGCGCCCGAAGTCGTGTAGAAGCCCACGGCGATGCTCACGCTCTGGCCCGTCTGGGTGACTGTCATCCCGCCGTTGATGTAGGCCGCGCCGTTGCTCGCGCCGCCGCGGCAGTTGCTCGCGGTGGCCATCATGCCGCCCACGTAGCTGCCCGCGATATTGTTGTTCTTGAACGTCTGGCGGGTGATGGTCTTGTTCACGACCACGCCGTTCACCGTGTAGCTGAGCAACGCGTTGTAACCGGTGGTGAAGGTCACCGTCATGGTGCCAACGGCGGTGATGGTGACGTTGCGGGGATCGAACGTCGCGTTGTAGGCGGGTCCCGTCGTCGAATAGAGACTGCCGGAGAAGGTGGTCGCGCCGTTGGACTCCAGGTCGGAAGCCACGTACCAGTGCGGTGACTGGTCCGCTCCGTACACGAACATCGTGGCGAAGATCGCCGAGCCCTGCTGGATGAAGTTGATGCCCCACCCGCTCTCGGCCGGTACCCACCACAGGTCGGTGTAGTCGATGCCGGTGCTCGTGGCGCCCGAGGGCAGCGCGAGCGTGACGAGCGCGAGCAGCGCCGCGAGGCGGCGCACGAGGAATCGGATCATGTCGAAGGCTCTCAAGAAAGGGCGGCGAGCACGGCGCGCAGGCCCTGCGCCTCGCCGCCGGCGGGCCGGCCCGGGCGCGAGATGTCGTTCCATGCGTACACGTCGAAGTGCGCCCACGCGATGTCGTCCGGCACGAAGTACTCGAGGAAGAGCGCCGCGACGATGGAACCGGCGAATCCCGCGCGCCCCGAGTTGCTGAAATCGGCGATGTCGCTCGAGAAGAGCCGGCGGTAGTTGCGCCACAGCGGCAGGCGCCAGATGGGATCCTCCAGCTGCCTGGCGCGCGCCGCGAGCTTGCCCGCGAGCTTCTCGTCGTTGCTGTAGAGCACCGGCAGCTCGGGACCCAGGGCCACGCGCGCGGCACCCGTGAGCGTGGCGAAATCGATCATCGTCGCGGGCTTGCTCTCCGCCGCGTAGGCGAGCGCGTCGCAGAGGATCACGCGCCCTTCCGCATCCGTGTTGCCCACCTCGATATTGAGGCCCTTGCGCGTGCGCACCACGTCGCCGGGGCGGTATGCGTTGCCGCTGATGGCGTTCTCCACGGCGGGAATCACGAGGTGAAGATGGACCGGGAGCTTGCGCTGCATCACGAGGCGCGCGAGCGCCACCGCGTGCGCGGCCCCGCCCATGTCCTTCTTCATGAGGCGCATGCCCTCGGCGCTCTTGATGTCGAGCCCGCCGGAATCGAAGCACACGCCCTTGCCGACGATGGCCACTCGCGGATGCTTGGGATTGCCCCAGTGGACCTCCATCAGGCGCGGCGCGCGCGCCGCGGCGCGGCCCACCGCATGCACCGCCGGGAAGTTCTGCGCGAGGAGCTCGTCGCCCACCCACTCGTCGAACTCGCCGCCGAAGAGCTCGGCCTGCTCGCGCACGACGTCCGAGAGCTCCGCCGGGCCCATGTCCTCGGCAGGCGTGTTCACGAGATCGCGCACGAGCCGCACGGCCTGCGCGAGCTCGAGGGCCGCGCGCACCTTGCCACTCGACTCCACCTGCAGGTCCGAGGGCTTGCGCTTCGCCTTCTTGTAGCGCGTGAACTGGTAGCTGCCCAGGTCCCACGCGAAAGCGGCCGCGTCCGGCGCGATGTTGACTGGCCCCTTGCCGAGCGAATAGCGCCCGCGCGGAAGCTTCAGCGGGAGTGCGGCGAGCGCCCACGGATCGTGGCCATCGTGCACGCCCGTGACGACGCGGGCGATGCCGCCCTTGCCGTCGGGGATGAGCGCGAAGGAACCGGGCGCGGCGTCGAATCCGCTCGCCTCCAGCCAGCTCTTCTCGACCGAGGAGAGCGAACGGACGAGCTTGGCGAGGTGCTTCGTGTCGGTGGCGAGGATCGGGACGGCCTTCTCGAAGGCCTTCTTCTCGGTGATGACGCTCATCCCGACATTATGCCTTCGACTCGACTGTCGCTTCACCGGGCGTCAAGGGCCTGCGTCACGGCGAAGGCGAACGCCGCCCCGGCGCAAGTAAGGCCGATGAGCCCGAGCGCCTTGCGCGCCCCGGCGCCGGAATGGGCCTCGGGAAGCACGTCGGCCGCGCCGATGTACAGCAGGAAGCCCGCGAAGAACCCCAGGTAGAGCATCAGCAGCGCCCGCGGAAACTCGAACAAGAGCGACGACGCGGCCCCGGCGATCGGCGCGATCGCGTCGAGCGCGAGCATCACCATCGACCGGGCACGCGTGTTGCGACTCACGAGCATGAGACTTACCGTGTTGAGTCCGTCGCAGAAATCGTGCGCGACGACGGCGGCCGCGATCGCCACTCCCAGCGACGGGGAAACCTGGAACCCAACGCCGATGCCCAAGCCGTCCATGAAACTGTGCCCGATGAGCGCGGCGGCCGCGAGAACCCCGCGGCGCGGATGCGAATGCTCCGCGTATTGCGCTTCGTGCACCGAATGCACCAGCACGAACTTCTCAAGCGCATGAAACAGAACGAAGCCCGCAACGAGGGCGAGCATGGCCGCGCGCGGGTCGAGGCCTTGTTCGTGGGCCATCCCGAAGATCTCCGGGAGAAGGTCGAAGGCCACGATGCCGAGCAGCACGCCCGCAGTGAACGCGAGGATGAACTGGAGGCGTTGCGCATGGCGCAGCGCGAAAAGACCGCCGCCCAGCGTGGAAAGGAATGCGGCGGCCGACAGCGCGACGGCGGTCATCGGGACCGGGTCTTCGTTTCCTTGTACATCTCCACCTTGACCGCCTCGAGGCGGTAGCCGGCCGAGGCCATGCCCATGCCCGCGTGATTCTCCGAGTGGATCGTGCGCAGGACTCCGTTCACCCACACCGGGTCCATCATGCGGAACCCCTTGACCGGCTTTCCGGGAACGACGTCGATGATCTGGTTGGCGGGCGGCGGCGGTACGTGGATGCACGCGCCGAAGTAAGGCACCAGGAGGAACTCGCCCACCTCGCCCTTCGCCTCATCGAGCGGCACCATGAATCCGGCGATCCGGATGCGCCTTCCGTCAAGGGCATGATCGACCGGCGCCTTCTCCCACACCTCCTGCATCTTGAGCAGCAGCGCCTGGGCGCGCGGATCGGCGTCACTCATGATCGCCAGGTTCTCATCCTTGGCCGCGTCCTTCAATTCCTTCAGCGGATCCCAGTCCTTCGGGATGAGCGAGCCCCAGAGAATGATCCCGTACTTCGCGCCGGCCTTCGTCCCGGCGCCGGGCGCGGCGAGCTTGTCCCCGACCTTGTAGTCCGCGGCGGCATGAAGGGACGCGACGCAGGAAAACACGGCGGCCATGACGATGAATGCGATTCGCATGGATCTTCTCCTAGAGTCGCGGGGTGAGCCCATCGGCGAGCGCGAGGCGGCAGGCGCGGTACGCGGGAATGAGGCCCGCGGCGATTCCCGCGACGGCCACGGCGGCGAGGAGCAGGGATTCGTTCGCCGACCATGCCCATGGATCGACCGACAGGCCGAAGCGCGACGCGAGCATCGGGGCCAGCACGAGGGACAGCACCAGAAGAATCACCACGCCGAGCGCCGCGCCGGCACCGGTCACGAGCAGCGCCTCGATGCCGAGCAGGGCGACGATATGGCGGGGTCCCGCGCCGACCGAGCGCAGGATGGCGAGCTCGCGCCGCCGCTCGTTCAGGCTCGCGAGCACGGAGGCCACCATCCCCGCGATCCCCACGACCACCACGAGCGCGGACACGACGAGCAGCGCCTTCTCCACCACGCCGACCACCTGCCAGAGCTGGTCCAGGGCGACACCGGGCAGCACCGCCATGAGCGGCTCGCCGCCAAAGTCGTTGATGGCGCGCTGCGCGCGGAACACGCCCGCGCGATTCCTCAGGCCCACCAGCATCGCGGTGATCGTCTTGGGCGTGAGGTCGAACTTGCGCACGTACTGCGACGGAATCGTGAAACCCGGCAGCGGGGCGCCGCCCTGCCATCCGAGGTGGATCGCTTCGATCGCCTCCAGGCTCACGAACACCGTGCGATCGACCGGCGTGCCGGTGGGCTTGAGAATGCCCACGATGGTGAAGGGCTTGTCGGAGTGCTCGATGGAGCCGATGCCCCCGCTGCCATGCGTGAGGATGATCGTGTCGCCCAGGCGATAGCCGAGCTGGCGGGCCACCTGTGCGCCCAGCACCGCGTCGAACAGGTTGGAGAACGGCCGCCCTTCGCCGAACTCGAGTGGGACCCGCAGGCCGTACTTGAAATGCTCGAAGAAGGCCGTCGTCGTTCCGAGGGTGGGAAAGCCGCGCAGCGAATCGCCGAGCGAGAGCGGGATCACCCACGCGATCCCGGGGTCGGCGGCGATGACCTGCTCGCTCTTCCAGAGCATGTTGTTGGTCGCCTCGCCCAGGTGGAACACCGCGTAGAGCACGAGCTGGATCGGGCTCGTGCGCGCGCCGACCACGAGGTCGGAGCCCGACACCGCCTGCGAGAAGCCTTCGCGCGCGGCGACGCGCGCGCGCTCCACTCCGAGCAGCATCGTGACACTGAGAGCGATGGCGCAGACGATCAGGGCCAGCGTCAGCCGCCGGTTCCACGCGCTGCGAAGCGCGAGGCGCGCGAGGTTCGTCATGGGGCCGGGCCCTTCACGCCAGCGGCGACGCTGATCTCGTCCAGCGCGACCAGGCGCGTGAAGCGCGCCGCGAGGCGGCGATCGTGGCTCACGAAGAGCAGCGCGGCGCCCGACGCTTCGCATTCAGCGAGCAGCAGATCGAGGAAGCCCTGCTGGCGCTCCGCATCGAGCGACGAAGTGGGCTCGTCGGCGATGATGAGCTCGGGCCGGCCGATGAGCGCGCGCGCGGCGGCCACGCGCTGCTGCTGGCCCACGGAGAGCTGCGTCACGCCCCGGGCGTGCAGCGACACGTCGAGGTCGAGCTCCGCGAGGAGCCGCTGCGACTGCGCTTCGAGATTGCCGCCGCCCTGCAGCGCCCGCTCGCGTCGCCGCCGCGAGAAGCGGCACGGGAGCAGCACGTTCTCGACCACGGACAGGTACGGAATCAGGTTGAACTGCTGGAAGATGAAGCCGATGTGATCGACGCGAAAAGCATCGCGCCGGCTCGCGCCCAGGGCCGTGATATCGCTGCCGAGGATGCGCACTCGACCGCGCTGGGGCACGAGCACGCCGCCGAAGATTCCCAGCAGCGTGCTCTTGCCGCTGCCGCTCGGCCCGTGCAGGAAGACCCGCTCTCCGGCGCCGATCGCGAAGCGCTCGAGCTCCACGGCCGGCGCGAGGTGCGGCGCCCATCGGTACGAGACGCCCTCGGCTTCGAGGAGGGGCGCTGCGTCCATGATGTTCAGAACGCGATCATGCGCGACCCGGCCGTCAGCGTCGCCGCCGACTGGCGAGCCGGCGTCACGACCTGCGCGTCGATCCGGTGCAGCCCCGGAAAAACGGTGAAGATCCTTGCTTCGAGGCCGGCGAGCTCGGAAGGCCTTTGGCAGCTGAACTCGATCTGTGCATCGAGGTCCGCGTGCCCCGGCTCCTCGTGGACGTCGCCCGGTGCCATGGGTGCCACGCCCTCGGCGGCGAGCATCTTCGCGTCGATGACAGGAGACGAAAGCTGCACCGACTTCAACGCGCAGCGCGCGGCCGGTGTGGGCGCGAAGAGCTCCTGCGCCCGCGAGAAGCGCCGCACCATCGCCCGGATCGCCTGCGTTTCCTTCCCGTTCGCCGGTGCGTGCTCGAAGCCCACCAGGTTGTCGAGGGGACTGTCGAGGGAGAGCTGGAGCGACCCGCCGTCGAGGGCCACGTCGAGCGCGGCAACCCCATGCACGTGGGGAGGCGCCGCGGGCGCGCTCCCCGCGAAGGCAATCGCGCCCACGAATCCAACGATCCGAAGATATCTCATCGAGGCACCTCAGAAGGAAAGCGACACCGAGCCGAAGAACGTCCTGCGGATGCCCCACTGCGGCGCACCGACGCCGACGCCGCTCCCGTCGCGCAGCTCGTAGGACTTGTCGAAGAGGTTGAGGACTCCCAATCGCCCATCGAGCTGGCCGTACGCCGTCGGCCACGTATGGACGTACGAAGCATTGACGACCGTATAGTCCGGCAGCGCCTCCCCGTTGGGAATGTCGTTGTCGCCGGTGCGCCGCAGGCCGCTGCCATACAGGGCATCGGCGTTCACCCGGTTGGCGCCGAACTTGTAGCTTGCTCCGACGGAGGCGGTGTATGTCTGGTCGTGGTCCAGGTAGATGTAGTGGTCCGCGATATAGGTGATCTCATCCACCCCGAACAGCGCCTGGCCGGAAATGATGTGCTTCCCCTGCGCCTTCTGATATGCGAGGTTGGCGTAAGCGCTCCACTGCGTGCCGGCGTAGATCGCCGAGAGCTCCAGCCCCTGCGCATGGCCGCGCTCGTAGTTGAAGGGCGACAGGATCAACGCCGCACCGAACTGCCCCTCGTCGATCAGGTTCTTGATGTCCTTGTAGTAGGCATCCGCCGTGAGGGTGAGCTCGGGTGAGGCCTTGTGGACTACGCCGATGTCGTAGTAGTTGGTGCGCTCGGACTTGACGTTGTCGGACACCGGGATCTCGGGCGCATTGGTGGTGTTGGCGTAAAGTTCGACGCTCGTCTGCGCGGCGAGTTCCTGGGGAGGCGGCGTGAAGTAGCGCGAATAGCCGGCGTGAATTCCGGTGTCCTGGGTCACCTGATACGCCACGTTCACGCGGGGACTCCACTGCTGCTCGTTCACGAAGGCATCGACTTTGTCGTACCGCAGGCCGTAGTTCACCGTGAGCTTCGGGTCGATGCGCCACTCGTCCTGCAGGTAGGCGCTGTAGAGCCGCCCCGTCTTGCCGGAGTTGTCGATGATCGTGAACGGGTCGCTCGAGGACTGGTTGCCGTCGGCATCGGTCGGGAACACCCCAACGGAGTTGTTGCTTTCGGTCTTCTGCTGCGTGTAGCCGCCCCCGAACCGCACCGTGTGGGACGCGGCGAGCTTGTAGGAGGCGTCGAGCTGGACGCCGTTGGCGTTGTTCGAGCGCATCGTATCGGACGCGACACCGAGATAGATCAGGTCGCCTTGCGGGTCGGGCTTGTAGTGCAGATCGGAGTATTGGTGAAAGAGCGACAGCTGGTAGTCGAGCGCGCCAACGCTTCGCTGCAGCGTCGCCACGAAGAAGCGATTCGCCTCGGTCTGGTTCTGGTCGAGCTGCGACGAGGGCAGCGCGATGAAGCCGGTGTCGAGGTCGCTGTATCCGGTTAGGGAGAAGGCGGGGTCCTGGCCGGGATTCACCGGGATCTGGAACTTCCCGTTGTACGTCCCGAACATGAATCCGAGGCGCGTGCTGTCGTCGACATAGTAGGAAAAATTGCCGAACGACTTCACCTGTTGGGTCTTGTCGTGCGGATTCGATTTGTCGGGCGTGGGAAACTCGATCCCGTTTTCGTTGGTGACGTAGCTTGCCGACAGGTAATAGCTGAGCGAGCCGACGGTGCCGAACACCTGGCCGCTGGGCTCGAAATCCTTGTTGCTGCCCACCGTGAGCCCGATCTGGCCACCCTGCTCGGTTCCCTCGCGAGTCTGGATCTCGACGATGCCCGCCGTTCGCAACCCGTACTGCGCCGGAAGCGCGCCCGTGACGAAGTCGATCTTGCTCACGTAACGGGTATCGATTGAAGTCCCGAACCCGGAAATGGCCTCCGGAAGCTGGACGCCGTTCACCCGATACTGGACATTTCCGTGATCGTCGCGCACGTGCAGCGATCCCGATGCCTTCGAATCCTTGTCCACTCCGGGCAGGCGCAGGAGCACTTCGTCGAACGGCGTGGCCGCGCCCTTGCCGATCGTGTCGATCGCCGTGTCCTCGATGGAATAGACCGTCGTGCCGACCTTGGGCGACAGGTTGATGCGAGCGTCCTTGAGTTTCTGGGCCGTGACCGTGATCCGCTCGCTTTCGGCGGGCGTGCCGTCTGCTGCGGCGGGTGTCGAATCCGACGCGGCGACAGGGCCGCTCGCCGTGTCCGTCGACGCCTCCTCGGCGAACACCGCGGATGCCGGATACAGCGCGGCCAGGGCGGCAACAGCCGCCCGAATTGCTTTCTTGCGAATCATGCAAACCTCCGTGTGCGATTCCGAAATGCGGCGCGTGCAAGGCGCGAGCCGCAATGAACTGCCGGATCAGGACTTCAGGCGGAGGCGGGAGGAGCGCGGCTGCGCGAGTGGACTACGGTGCGCGATAGCGCAGGGAGGTACGACGCAAGCGCCGCGACGATCGCGCCGCCGAGGACGATGACGGGCATGACGAAACTCGCCGCAGCACCCCAGAACGCCGCGAAGAGCGAGCACTTGTCGCAGCTGTCGCTTCCAGGGTGCTGGTGCTGCGGGCCTTGCTGGATGCTGCCGATGGCGTGGGAGAGCTCGTGCAGCTGCGCGGCCTGCTGGCCCAGCAGCAGGCCCAGTGCGACGAAAAGGGGAAGAAATAAGCGGTGCAGGCGCATCATCGGCTCGTTGGCTGGGCAACAGTCTATCGCGAATCCAACGCGTATTGCGCCGCATCGGTGTACAAAGCGCAGGCTGGCCGCACCGTCATTCGCACCAGTCGCCCTCAGGGCGTGCGCAGCAGTGGGGTCACCGTCTGCTCGAGAAGCCGCACGTCGAGGCCCGGGTCCCCATACCATTGATCCTTGCGCAGGATCCCGTTGCGGTCCACGACGAAGGTGAGCGGAAGGCGCCAGATGCGTCCGTAGCCCTTGAGGTAGGCGTCGCGCTGGAACCCGACAGGGAACGAGTAGGCTCGCGTCGCCTCGCGCACCTTGGCTTCATCCCTGGGATCGTCCATGCTCAGCGCGACCAGGACGAGGCCCTGCTCCCGATGCTCCCGGTAATACGCCTCCAGGGCGGGCATCTCCTCGCGACAGGGTGCGCACCAGGTCGCCCACATGTTGACGATGACGACCTTGCCCGCCTCGTCGGCCAGATTGAATGCCGTGCCGTCGAGCAGCTTGGCCTGGATCGCCGGCGCAGGCTGGCCCTCGGTTGCCGCGAGCGCCAGGCTGCACCAACCGACGAGGAGCGACGCCACGCATCTCGAAATCAAAGTCCTCAAAATGCGTAGCTCGCGCCGACCGAGCCTGTCCAGTGCGGGAAGAGCTGGTAGCCACTGAGCCGGCTGTACAGCGGCACCTGCACGAACGCGAAGACCTGAAAGTCATGCGTGATGCTCGCGCTCACGCCGGGGCTCAGGTACACCACCGTGCCGGCCGTCGAGACGGTATCGGCAAGCGCCCCCTGGTCGGCGCGCTTGTCGGTGATGTTGAACTGCAGCTGCGGCACGATCGTGGGGTTCTCCTCGTAGCGCACGCCGAAGCTCACGGTGGTGAGGTTGCCGGGGCGGAAATCCTCGCCGGCCTGGTCGAGCTTGTGCCACAACGCGGCCTGGAACTGGCCGCTCACGAACGCGTCGAAGTTCTGGCTCACGGCCTGGTAGTAGTACGCGCCGACGATCAGGTCGGTCGCGCCTAAGCCCGCCTGCAGGCTCGTGTCGAGCAGATTGTCCGGCGACGGGGATTGCGAGTTGGGTCCCGAGCTGAATGCGACGGGGTTGCGCCCCGCGATGCCGGTGCCGCTCGCATTGGGCCCCCCATAATTCCCGGTCGGCAATACCAGCCCCAGCTGAATGCCGAAGTTATGCGTGGGCAGCAGCCCCTGATAGCTCGCGATGAATCGCATGTCCCCCAGGCTGGCGACCGTTGCGCCGCTGATCAAGTCCGGCGTGAGGGGGTTCATCGCGGAGCCGTAGGTGGTGTGGCTTCGGTCGATGTACGGCACCAGCAGGTTGAAGTTCCAGTCGGCGTTGGGCCTGTAGCTCAGGCCCGCGGTGAAATAGCGGTTGATGGTCCGCTTCTCGACCTCCTGGTCGCCGCCGGCGTCGTTGATCGCCGCCACTTGCGCAGGCGATATGCTGCTCGTGCCGCTGCGCAATTGGTCCTGGTCGATGTAATCGAATTGCAGGCTCGCCCGCCAGCCGGGCACGGCGGAGTAACCCATGGCCGCATCCGTGGACAGGGAACAGCCGCAGGTGGCGCAGGCATATGCC
>DATJVS010000040.1:0-29465 GCA_035501715.1 Usitatibacter sp.
GTCCCAGCGGGCAAGGAGATCGAGAAGGTCCATGTACACCCATCCTAAGCTACGGTCGGCGCTGGGCCAGAAGCGGACCTTTGCTGGGCAGCCTAGTAGGCCTCTCGATATGCCTTCAAGAACTGATCCGTTGGTTCACACTGCTTTTGCATTAGGAGAATGTTGGCGGAGGTGCCGATCATCGGAACGATACCCTCTGTTCTTTCGCGTTTCGCTTCGTCGTCCAACGTACGCACAGTCTTTGGAATCTCTTTCCATCGACATTTGGTGCCGACAAATACGTTGGATAGATTGGCCGCGAGGAAGCCTACAGTGAGGGCGTAGTCCTTTGGAGGCCCTTTGTATCGTTCTAGCGCAGTCACCTTTCCGTTGTACGCTGAGTCCCGAACCTGTAGTCCGACTCTTGAGTAGCGTGCGGCGAACTTGTCATTCATGTGGGCGGCGGGCACATATCCGGACTTGAATACGTAGACCAATGGATCGTACTTGTCGAGAAGGCCGTTGGTCGGTATTGGCAGGGGGCCCCATCCCTCCATATGAAACTCGCCGCGCTCGTCGGTCAGAGCCTCGGCGACCTTGAAGTTGCTACTCCTCCCTCCCTCGATCCCACGCCCGCCCTCCAGTTCCCACAGCGCGATGACCAGGGCCCCCTTAATTGGCTGCTGCGTCTCTCGATCGACGACTGTTCCCCAAGTGGGACCTGCGGAATAGGAATCAGGCGCCGTCTGCGACACCGAGCACGCGGACAAGCCCACTAGCACGGAGAGGATTGACAGTCTTTTCACTCAGTCATCTTTCGAACGTTACGTAGAGTTGTATCGCCTAGATTGTCTCAGGTCGTAAAAGTGTCTGCTTCGGGTCGGTAACCGACGGTCACGCGCCGCCCGGGCGGTGGCTGCTAGGCTCTCCCGGTCTTCGGCGACGCCTCGGGAGGTCCGATGAAACCCTTCGTGTTCCTGTCGATACCTGTCCTGCTTGTTTCGATCGGCGTGGCCGCAGCAGAGGACAAGCGAGCGACGCCGTACCCGACGATGGCGCCGATCGAGCAATACCGCATGACAGATGCGCAAGCGGAGATCGCCCTGGCCCGAACTGCCGCGCCTGCCTCGGTATCGGCCGAGGCCGAGGTGCTGGTGTTCGGCAAGAGCGGTTACGAAGTCGCGGTGAAGGGCAAGAACGGTTTCGTTTGTTTCGTCGAGCGGGCCTGGACCGCCGGGTTCGACGATCCCGAATTCTGGAATCCGAAGTCGCGGGCTCCGAATTGCTTCAACCCGCCGGCCGTGCGAAGCGTGTTGCCGCAATACGTGGAGCGCAGCAAGTGGGTGGTAGCCGGCCTCACCAAGTCGCAAATGATGGACAAGGCCCGCTCGGCATTCGAAAGCCACCGATTCACCGCACCCGAGGCGGGATCGTTTTCCTTCATGCTCTCGAAGGATGGCTACCTCAACGACGACGCGGCCGGTCCCTGGCTCCCGCACGTGATGTTCTTCGTGCCGCACGGCCAAGGCGCGGCCTGGGGTGCCGGACTCGAGGGCTCGCCCGTCTTCGGGGCGGAGAGCAAGCCCTACGAGCCGACCGTGCTCTACATTCCGGTGCGCCGGTGGTCGGACGGTTCACCCGGCCCCGCTCCGACGCCGCCGCACGTTCACAGATGACTATGCGGGGATGAATTTCAGCGCGACGCCGTTGTTGCAGTAGCGCTTGCCGGTGGGCGCCGGGCCGTCGTCGAAGACGTGGCCCTGGTGGCCGTCGCAGCGCGCGCAGTGGTACTCGGTGCGCGGAAGGATCAGCTTGTAGTCGCTCTTGGTGCCCAGGTGCCCGGCGATGTACGTCGTGAAGCTGGGCCATCCCGTGCCGCTCTCGAACTTCATCTCCGACGTGAAGAGCGGCAGGTCGCAACCGGCGCACACGAAGGTGCCCTTGCGATGCTCGCCGTTCAACGGGCTCGTGCCGGCGCGCTCCGTGGCTTCGTGGCGAAGCACGGCGTAGGCCTCGGGCGAGAGCCTCTTCTTCCACTCGTCGTCGGAAAGGACGAGCTTCTCGATCGGCATGGTCTTCGGTTCGGCCGCGTCGGCCACCTTGGCGGCGGCGAAGAGGCCTGCGAGAACTGCGGTGAATTTCCTGCGGGTCATGTCCATGTCCTCTTGTACGTGGATGCCCGTGAGTCGGATTCGGCCTCGCGGGCTTACGCGGTGCCGCCCACCGTGAGCCCTTCGATGCGAAGGGTGGGCTGCCCAACGCCAACAGGCACGCTCTGGCCATCCTTCCCGCACATGCCCACGCCGGGATCGAGCGCCATGTCGTTGCCGATGAGGCTCACGCGCGTGAGGGCATCGGGGCCGTTGCCGATCAGCGTCGCTCCTTTGACCGGATACTGGACCTTTCCGTTCTCGATCCAGTAGGCCTCGGAAGCGGAGAACACGAACTTGCCGTTGGTGATGTCCACCTCGCCGCCGCCGAAATTCACGGCATAGAGGCCGCGGTCGACCGAGGCGATGATCTCCTGCGGGTCCCTGTCGCCGCCCAGCATGAAGGTGTTGGTCATGCGCGGCATCGGGATCGCGGCATAGGACTCGCGCCGGCCGTTGCCCGTGGCGGGAACGCCCATGAGGCGCGCGTTCATGCGGTCCTGCAGGTAGCCGCGCAGGATCCCGTCCTCGATGAGCACGCTCCTCGTCGTGGGATTTCCCTCGTCGTCGATCGAAAGGGAACCGCGGCGGTCCGGAATCGTGCCGTCGTCGATCACGGTCACGCCGGGCGCGGCCACGCGCTCGCCCACGCGGCCGCTGAAGGCCGACGTGCCCTTGCGGTTGAAGTCGCCCTCGAGACCATGGCCGATGGCTTCGTGCAGCAGCACGCCCGGCCAGCCGGGACCGAGCACCACGCTCATCACGCCCGCGGGCGCGGGGCGGGACTCGAGGTTCACCAGCGCCTGCCTCACCGCATCGCGCGCGAGCTTCTCGAGCAGCTCGTCGGTGTAGAACGCGTAGCCGAAGCGGCCGCCCGCGCCCTGGTAGCCCTGCTCGCGCCTTCCGTCCTGTTCGGCGATCACCGTGACCGAAAGATGCACGAGCGGACGCACGTCCGCGGCGAGCCCGCCGTCGGAACGCGCCACGAGCACCACGTCGTATTCGCCGGACAGGCGTCCCATCACCTGCTTCACGCGCGGGTCGGCGGCCCTCGCATGGCGCTCCAGCGTCTCGAGGATCTTCACCTTCGCGGCGTCGTCGAACTGCGCCACCGGATCGATTGGCGCATAGAGCGCAAGGCCCGAACGCACGAGCGCCTTGCCCGGCCGGTCGCGCCCGCCGTCGGCAGCGATCGCGCGCGTGACCTTCGCCGCGGCATCCAGCGCATCCGCATTGATGTCGTCGGCATAGGCGAACGCCGTCTTCTCGCCCGACACCACGCGCACGCCCACGCCCTGGTCGATCGAGTAGCTCCCGGACTTGACCTCGCCTTCCTCGAGCGCCCAGCTCTCCGAGCGGCTGTACTGGAAGTAGAGGTCGGCCTCGTCGGCCTTGTGCGCGAGGATCGTCCCGAACACCTTCTGCGTCGCGACCTCGTCCATGCCGAACGGCGCGAGCAACGTTGCTTTTGCGATGTCGAGCGTTGAAGGTTCCGGTTTCGTCACTTGAAAGTTCTATCTGCGTTCATCTGCGTTCATCTGCGGATAATTGCCCTACCACTGGCGAATGGTCTTGTGCGTCAGCGCGGGCAAGCTCCGGCGAATCTTCTGCTGATATGTGGGGTTCACTCCCGCCACCACAACCCCCGACCCGCGCGGCAGCCGGTCCAGCACGACGCCCCACGGATCGACGATCATCGTGTGCCCGTGCGTCTCGCGCCCGTTCACGTGGTAGCCGCCCTGCGCCGGCGCGATCACGTACGCGAGGTTCTCGATGGCCCGCGCGCGGATGAGCGTGTCCCAGTGCGCCTTGCCCGTGGTCTCCGTGAACGCCGAGGGCACGAAGATCATGTCCACGTCGCCCATGGCGCGATACAGCTCCGGGAAGCGCAGGTCGTAGCACACCGAGATCCCCAGCTTTCCATAGGGAGAATCCAGCGTGCACACGCGATTGCCCGGCTCGATGGTGCGCTCCTCGCTGTAGCGCTCCTGGCCCATCTCGAAGCCGAAGAGGTGGATCTTGTCGTAGCGGCCGACGCGCACGCCTTCCTGGTTGTAGACGAGGCAGGAGTTGCGCACCTTGTCGGGCGTGCTCGCCTCGATCGGCACGGAGCCGCCCACGATCCAGATGCGGTGGCGCTTCGACTGCTCCGAGAGGAACTGCTGGATCGGGCCCGTGCCGTCCTTCTCGCGGGCGGCGACCTTGTCCGTGTCCTTCATGCCCATGATGGCGAAGTACTCGGGCAGCGCCACGATGCGCGCCCCGGTCGCCGCGGCGAGCTCGATCAGGCGCCCGGCCTCCTGCAGGTTCGCCGCCACGTGCGGGCCCGAGGCCATCTGGATCGCGGCCACGCGGAACATCGACTGGGTCGTCGACATCGACTCGCGCAATGCGTCGGGGGTCGTGCCTTTGGTGATGATCATGGCTGTTGAGGTTGCGCGGCGGCGGCCGCGGGAACGGCCTCGGCCGCTTCGGGCTTGGGCTCCGGCCCCCCGAGCTTCGACACCTGGGGATTATCCCATGAGCCCGTCACCCGGTACTCGTACGCGACGACCTGGCCGAACGGATTCTTGAGCAGCTTCGAGACGAGCAGCGTGGAAAGCCCGGCGATGGGCGTGGCGAACACGGTGGCGGCGAGCGCCACGCTCTCGCCCACCTCCGGCACGATGCGCATGGTGAGGTTCTGCGTCTCGGCGGGCAGCGACACCTCGCCCTTCATCTTCACGAACGCCGACGGCCCCTGGATCTCGAAGTTGTCGGTGAGCATCACGCCGCGCGCGATCTTCAGGTCCCCCTCGATTCGGTCGAAGGCGAAGCCCGCGCTGAACACGTCCTGGAAGTCGAAGGACGCGCGCTGCGGCAGCGACTGCAGCGAGATCAGCGCGAGCAGCTTGCCCGCGCCCGGATCGATCTTCGCGAACTGGCCGTAGTTGGCGCGCACCTTGAACTTGCCCGCGAGCTTGGCGAGCGCGAACTCGTACGGGTAGCCCGCCCAGACGAGCGTGCCCTGGAGCTTGCCGTCGCCGCGCTGGATGAGCTCGCCGTATCCGAACTGGGTGAGCAGCGCGTTCAGGCTGTCGGTCTCGAGCTTCACGTCGAGCGTGGTGAGCCCGTCGCTGCCCGCCCGGCGCCAGCGCCCCGTCGAGGTGAACTTCGAGTGGTCGCTCACGATGTCGAGCTGGTCGATGCGCCAGTCCTCGCCGTCGGGCTCGGCCCTCAGCTCCAGGCGCCCCAGCCAGTGGCCCTTGAACTCGAAGCGCTCGGCGCTCACGTCGAGCGACGGCAGGTCCTGGTCGCTCGCCTGCGGCGTGTCCACCGCGCCGCTCGTGGCGGAAGGCTCCTGGATGGAAAGGCGTTCGAGCTTGGCCACGAGCCGGCCCTTGCCGCCCAGCGTCCATTGCACGTTGCCCGTGACGAGCGGGCTTTCGAGGCGGCCCGTCCAGAGGGCGCCCTTGCGCTCGAGCTTCGCGCCCATCTGGCGGAACTCACGGCCGAGGTAGTGCGCGCGGTCGAGCTTCATGTCGATGCCGCGAAGCGCGAGCGCCTGCTCGTCCTCCGCCGCGGGCCTCGCGCCGTGCGGAATCGCGAAGAGCCCCTGCCACGCATCCACGTCCACGAACGGAAGCTGCCCGTAGAGCCAGAGGCCCTCGCGAACGGGCTCGGTCTCCACGGGCGTGCCGAACTTGAGCGCCACGTTCCAGCGCCCATCCGCGGCGCGGGAGAAGCGTCCGTAGCTGCCGCCTTCGAGCGCGATCGACGACACTTCAGTCTCCGTGCCCAGCCGCGACATCGTGAGCGTCGCGCCGCGCGCGTCGTCCGCGGCCTTGGCGAGGGGCACGGGCAGCGTCGATGCGAGGCCCTTCAGGTCCGAGGTGACGACGAGCTCGGCGCCCTGCCTGCCCGAGACGAGGCGCGCGTGCCAGTCGAACCCGCCCGTGAGCTTCGCGAGCATCGGCGCGGGCACGTACGGACCCATGGCGTCCTGCTCGATGCGCCCGTCGATCTGCGTGATCACCTGGCCGTCGGGCTGCGTGCCCATGGACAGCGTCGCGGGCTTGTCGAAGAGCGTTCCGGTGATCTGCGGCGCGCGAACGCCCTTCTCCGTGAACGTGAGGTGTCCTTTCACGTCGCGCATGGCGAGCGTCTTGCCGACGGTGGCCGTCGCTCCCGCGAAGTTGTAGTCGCCCGCGACGCGCACGGGATCGACGCCGCCGCCCAGCGGGAAGGAAAGCTGCAGCTTCAGCCGCGCCGGGCCTTCGATCGCCACGGCCCTGGTGAAGGCGCCGGGCCCGTCCACGAGCGGCGACTCGCGCAGGAACCGCACCGAATCCACGCCCGTCGTGTCCACGTCGCCCGAGACGGTGAGCAGCGACGGCCTGCCTCCGAGGTTGTCGATCACCGCGGTCACGTTGGTCGCCTTGCTCGCGAAGATCGCCGCGTGGTCGGCGTGGATCTCCATGCGGCGGTTCTCGAACCTGAGGTTGCCCTGGATCGAATCGACCGAGGGCCAGTCCGGGTGGTACTTGAGGCGCCCGTCGCGCACCGGGCCGCTCACCACGAAGTGACCGTCTTCCTCCGTGCCCCACGGGAAGTACCAGAGGTCGCCGCGCACCTCGAAGGGCGCGTTCGCCGTGGTGCCGTCGAGCACCGAGCGGTCGAGCCAGTCGCGCGTGATCGCGATGTTGTTCGGGATGTAGTCGGCCACCTTGTTCAGCCGCGCGCGAATCACAGTGCCCTTGAGGTCGACGAAGCCGGGCGAGTGGTGCCTCGGATCGGACACCGAACGCCAGAGGCCGCTCGTGCGCAGCTCGGCGTCCGCGTTCGCCGCGTGTGCGTCGGCGACGTCCACCTCGAGCGCGCCGCCCACGCGCTTCCAGCTCGCGTGCGCCTCGAGCGTGTCCAGGACGAGCGGCGCGCGGAAGATGTGCGGGACGTCGAGGCCCGCGTTCTTCGCGGCGATCTCGATGCGGCCCTGCGCCTGCGTGCCCTCGATCGAGCCCGAGATGCCCCAGGCGCCCGGATAGAAGTCGGCCGCGTTGAGCGCGAGGTCCTCGAAGCGCCCCTTGATGGTGTAGTCGCTCGCCGGGTCGGCCGCGGCCCACGACACGTGCGCATCGACGATGCGCCCGCGCGGCGCGAAGCGAAGCACCTGCGCCTTGAAGTCCTTCGGCAGCGGGAAGTAGTCGAGGAGCGTCGCGGCGATCTTGAGGTCGATGCCGTCGGCGCGCACGTCCACGCGCTCGGGACGCCCGCGGCGCGAGAGCACGAAGTCGCCGGGGCGCACCTCCTGGCCGCTTACGAGGCGGAAGCGAAGCTTCTCCGTGGAGAACGTGAACCCGTCGGGCTCGGCGCGATAGGTGGCGCGCCCGGAGATCGACGCGATCTCGAGCGGCAAGGCGTCGGCCGCGAGCTGCGCCTTCGCATCGCGCATGTTGATGTCGGCCACGACTTCCTTCACGCCCTCGGCGCCCGCGAGGTGGGCCCAGACGCGAAGGCTCCCCACGCCGCTGCGAAGCGACTCGGGCACCGGCACGTGCATGCGAAGCAGTCCCAGGTCGGCGTTGCGCGTCTCGAAATAAACGTCGCCGTCGGTGTACCAGCGGTTGCCCGCGCGCGTGAAGGTCACGTTGGCGCGGATGTCGATGCGGCCCGAGAGCCCGCGCGGCGGATACGCGGTGAGCGCCGCGCGATGACGGCCCAGGCGCTTGGTCATCACGATCTCGACGTTCTGGAGCTCGACCTCGGGCGCGCGCGCCTTCTCGTCGCGCCAGACGAGCGTGGCGCCGTGGATGCCCAGGCGCGGCTGGTCGAGCAGCCACTCGGAGAACTTCCCGTCGTCCTCGGGCCCCGCGCGGTTGAGCGGCTTGTCGGCGAGGTAGATGAGGCCGTCCTCGGCGCGGCGCAGCGTGAGCGCCGGGCGATAGAAGTTCACGTCGTGGAAACGCACGCGCCCGCCCAGCAGCGCCCACCAGGAAAGCGTCACCTCCGCGCGCTCGAAGCCCAGCGCCACCTTGCCGCCGCGGTCCTCGATGGCGAAGCCCTCGAGCGCGATGTGCGGGCGAAGCCCTTCCCAACCGCCGCGAAGCGCCTGGACCGAGACCTTCATGCCCGTGGCCTGCGAGATCGACGAGACGATGCGCTCGCGATAGCGATCGACGTTGGGCAGCGCGTCGTAGCGCAGCCAGATCACGGCCAGGGCGAAGGCTGCGAGGGCGAACGCCGCGATGCCCGTCACGAGGCGAATGCAGATACGCGGTAAGGCCTTGATGCGGCAGTCCTCGCGAGGGTTGCGCCCCCGGCGGGCGGGGGCTCGATGACTGCGATATTGTAGCGCCTCAATGACGCAAAGCCCCGCCTCGACGCCGTTCCGGGCCGCCTTCGACCGCACCCTTCGCCTGTCTCACTACGCCGCCCGCATGGTTGCGGCGCATCCCTGGCTGCCCGGCGAGCTGGAAAGCCGCGAAGCGCGCGCCTTCGATCGCTCCGAGATGCGAGCGGCGCTCGCCGATCCCGCACAGCCGCTCGCCGCGCGCCTTCGCCTGCTGCGCACGCGCGCGATGGTCACGCTCGCCCATCGGGATCTCAACGGCCTCGCGCCCCTGGATGAAGTCTTCGCGACAATGACCGCGCTCGCCGACGAATGCATCGCGGCGGCCGTGCGGGCCACGGAGCCGCGCCTCATCGTGGCGGCGCTGGGAAAGCTGGGCGGCGAGGAACTGAACGTCTCGTCCGACGTGGACCTCGTCTTTCTCCGCGACGAGGCCGGGGACGCCGAGCGGTTCGCGCGCGCCGGCCGCGAAGTGATCGCGCTCCTTTCCGACGTGACGCCCGAGGGACAGGCCTTCCGCGTGGACATGCGCCTTCGCCCCTTCGGCGACAGCGGCCCGCTCGTGCCGTCGCTCGCGTCCCTCGAGGACTACTTCGTGACGCACGGCCGCCCCTGGGAGCGCTACGCGTGGCTCAAGTGCCGCGTGGTCTCGGGGCCGGGCGACGCGGTGGCGTCGCTCGTGCAGCCGTTCGTGTATCGGCGCTATCTCGACTTCGTGATGCTCGAGCAGCTGCGCGACCTGCACGCGCGCATCTTCGAGACGGCGGTGAGGCGGCGCAAGGCCGACGACATCAAGGTGGGCTCGGGCGGCATCCGCGAGATCGAATTCGCCGTGCAGCTCCTGCAGATGGTGCGGGGCGGACGCGATCCCGGGCTGCGCCTGACTTCCACGCGCGGGGCCCTGAAGGCGCTCGCATCGCGCGGCCTCATCGAGGCGCCGCGCGCGCAGGCGTTGGGCGCGGCCTACGACTTCCTTCGCCGCCTCGAGCATCGGCTGCAGTACTACGACGACCAGCAGACGCAGGCGCTGCCGCGCGACGAAGCCCATCGCGCGATCGTCGCCGATGCCATGGACTGCGCCGGCTGGAAAGAGCTCGCCGCGAAGATCGATGCGCACCGTGCCAACGTGCAGGAAGCCTTCGGCGCGCTCTTCGAGATGCAGCCCGCGCGCGAGGATTCGGCCAGGCTCTCCGCGTGGCTCATGGATCCCCAGGCCGCGCCCGATGCCGACGGGCTCGCGGGCGATCTCGAGGAAGCGGGCATCCGCGACGCGAAGCCCGTGGCCCGGCGCCTGATCGAGTTCACGCGCTCCGCGCGCTATCGCAAGCTCTCGGCCGCGGTTCGCGCCAAGTGCGAAAAGCTCCTGCCCAAGGTCGTCGCGGCGATCGCAGCCGAGGACGGCGCGGAGGCCACGGCCACGCGCCTGATCGCGCTCCTCGAAGCGATCGACGGGCGCGAGTCGTATTACTCGCTGCTGCTGGAGTTCCCGCAGGTGCTCAAGCGCACCGCGCACCTGTCGGCCCGAAGCGCGTGGGCGGCGCGGCTGCTCGCGCGGCATCCGATCCTGCTGGACGAGCTCACGCGAAGCGCGGCGAGCTTCACCGCCACCGACTGGCCGGCCGAAGGCCGCGCGCTGCGCGCCGAGTGCCGCGAGCACGCCGCCGACCTCGAGCGCCTGCTCGATCACCTGCGCCACTTCAAGCAGCGCCACATGCTGAGGCTCACCATCGCCGACGTCGAGGACGAGCTCGCCGTGATGGCGCTCTCCGACGAGCTCTCGGCGCTCGCGGACACGATCCTGGGCGTGACGATCGACGAGGCGTGGGCGACGATGGACGCCGGGTCGCCCCTTCGCGGCTTCTGCGTGGTCGGGTACGGCAAGCTGGGCGGGAAGGAGCTGGGCTACGGCTCGGACCTCGACGTGATCTTCCTCTACGACGAGGCGAGCGCGCCGCCGCCGGAGAAGCTCGCGCGCCTCGCGCAGCGAGTGAGCTCGTGGCTCACGAGCCACACCGCCGCGGGCGTGCTCTACGAGACGGACTTGAGGCTTCGTCCCGACGGCGCATCGGGCCTGCTCGTGAGCTCGCTCACCGCGTTTTGCGACTACCAGGCGAAGCGGGCGTGGACGTGGGAGCACCAGGCGCTCACGCGCGCGCGCTTCGCGGCGGGAGACACGGTGCTGGGCGCGCGCTTCGAGGACGCCCGCGACGAGATCCTCTCCGTGCCGCGCGATCGCGGCAAGCTCTACGCCGACATCGTCGCGATGCGCAAGAAGATGCGTGCCGAGAACCGCTCGAGCCGCGACCTCAAGCATGTCGCGGGCGGCGTGATCGACCTCGAGTTCTCGGTGCAGGCGCTCGTGCTCGCCTACGGGCCGCAGCATCCGGCGCTGCGCGAGAACAAGGGCAACCACACGCTGCTCAAGCGCGCGGGCGAGCTGGGATTGATCGACCCGGCGATCGCCGGGGACGCCGCCGAGGCCTACCTCGCGATGCGCCGCCGCATCCACATCGCGGCCCTCAACGACGAGGAGACCGTGAAGATCGAGCCCGACGAGATGGCGGAGGAGCGCGCAGCGGTGACGCGGCTCTGGAAAGCGGTCTTCGGCGACTAGGCGTTGACGGCCGCGGAGGGCTCGCGGCTGATCGGGCCTTCGAGCTGGAAGACCTGCATGCGCCCCTTGCCCTTGATCTCGAGCTCCTGGCCGGGCGCGAAGCTGAAGCGGTTGTAGAGGCGCCGGTGCGTCATGAGGTCCACGTGCACCGCGTTGGCGGGAGCGTCGGCGGCGAGGCGGAAGGCGACGTTCACCGTGTCGCCCCACATGTCGTAGATGAACTTCTTCTTGCCGATCACGCCGGCCACGATGGGGCCCGTGCCGATGCCGATGCGGATCTGCACGCGCTCTCCCGTCTTCTTGCGGTACTCGTCCACCTTGTGGATCATCTCGAGCGCCATCGCCGCCACCGCGTCGGCGTAGTGGATCTGCGCGCCGGTATCGAGCCCCGCGGCGGCCATGTACGCGTCGCCGATGGTCTTGATCTTCTCCACGCGGTACTTGTCGGCGATGTCGTCGAAGATCGAGAACACGTCGTTCAGGATCTTCACGGTCTCCACCGGCGAGAGCTCCTCGGTCATGCGCGTGAAGCCCACGATGTCGGCGAACATCACGGTCACGTCGGCGTGGCCCTGGGCGATGTTCACCTCGTTGCGCTTGAGCCGGTCCGCGATGGCGGGCGGGAGGATGTTCAGCAGGAGCTTCTCGCTCCTGTCGCGCTCGAGCTTGATCTCTTCGTACTGCGCGTCCACCTGCAGGCGCAGCTTCTGCTTCTCGCTCGCGAAGTACCAGAGCAGCGAGTAGATCATCACGGAGATCGCGGCGAAGTTGAGCACGAAGAACACCGCCACCGTCTGCAGGTCGAACTTGCTCACGGTGCCCGAGAGCATGTAGTCGAAGACGCCCGCCATCACCGTCATGAACAGCCACGCGAAGAACCACGGCACCGACTGGCGCGTGCCCAGCACCGTGACGGCGCCCACCGGCGCCATGAGGCCCCAGAGCGAGACGCCCGAGGCGTTCACGAAGTTGCCGATGGACCACTGCATCGCGAAGGGCGTGAACAGGATCAGGCCCAGCTGCACGATCGCGAAGAGGTAGAGGCGCTTGGCCTTCCACCACAGGCCGATCGTGATGACCGACAGGCCCTGGAAGATGAGCGGGATCGCGGTGGAGTACTGGTAGCCCATGCTCCAGTACACGGCGAGCCACAGGGCCGCCGCGCACATCATGAAGCCGGTGGTGAGCATCAGCATGTCGCCGGAGAGCTTTTCCTCCGGCGACAGAGGCACGTTCACGCCCTTCGAGGCCTTGGAGGCCGCCGACGGCGTGACCGAAGGATCCCCTGGAATCTGCGACATGCTTTCGGTGTGCGCGCTTCTTCGGTTGTTGGCGCGGGTGCTCAAGCGATTATGGCATAGATCGTAACGCGGTGGCCCGGGGCTTTTGGGCTAGAATCTTCACTCTCGACGGCAAACTTTCCGGGCCACCCCATGTCGATGGCAAACCGCGACGGCTTCATCTGGTACGACGGCAAGCTCGTGCCATGGCGCGAAGCCAATACCCACGTCCTCACCCATTCGCTGCACTATGGCCTCGCCGTCTTCGAGGGCGTGCGCGCCTACAAGACCGAGATCGGCACCGCGATCTTCCGCCTGAAGGAGCACACTGACCGCCTCTTCGACTCGGCCAAGATCTACATGATGGAGATTCCCTTCACGAAGGAAGCCATCATGGACGCCCAGAAGGAGGCCGTGCGCGCGAACAAGCTGGAAAGCTGCTACCTGCGCCCGCTCGCCTTCTACGGCTCGGAGAAGATGGGCGTTTCGCCCGTGGGCGCCAAGGTCCACGTCGCGGTCGCCGCCTGGCCCTGGGGCGCGTACCTGGGCGAGGACGGACTGAAGAAAGGCATCCGCGTGAAGACTTCGTCCTTCGCGCGCCACCACGTGAACGTGACAATGGCCCGCGCCAAGGTCGCCACCACGTACGCCAACTCGATCCTCGCCAACCTCGAGGCCACGGGCGACGGCTACGACGAGGGGCTGCTCCTCGACACCGACGGCTTCGTGGCCGAAGGCGCCGGCGAGAACATCTTCATCGTGAAGGACGGCCGCGTGTACACGCCGCAGCTCACCACGGCGCTGAACGGCATCACGTGGAGGAGCGTGCAGTCGATCTGCACCGATCTCGGCATCCCGTGCGAAAAGACGCGCCTCACCCGCGACGACATCTACATCGCCGACGAAGCGTTCTTCACCGGCACCGCGGCGGAGGTGACGCCCATCCGCGAGCTCGACCGGCGCGTGATCGGGGCCGGCTCGCGCGGCCCCATCACGGAGAAGATCCAGACGGCGTTCTTCGACATCGTCCACGGGCGCAACCGCAAGTACCACCACTGGCTCACGCCGGTCGAGACGCAGAATGTCGCTACCGTCCGAGCTTGACCGCAAGAGCGTGGAGGTCACCGCAAAGGACCTCCCGCTGCACTGCCCGCTCGCTTCGCAGAAGCTGTGGAACACGCATCCGCGCGTGTACCTGCCCATCGAGGAGACGGGCAAGGCGCGTTGCCCGTACTGCGGGACGATGTATTCGCTCGTGGGTGGCGCTCCGGCCGGCCACTGAGTCGTGCCGCGCGTCCTGGTCGTAGGGCCTTCGTGGATCGGTGACGCGGTCCTCACGCACCCGCTGCTCGTCCGGCTGAAGGAACGCGATCCTTCGGGCGCCATCGATGTGCTCGCGCCGCCATGGGCGCTTGCCGTGTACCGGCGCATGCCCCAGGTGGGCGAGGCCATCGCCAATCCCTTCGGCCACGGCGATCTTCGCCTCGGAGAGCGCCGGCGCTTCGCGAGATCGCTCGCGCAATACGATCGCGCCGTCGTGCTTCCCAACAGCTTCAAGTCGGCGCTGATCCCATGGCATGCGGGCATTGCCGTGCGCACCGGCTATCGCGGCGAGATGCGATACGGCCTGCTGAACGACGTGCGTTCCCTCGACGAGAAGGCGCTGCCCCTCATCGCCGAGCGCTACGCGGCGCTCGCGCAGCCCGCGGGCGAGGCGCTTGCGCGTCCCTTGCCGCAACCGCGCCTTGCGATCGACGAGGCTTCGCGGCGCGCCACGGCGGCGCGGCATTCGCTCGACACGTCGAGGCCCATCGCGGTGCTGGCGCCGGGAGCCGAATACGGCCCGGCCAAGCGCTGGCCCGTCCGGCACTTCGCGTCCCTCGCCTCCACGCTCATCGATCGCGGCGAGTCCGTCTGGCTCATGGGCTCGGACAAGGACGCGGCGATCACGGCCGACATCAACGCGCGCACCGGCGGGCGCTCGGTCGATCTCGCGGGCCGCACGTCGCTCGACGAGGCGATCGACCTCATGTCGCTCGCGACGCGCGTGGTCACCAACGACTCGGGCCTCATGCACGTCGCCGCCGCGCTCGATCGCCCCATGGCCGCGATCTTCGGCTCGTCGAGCCCCGCTTTCACGCCGCCCCTTTCGCCGCGCGCGAAGGTCGTCACGCTCAAGCTCGACTGCAGCCCCTGCTTCCAGCGCACCTGCCCGCTCGGCCACACCAACTGCCTCGAGACGCTGGAACCCGCGCTGGTGCTGGAAGCGCTCGAGGGTCAGAGCCCTTTTCGATGAAAAAGGGGACAGATCCCCCGTACGATGTGGATCGCGACATAAGCGTCGCCCGCACGCTGCCGGGCTCGTTCTATGCCGACCACGACGCCTACGACCGGATGCGGCAAGCGGTCTTCGCGCGCTCCTGGCAATGGCTGGGCGATGTGGCCGACGTCGCCTCGCCGCAGACTCTGTCGCCGCGAGACCTGCTGCCGGGCCTGCTCGACGAGCCGCTGCTCCTCGCGCGCGACGCCGACGGCACGTTGCGTTGCCTGTCGAACGTCTGCACGCATCGCGGCAATATCCTCGTGAAGGCCGCGTGCGCCGCGAAGGAGATCCGCTGCGGATACCATTCGCGCCGCTTCGACCTCGCCGGCACGATGACCTTCATGCCGGAGTTCGGGCTCGCGAAGGATTTCCCGTCGCCCTCCGACAACCTGCCGCGCGTGGAGCTGCACGAGTGGGCGGGACATGCGTTCGCCTCGCTCGATCCCGCGGCGCCCTTCGACGAGGTCTTCTCCGCCATGCGCGATGCGGTGGCGCCCCTCGAGGTGCACGAATTCCGCCGCGACGCCGCGCGCGACCGCGACTACGAGATCCACGCGCACTGGGCGCTCTACGTCGAGAACTACCTCGAGGGATTCCACATCCCTTTCGTGCACGCGGGCCTGAACGAGGTCGTGGACTGCGGCAGCTACCGCACCGAGATCCATCGCCACTCGAACGTGCAGCTCGCCACGGCGAAGGACGGATCGCCCGCCGCCCGGTACTGGTGGATCTTCCCCAACCTCATGCTCAATTTCTATCCGTGGGGGCTTTCGCTCAATCTCGTCGAGCCCCTCGGCATCGACCGCACGCGCGTGAAGTTCCGCTCCTTCGTGGGCGACGCGACGAAGCTCGCGCAAGGCGCCGGCGCCTCGCTCGACCGCGTCGAAGCCGAGGACGAAGCCGTCGTGCGGGCCGTGCAGCGCGGCGTGCGCTCGCGCCTCTACACGCGCGGACGCTATTCGCCCACGCGCGAGGCGGGCGTGCACCACTTCCATCGGCTGCTTTGCGAAGCACTAGAATGGGGACGATGATCTGTCCCCTTTTTGAGCGAAAAGGGCTCTGACCCCATGAGACTCATGAGACTTTCCCTCCTCGCCGTCGCTGCCGCGCTTGCGATTCCGGCGTTCGCCGCGGATTCGGCGTACGTGAAGTCGGTCGAGGACTGGCGCGCGCGGGCCGAGCAGAGCCTGCGCCAGGACAACGGCTGGCTCACGCTCGCCGGCCGCTACGTGATGAAGGCCGGCGCGAACACCTTCGGCACCGGCAAGGACAACGACCTGGTGTTCCCCGCGGGCCTCGGACCCGAGCACATGGGCATCGTGAACGTCGCGCCCGGGCGCGTGGACGTGAAGCTGCTGCCCGGCGTCACCATGGTGAAGGACGGCATCAGCATGTCCGACAAGGTGATGGGCACCGATCCCGAGAACCGCGACTGGGTCTCGCTCGGGCGCGCGTCGTTCCACGTCATCGAGCGCGACGGCAAGTACGTGCTGCGCCTCGCCGACAACGAAAGCGACGTGCGCAAGCATTTCGGCGGGCGCGTCTGGTACGGCGTGGACGAGGGCTATCGCGTGAAGGCGAAGTTCGTGGCGTACAAGCCCGCGCACAAGATCGCGATCGTGGACGTGATCGACGAGGTCTCCGAGGAGACCGCGCCGGGCTACGTGGAGTTCGACCTCGGCGGCAAGCCCTACCGGCTCGATGCGCTCGACGAGGACGGGGGCCTGTTCATCATCCTGCGCGACGACACGGCCGGGAAGACCACGTATGGCTCGGGGCGATTCCTCTTCGTCGAGAGCAAGCCCGCGGACGGCGCGACGTTCACGCTCGACCTGAACCGCGTGTACAACCCGCCCTGCGCGTTCAGCGAGTACACGACCTGCCCGCTGCCGCCGAAGCAGAACGTCCTGAAGGTGAAGATCGAGGCGGGCGAGAAGTATCCGCCGCGCAAGGTTAGCTGATGCTCGCGCGCTCCGCGGCCGCCGTGCTCGCGTTGATCGCGGGCAGCGCGATCGCCGTGGACAGCACCGCCTGGCCGCCGCCCTCTCCCATCGAGGCGCGCATGCGCGAGCTGCAACACGTCATCACCGATCCCGAATCGACCGCCGAGCAGCGCAACGCCGCGCGCGCCGAGCTCGTGAACCTGCTGAAGAGTCCCGCGGGACAGGACCGGGACACCACCGGCGGGCATCCTGCGCGCGCAGCGATCCAGCCCTTCGGCAGTGTCGTGAAGCCCGCCGCGAATCCTCCGGTGCCCGATGTTCCGGCCGCGCACGTCGAGGTCGCGCAACCCCCGAAGCCCGTCGCGCTGCCCAACGGTTCGGTCGCGGTCCCGGCGGGCAACGGCATCGCGATCGATGCGCACACCGGTGCGGCGTTGCGCGAAGTCCCGGGAGGCTACGTCGATCCTCGCACGGGGAAGTTCACGCCAAGCCAGGGGCCGGGACGCTAGAATGCCCAACGAACGGGCAGGCGGAGATCGGATGGATCTTGCCGCATGGCTTTCCTCCCTGGGGCTCGGCCAATACTCGGGCGTCTTCGCCGAGAACGACATCGACTTCGATGTGCTGGGCCAGCTCGACGAGGCGGACTTCGAGCGCCTGGGCCTGTCCTTCGGGCACCGCCGAAAGCTGATCGGCGCGATAGCGCAGCGCCGCGCGGATTCCTCCGGGGAGCACCAGGCCGAACGCAGGCAGGTGACCGTGGTGTTCTGCGACCTGGTGAACTCGACCCCGCTCGCCAACCTGCTCGATCCCGAGGACATGGCATCGGTCATCCGGCAGTTCAAGCACGCATGCACGCAGACCATCACCGGCCACGACGGCTTCGTCGCGCAGTTCATGGGCGACGGGGCGCTCGCCTACTTCGGATATCCGCGCGCCAAGGAGGATGCGGCGGAACAGGCGGTGCGTGCCGCGCTTGCGCTCGTCGAGCGAATCTCCCGCATGCCGCGCCCCGACGGCGGCACGCTCCAGGGGCGCGCGGGCGTCGCGACCGGGACCGTGATGATCGGCGAAGTGATCGGAGACGGCTCGGCGCGCGAGGTGACCGTCGTCGGCGACACCGTGCACCTCGCGGCGCGCCTGCAAGGCCTCGCGCAACCGGGCTCGGTGGTCATCGCGAACGGCACCTACGAGCTGCTCGGGAAGCGATTCGAATACGAGGGCCTGGGCGAGCAGGTGCTCAAGGGCTTCACCGAACCGGTGAGAGTTTGGCGCGTCGCGGGGGAAGCGATCTCGGACAGCCGCTTCGCGGCGACGCGAGCGAAGTCCTCCGGCTTCGTGGGCCGCGAGTCCGAGCTGTCGACGCTGGTTGAAAAGTGGCGGCACGCGTGCGAAGGCCGGGGAAATGCGGTCGTCGTGGACGGCGATCCGGGGCTGGGCAAGTCGCGGCTGGTCGAAGCGCTGCTCGACAATTCCGGCGAGGCCGCGCGGCTGGTCGTGAAGTGCCAATGCTCGCCCTATCACGCCAACAGCGCGCTGCATCCCGTGATCCGCAACATCGAGCGGGCGGTGGGCTTCGAGGCGAACGAGGGCGACGAGAGCCGCCTCGACAAGCTCGACCGCTATCTCGCAAGCGCCGCCCCGGCCCTGGAGCTGGCGCCGGCGCTGTTTGCGGATCTCCTGGGCCTGCCCACGGCAAGATATCCCGCGGCCGATTTCACGCCGATGCAGCGCAAGGCAAAGACCCTGGAAGCGCTCACGGAAGTGATACTCGCCCTCGCGCAATCGACGCCGGTGCTGCTGCTCCTCGAAGATGCGCACTGGGCGGATCCCACGACGCTCGAGCTCTGGAGCCGCAAGATCGACAGGATCGGCAACGCCCGCGTGCTCCTGCTCGTGACGGCGCGGCCGGAATTCGCGTGCCCGTGGCTGGGCCGGCGCAACGTCGCTTCGATCCATCTCGCCGCGCTCGGCCGGGACGAATGCGCGAAGCTCGCGGCGCAAGCCGCGGCGCCGGTCGTGCTGCCGCAGGAAGTCGTGGGCGACATCGTCGCGAAGTCGGACGGCATCCCGCTCTACGTGGAGGAGCTCACCAAGGCGACCCGCGCGGCAATCCAGGGAGCCGTCCCCGCCACGCTGCACGACTCGCTGATGGCGTCGCTCGACCGCGTGGGGGCGGCAAAGTCCCTCGCGCAGACGGCGGCGGTCATCGGCCAGCAGTTCACCCGGTCGCTGCTGGCGGCCGTGACCGAGCTTCCGCCCTCGCGTCTCGACGCGGAGTTGCAGCGCCTGTCCGACGCGGCGCTCATCGTGCGAATGAACAGGACACCGGAACCTGCATTCGCGTTCCGGCATGCGTTGTTGCGCGACATCGCGTACGAGAACCTGCTGAGGCCCAAACGCCAGCAGATGCACGAGCGCGTGGCGCGAACGATCGCCGAAGGCTTCCCCGCGATCTCCGAGCAGGAGCCCGAGGTCCTGGCGCACCACTATGCCCAGGCGGGGCGCTTCGACCTCGCGGCCACGTGGCTGGAGCGTGCCGGCGACCGGGCGACGTCCCGATCCTCGTTCGTGGAGGCGGTTGCGCACTTCGAGGCGGCGCTCGCGAACATGGCGCAGTTGGAGAAAGGCGAGGTCCGCACGCGGCGCGAGATGGAGTTGCTCCTCAAGCTCGGGACTCCCCTTACGCTCCTTCGCGGTCCGCAACACCCGTCCGTGCGCGAGGCGTACGACCGCGCCTACGAGAGCGCCACGGAGGCGGGCGACGAAGAGGGATCGTTCAAGGCCACCTGGGGCCGCTGGTACCACTCGATGGTGAGCCGCCGGCTCGAGCGCGCCAAGCAGCACTCCGACGAGCTCGTGAATGTCGCGGAGGCCATGGCCAATGAAGACCTGTTGCTCGAGGGCCTGCATTGCCGATGGTCGACGGCCCATTTCCGGGGCGACATCGACGTGTCCGCGGCCGCGAGCGCGGACGGCATGCGGCGCTACGATCCCGAAAGGCACGCGTGGATGGGCCTCGTCTTCGGCGGCCACGATCCCGGCGTCTGCGCCTATTCCGTGCAGTCCATGGCGCTCGCACTGAGGGGCCGGGACCGCGAAGCGCGCGAGTGCGGATCCCGGGCCGTCGCGCTGGCCGAGGAGCTTTCCCACCCCACCAGCATCAGCCATGCATTGCTCAACATGACGATGATGCACCAGGTGCTGGGCGACGATTCCGCGCTCGAAAGCTCGGCCGGAAGGCTGCTGGAGCTCGCCGAGCGCTACAACTTCCCGCCGCAGCTCGCCCACGCGAAGTTCATGAACTCGTGGCTGCGGGCGCGGCGCGGCGAGCTCGAGGCCCCGTCGATGGTCGAGGAATTCTCGAAGGCCATGGCGATGGGACCGTTCTATCGCTACTACGCGGCGCTGCTCGCCGAGCTCTGCGTGCAGTCGGGCCACCACGAGAAGGCGCTGGAGGCGCTGGGGCCGGCCCTCGAGAGCGTGACCGAGCCTGGCGTGGGCCTGTTCGTCTCCGAGCTGCATCGCCTGCACGCCCACTGCCTCAAGTGCCGCGGCTCCGACCTCGTTTCGGCCCGCCGCGCCATGGAAACGGCGATCGACGTGGCGCGCCGCCAGGGCGTATCGGTCTTCGAACGCCGGGCGAAAGAGGAATTGGAAGGCTTCCCTGCCGCTTGATGCGGGACCGTGCGGCCCCGATCGCCTGCCGGATCAGGGCTCGTGGCAGACCACTTCGATGTTGTGCCCGTCCGGCCCGATCACGAATGCGGCGTAGTAGCTCGCGTGGTAGCGCGGGCGCAGCCCGGGCGCGCCATTGTCCTTGCCGCCCGCCTCGAGGGCGGCGCGATGGAATGCATCGACCTGCCCGCGGTTCTCGGCCGTGAACGCGATGTGAAGGTGCGCGGGCTTCTCCGCGGTCTGGCGGATGCACAACGAAGTCTTGCCGCCGGGGCGGCAGAGCTCGGCGCCATACGTCGGCACGCCCTCCGAGACCACGGTCACGCCGAGCGGCTCGAGCGCCTTCAGGAAGAACGCCTTGCTCGCGGCATAGTCGCTCACACCGAATACGACGTGGTCGAACATGAGCCTAGGTCGCCGCGTTCTTCGGCGCGGGTGCGGGCGCGGGGGGCCCTTTCTCGAATCGCTCGAGCGCGGTGTCGAGGCAGGCCCAGCCCGGGGCGCTCGAGCTCCAGATGTTCGCCGAGAGCTTCACCGACGAGGGATCGTCCAGGGTGCCCACGCGCACGACAGTGAAGCCGGGGCGGCCGCTCGAGTCCGAGAACAGGTGCGAGGCGCACTTCGGGCAGAAGCGGCGGCGCACCTTGTTGCCGCTGTCGGCGGTCCTCAGGTACTCGCCCGTCTTGCCGGTGACCTCGATGGCGGCGCTCGGGAAGATCGCGTTCACGGTGCCGTTGGCGGCCAGGTGCTGGCAGTCGCGGCACCAGCAGACCCGCGCGGCGAGCGGATCGGCCGCGATCCTGTAGCGCACTTCACCGCAAAGGCAGCCCCCGGTTCGTTCGGTCATCTGGAATCCCTCGGTCGAATTGGAATGATGGCATACGTGAACATATCCTTCAGGCGGCGTGGCGCGGGCCGTCGTTCACGAGGCGCGAGGGCGCCATGCGAGCACCGCCAGCGCGATGGCGCAGAAGATCGCGCCGGCCTCGAACGTCGCCGACGGGCCGTACTCTTCCCAGGCGAACCCCGCGACGAGGCTCGCCAGCAGCATCGAGACGCCGCTCGCGAGATTGAAGACTCCGAACGCCGTGCCTCGCAGGTCCTCGGGAGCGGTGGCGGCCACCATCGCCGCGAGCAAGCCTTGCGTCATTCCCATGTGCACGCCCCAGAGCGCGACCCCCGCGAGCACCACGCTCCAGCGGCCATCGCTTGCGAGCACGAGGTCGGCGCCGAGGAGCACGCACAGGCCCATCGTGAGCAGCATGCGATGGCTCACGCGATCGGAGAGCTTCCCGAACGGGTAGGCGCTGGCCGAGTAGACCAGGTTCATCGCCACCATGACGAGCGGCACCAGCGCGAGCGGCATGCCGCCTTGCTGCGCGCGAAGCACGAGGAAAGCCTCGCTGAACCGCGCCAGGGTGAAGACGGCGCCGACGCCCACGACCCACCAGTACGCCTTGCCGAGGCGCCGCAGGCTTTCGCGACGAATCGGATTGGGGCGCTTCGCCCCCGGTTCGTGCGCCGGTTCCCGCACGCCGAACGCGAGCAGCATCACCGACGCGAGGCCCGGAATCACCGCGACCCAGAACACCGCGCGAAAGTCGTTGGCCCACAGGAGCATCAGGGCAACCGCCAGCAAGGGACCGAGGAAGGCGCCCACGGTGTCGAGCGATTGGCGCAGCCCGAAGGCGGCGCCGCGAATCCCGGCCGGCGCGAGGTCGGCGACGAGCGCATCGCGCGGCGCTCCCCGGATTCCCTTTCCGATTCGATCGATGAGGCGCGCCGCCAGCACGAAGCCGGCGCTCGAAGCCGTTGCGAAGAGCGGCTTGCTGAGCGCGCCCAGGCCGTAGCCGAAGACGGCGAGCCCCTTGCGCCGGCCGAGATAGTCGCTCAAGGCGCCGGAGAAGACCTTCACGATGAGCGCGGTCGATTCCGCGAGACCCTCGACGAGCCCGACGGCGAGCGCGCCGGCTCCGAGTGTCGCGACCATGAACATCGGCAGCAGGCTGTGGATCATCTCCGAGGAGATGTCCATCAGCAGGCTCACGAACCCGAGCACCCAGATGCCGGCAGGGACCCTCGCTCCCCGGCCGGAGGCGGACACCTCAGGCGGCCTTCGCGCAGCCCTGCGGCTTGAAGATGCGCTCGGTCGATGCGGGGTTCTTCGCGAGCCTTTCGGCCGGGCGCCGCGGACGCCTCACGAGCTCGCCGCCGCAGTTGGGGCAAATGCCCTTCAGCGCCTTGTCCGTGCAATCGCGGCAGAACGTGCACTCGTAGGTGCAGATGAACGCGTCGGTCGAGTCGGGCGGAAGGTCGCGGTCGCAGCACTCGCAGCCGGGTCTCAGTTGCAGCATCGTCAGGCTCCTTTGCGGTCCCCGAGATCGCCGGGAACATCCACGTCGGCGCTCACGCCGGGGTCGGTGACGAGGAGGACATCCACTTCGTCGCGATGCGCCACCAGCACGCGCTTGGCGCCCTCGTCGCCGTCGAGCGCGAGCAACTCGCCCTCGAGCCTCGCGGCGAATCCCACCGGATGCCCGCGAACGCCCTGGTACACGGGCGCGGCGATCGTCGCGCCCTTCTCGATCTTGTCCACGATCGCGGCGATCGTGATCGGCTTCACGAAGGGCATGTCGCCCAGGGCCACGATCCATCCGCGCGCGCCGGCGGCCGCCCTCACGCCTGCCGCGAGGCTCGCCCCCATGCCGCGCACGCAATCGGCGGACTCGAGCACGTCGCATCCGGCGTCGTCGAGCGCGCGCTTGAGCGCCTTCGATCCCGTGGGGACCACCGCGAGCGCATTGCCCGCGCCGGCGAGGAGATGGCGCACGCTGTGCGCGACGAGCGGTTGCCCGTCGAGCGCAGCCAGCAGCTTGTCGGAGCCGAATCGCGACGACTTGCCGCCGCACAGCAACAACGCACGCACCCGCGCCGTCATCGCTACTCGGGCCTGATGCCCGCCTGCGTCACGATCTTCTCGACGCACGCGCGAACGAGGCGCACGCTCATGCCCGCTTGCGCTGCGCGTCCGCTTTCTCCAGCACGATGCCGTTGCGCGCGGCGATGAGGTCGGCGAGGATCGACACGGCGATCTCCGGCGGCGTGCGCGATCCGATCGAAAGCCCCACGGGACCATGCAGCCGCGCGATCTCGCCGGGCGAGAGGTCGAACTCCGCGAGGCGCCTGCGCCGCTCGGCGTTGGTGCGCCCCGATCCCACCGCGCCCACGTAGAACGCGCCGCTCCTCAGCGCTTCCAGCAGCGCCATGTCGTCGAGCTTCGGATCGTGCGAGACCGTGAGGATCACGCTGTGGCCGTCGGGCTTGAACGCGACGACCGCGTCATCGGGCATGCCGTCGATCCACGTGGCGCCGTGGGCGCGCCAGGCGCTGCGATATTCCTCGCGCGGATCGCACACGTGCACCTGGAAGTCCACGGTCGCGGCGACCTCCGCGAGGTAGTGCGCGATCTCGGATGCCCCGATGATCAGCATCCGCCAGCGGGGCCCATGCACGCTCGTGAGCGACGATTCGGTGCGCACGCATTCGTCCGTGGGGCTCGCGGGCGCGATGGACCAGTCGCCGGTGGCGAGGTCCACGTGGCGCGCGACGACGCTGCCTGCGCCGATCGCGGCGAGGAGCGATTCGAATTCCTCCGCCTTCACCCCGGGCTCGATGGCCACCTCGAGCTCGCCGCCGCACGGAAGGCCGAAGCGCCGCGCTTCCTCGGCGGTCACGCCATACGCGGCGAACTGCGGCTTCCTTCCCTTGTACTCGCCGCGGCGCGCGACCAGGTCGTCCTCGATGCAGCCGCCCGATACGGAGCCCACGAGGATGCCGTCGTCGCGAATGGCCGCGAGGGAACCGGGCGGGCGCGGGCTCGCGCCGAACGTCTGCGCCACCGTGAGCAGCCACACGCCGCGGCCGGACCGGCGCCACTCGAGGGCACGCTGCAGGACGTCGAGGTCGAGGCTTTGCATGGCCCTATGGTACTTCAGGTGCCGGGGTGCAGATGGAAGAGCTCCGAGAGAACCTGCCTGTACTGCTGCACGCCCACCGCGCCCGCGTTGTGGTGCCCGGCGCCTTCGACGCGGATGAAGCGCTTGGGCTCGTGGGCCGCGTTGAACAGCTCCTCGCCCATCTCGAAGGGGACGACGTCGTCGCGCGTGCCGTGCGCGACCACGATGGGCACTTTCACGTCGCCGATCTTGGAGAGCGCGTCGAACTTCTGCGTGAGGATGAGCCCCACGGGCAGGAATCCCCACGACGATTTCGCCACCATGTCCTCCACCGAGGTGAACGTGGATTCCAGCACGAGGCCCGCGGCTTCGGGGTGGCGGCGCGCGAGCTCCACGGCGATCGCCCCGCCCAGCGAATGGCCCACGATGTAGCGGGGCTTGCCCGGCGCGACCTTCGCGAGCTCCGCCCACGCGGCCTCGGCATCTTCATATGCGTAGGCTTCCGTGGGCGCGACGTCGCTGCTCTCGCCGAAGCCGCGATAGTCCACGGCGAGCACCGAGAAGCCCAGCGAGCGCCAGCGCTCGATGCGCGAGACGCTGCCGGTGAGGTTCCAGCGCGCGCCGTGCAGGTAGAGGAGCGCCGGCGCGTCGGCGCGGGCGGAAGGCAGCCACCACGCGTGCAGCCGCTGCCCGTCGCCCAGCGCGATCCACTCGTCCTGGAAGGCGTGGCGGGAATCCTGGTAGCCCCACCACGTGTCGCGGGTGGGCCGGAAGATGAGCTCGCCCTGCCTCTCGGACAGATAGGCGCAGCCGCCGATCAACAGGGCCGCGATCGCGAGCAGCGCTCGCCGGGCGATTACCTGTCGAGGACGGGAACGGGGAACGCCGTCTTGCGATCGTCCGCTTCCATCCAGATCACGAGGATCGCCGTGAAGAGCACCACGATGATGGCCGCGACCACTTCGATGGCCGGATTGCTGACGATCTTCCACAGCTTGGTCTTGTGCCAGTCGGACCCATGAACCGGTTGCATTGACGAATCCCCCGATTGCAAAGCTCTGACTCCCGCTGCGGCGGAGGGTTCCCCGCCGCAGGCGACCCGGAGCATCGGAGCTTCGATGCAAGATCGATGCCGGGATCGCGCCCGGCGATTATCGCCTTCGCGCCTCGCGATCCCAACCCGTTCTTGTAACCAGCTATGTCCACTTCATCGACGACATCGGCAGGGCCCGCACGCGCTTTCCGGTGAGCGCCGCGAGCGCGTTGGCCACGGCCGGCGCGATGGGCGGCGTGCCCGGCTCGCCCACGCCCGTGGGCCTTTCCGCACCGGTCTGGACGATGTGCACCTCCACGACCGGCATCTCGTTCATGCGCAGCACGCGATAGTCGTGGAAGTTGCTCTGCTCGACCCGCCCGTCCTTCAACGTGATCTCGCTGTAGAGCGCGGCGCCCAGGCCGTAGGCGATGGCGCTTTGCACCTGCGCTTCCACCGTGAGCGGATTCACCACTAGGCCGCAGTCGAACGCGGCGATCACCTTGTGCACGCGCACGTCGTTGCCGTCGAGCGACACTTCGGCCACTTGCGCGCACACGCTGCCGAAGGACTCGTGCACGGCGATGCCGCGCGCGCGGCCCTTGGCGACCGGCGCGCCCCAGTTGGATTTCTCCACGACGAGCTCGAGCGTGCGCAGCACGCGCGGCTTGTCCATGAGCAGCGCCTTGCGGTAGACGACCGGATCCTTGCCCGCGGCCGCGGCGAGCTCGTCGATCATCGTCTCCATCACGAAGGCGGTGTGCGAGTTGCCCACGGAGCGCCACCAGAGCACCGGCACGCCCACGTCCTCGGAGTGCAGCATCACCTGCATGTTGGGAATCGCGTACGGCGTGTCGGCGACTCCCTCGGTCGACGTGGAGTCGATGCCGTCCTTCACCATCATCGCCTCGAAGGGCGTGCCGTGCAGGATCGACGGGCCCACGATCGCGTGGTTCCACACCGCGATCTTGTCCTGCGCATCGAGCCCCACTTCAACGCGGTGCACGTACATCGGGCGGTAGTAGCCGCCGCGCACGTCGTCTTCGCGCGTCCACACGGTCTTCACCGGCACCTTGGTGCGCTTGGCGATCTCGCACGCCTCCACGACATAGTCGGAAACAGGATTTGCGCGCCGGCCGAAACCGCCGCCCGCGAGCATCGTGTGCAGCGTGACCTGCTCCGGCTTCAGGCCCAGCACGCGCGCCGCCGCACCCTGGTCCACGCCCTGGAACTGCGAGCCGACCCAGATCTCCGCGCCGTCGTCGCGCACTTCGACGGTGCAGTTGAGGGGCTCCATTGGTGCATGGGCCAGGAACGGGACCTCGTATTCCGCGGTGATCGTCTTCACCACGTTCTTGATCGCCTCGGGGTTCGCGGGCTTCTTCGCAAGCTTGCCGGGAGTCTTCGCCTTCTCCCTGAAGCTTGCGAAGAGCGCGGGCGTGTCGAGCTTGGCGCCGGGACCCAGGTCCCACTGCACCTCGAGCGCTTCGCGCCCCTTCTTCGCCGCCCAGAAATGCGACGCCACCACCGCCACGCCGTTCGCGAGCTCCACCACGTGCGTGACGCCGGGCACCTGCTTCACCTTGTCGGCATTGATGCTCTTCACGATCGCGCCGAAGACCGGCGCATGCAGCACCACCGCCGTGTGCAGGTTCTTGCGCTCAACGTCGAGGCCGAACTTCGCGCGCCCCTCGATCTTCTCGGCCGAGTCGATGCGCCGCGTGGGCTTGCCGATCAGCGTGAAGTCCTTGCGGTCCTTCAGCTTCACGTCCTCGGGCACCGCGAGCCTGCCCGCGGCATCGGCGAGCTGGCCGTACGACGCCTTCTTCCCGCCGGGGCCCAGCACGAATCCCTTCTGCGTGCGGCAATCGGCGGGCTTGGCTTTCCATTGATCGGCCGCGGCCTGGACCAGCATCGCGCGGGCCTGCGCGCCCACGGTGCGCAGCTGGTCGAACGAGTTCCACACCGACGAGGACCCGCCCGTCATCTGCATGCCGAAAGCGGTGTGCGCGTAGACGGGATTGGCGGGCGCGAGCTCGTAGCGCACCTTGCTCCAGTCGCAATCGAGCTCCTCGGCGACGATCATCGGCAGCGACGTGGTCACGCCCTGCCCGAACTCGAGGTGCTTCACAATCACGGTGACCGAGCCGTCCTTGGCCACGCGCAGGAAAGCGTTGGGCGGGATCTTCGGCGCGGCGGGCTTGCCCTGCGCGAACGCGCGGCGGCCGCCCTGGGGCAGCACGAAGGCGATCACGAGCCCGCCGGTGAGCGCGGCGGAGGTCTTGAGGAAATCGCGGCGTGCATTCATCGTCGTCCTCACGCTTTCTTGTTGAGCGACGCGGCCGCGTGGTGGATCGCCTCGCGGATGCGCTGGTACGTGCCGCAGCGGCAGAGGTTGCCGCTCATCGCGGCGTCGATGTCGGCGTCCGAGGGCGACTTGTTGGCGCGAAGCAGCGCCGTGGCCGCCATCACCTGGCCCGACTGGCAGTAGCCGCACTGCACGACGTCCTTCTCGATCCACGCGGCGCGCACGGCGTTCACGTACCTCGCCTGCGTCGTGTTGGCGATGCCTTCGATCGTGACGACGCGCTTGCCTTCGATCGACGAAACGGGAGTCACGCACGCCCGCGTGGGCTGGCCGTCCACGTGCACGGTGCACGCGCCGCAAAGGGCCATGCCGCAGCCGAACTTGGTGCCCATGAGTCCCAGGCCGTCGCGCAGGGCCCACAGCAGCGGCGTGTCGGGAGATGCATTGAAATCAACGGGATCGCCGTTGACGAAGAACTTGGCCATGGAAATTTCCTGATAGGGATGGGGCGGGGATCGACCGGTCCATTATGCAGGACTTGACAATCGCTGCCTAGGCAGTATAATGCGCCCCATATCCCGCAAGGAATCCGCCATGGCACTCGCCCAGCTCAAGTCCACCAGCTTCGACATCCGGGAGTCGCTCGGGTATCTCCTGGGCAACGTGCGCTCCGAATGGATCACCGCGGTCGAGAAGGAGCTCAAGCCCTTCGACCTGTCGGCGGCGCAGTACATCGTGCTGCTCAAGGTGGGCAGCGGCAGCGCCACGACCCCGGTGGAGATCTGCCGCGTCCTCCAGTACGACACGGGCGCCATGACCCGCCTCCTCGACCGGATCGAGGCCAAGGGGCTGATCCGGCGCGAGGCCCACGGCGGCGACCGGCGCTGCGTGGCGCTCGAGCTCACGCCCGAGGGCGAGGAGCTCTATCCGAAGCTGATCCGCATCGTGAAGGACATGAACAAGCGGGCCCTGCGCGGCTTCACCAAGGACGAGGTCGCGAGCCTCGAGCGCCTCCTCAAGCGCGTGGCGCTCAACGTCGCCGGCTGAAATATGACTGCCAAGGCTGACACAGCAAGGGCAGCAAAGGAAACCCCATGACGACACTCCAGCGATTCGCTCCCGCCGCCCTCGCCGCCGCATTGGCGCTCGCCGGCTGCGCGTCGTTCGACGGCTCGAGACCCGAGTCGCAGCTGCGCGACGCCAACACGCTCGCCGCCGCGCGCACGCTGGAAGCGAACGCCGCCGCCTCGCAATGGCCCACCGACGGTTGGTGGAAGAGCTTCAAGGATCCGCAGCTGGATGCGCTGATCGAGCAGGCCACGCGCGAGAGCCCCGCGCTCGCCGTCGCACAGGCCCGGGTGCGCCGCGCCGACGCGATCGCGCGCGCCGCGGGCGCGTCGCTGCAGCCGCGCGTGGACGCCAACGTCGGCATCACCGAGCAGCTCTTCAGCAAGAACAGCATCTATCCGCCGCCCTTCGCCGGCAACTGGGACACGCAGAACCAGGCCACGCTGGACTTCAGCTACGAGTTCGACTTCTGGGGCAAGAACCACGCGAACCTGCGCGCGGCGCTCGGCGAGGCGAAGGCCGCGCAGGTCGATGCCGATGCCGCCCGCCTCATGCTCTCGGTGGCGATCGCGCAGGCCTACGTGGAGCTCGCCCGCGAGTACGCGCAGCTCGACGTCGAGCGCGCCACGCTCGAGCAGCGCGTGAAGCTGCACGAGCTCACGGCGCAGCGCTACGCCGCGGGGCTCGATTCGAAGGTGGAGCTGAAACAGGCCGAGACGGCGCTGCCGCAAAGCCGCGAGCGCATCGCGCGCCTCGAGGAATTCATCGCCCTCGACAAGAACCGCCTGGCCGCCCTGGTGGGCGC
>DATJVS010000041.1:0-16118 GCA_035501715.1 Usitatibacter sp.
TTTCGAGCCGTGGCAGCTCTACTCGCGCGAGGTCCGCATCGTGAAGGAACGCTACCCGCCGCGCATGGACTTCAGCTTCAAGCTCCTCGGCCCCGACGGCGCCGTCATCAAGGAAGGCACGCGAAGCATCCGCGACACGGGCTTCATGACGGGACCGAGCATGGGCTACGGCGGGGACAACCTTCGTTACGAAAAAGTGATGCTCGACGACTGGATCGAGAAGGAATTCCTCAAGCCGGGCCGGTGAGCCTGCGCCCGCGCCCGCCCAATCGCGCGTGCGTTTGATGCACATCAAACATTCGCGACGTTCGCCCGTTATCCGGCGTGGCGCCGGAGTTAGACTGGCCCCAATCTTGGGAGACGACGTCGATGTGCCTCGCCATTCCGATGCAAGTGGTCGCGATCGAGGGCCTCGTCGCGCGTTGCCGCGCAAAGGACGTGGAACGTGAGGTGAACACGTTCCTGCTGCAGGACGAGCCGCCGAGCGTGGGCGAGTTCGTGATGGTGCACGTGGGCTACGCGATCCAGAAGGTCACCCCCCAGCAGGCGCGCTCGGCGTGGGAGCTCTACGACGAGATCCTCGCGGTGGAAACGGGGCAAAACCATGCATGAGCTGTCCATCTGCCAGGCGCTGCTCGAGCAGGTCGAGGCAGCCACGCGCGGCCACGCGGGACGCGTCGACCGGATCCGCGTGAGCGTGGGCCCCCTGGCCGGAGTGGATGCGGGACAGCTCGAGCGCGCGTTCGAGCTCGCGCGCGAGGGCACGGTCGCGCGACACGCGCGGCTCGCGATCGCATCGGCGCCGGCTCGCGTGCTGTGCCGCGACTGCGGCGCGCAATCGGAGGTGAGCCCCAATCGCCTGCTCTGCGCCCGGTGCGGCAGCTGGCGCACGCGCATCGCGAGCGGAGACGAGTTGCTGCTGCTGGGAGTCGACCTGACGGACGAGCGCGTCGAGGCGAGCGCCGCCTGAAGGCGGGCGCCGGCCGCGCGCGAGGAGGACTGGATGTGTGAAGACTGCGGCTGTGCGCTTCCCAAGGCGTCCCCCGATCCCCAAGTCGTCGACGTGCACGCGCGCCTGCTCGCCGCCAACGATCGCGCAGCGCGCCACAACCGGATGCACTTCGACGATCACGGCGTGCTCGCCGTGAACCTGATGTCGGCGCCCGGCTCGGGCAAGACGGCGCTGCTCGAGGCCACCGCCGATGCCCTGGGCCGCGACATCCGCATGGGCGTGCTGGTCGGCGACCTCGCCACGGAGAACGACGCCGCGCGCATTCGCGCCCACGGCGTGCCCGCCGTGCAGATCACGACGGGCGGCGCGTGCCACCTCGACGCCGACATGGTCCACCACGCGCTGCACGAAATGCCGCTCGACTCGCTCGACGTCCTTTTCATCGAGAACGTCGGCAACCTCGTCTGCCCGGCGAGCTTCGACCTGGGCCAGCACCGCAACGTGGCGCTGCTGTCGTTCACCGAGGGCGACGACAAGCCCGCCAAGTATCCCGTGCTCTTCCGCGGCGCGGACCTCGTGCTGCTCACCAAGAACGACCTCGCGCCCTACCTCGGCGACTTCGATCCCGCGCGCGCCGAGCGGTGCGTCCGCGAGCTGGCCAACGGCGCGCCCGTCCGGGCGCTTTCGGCACGCAGCGGCTCCAACCTGCAGTCTTGGCTCGACTGGGTGCGCGCGCAGCTCGCCGCCGTGCGCTCGCGGCGCCATGCGCATTCCCACCATCACTCGCATCCCCACACTCATGATCACGGCGAAACAGTGGCTCGATAGGATCCGCGGCCTCGAGCTGCCGCGCACGTTCAAGATCCTGAACGTCTGCGGCGGCCACGAGCGCTCGATCACGATGGCGGGCCTGCGGCGCGCGTTGCCCGAGCGCGTGGAGATCGTCCCCGGTCCCGGCTGCCCGGTGTGCGTGTGCCCCGAAGAGGCCGTCCACCAGGCGATCCAGATCGCGAGGCGCGAAGCGGTGACGCTCGTCGCCTTCGGCGACATGCTTCGCGTCCCGGTGAACGTGCACAAGGGCGAGCCGCGCTCGCTCGAGCAGGCGCGCGCCGCGGGCGCCGACATTCGCCCCATCGCCTCCCCGATGGAAGCCGTGCGCGTGGCGCAGGCCGATCCCGGGCGCACCGTGGTCTTCTTCGCCGCGGGCTTCGAGACGACCACCGCACCCGTGGCCGCCATGCTCGCGCAGGGCGCGCCCGAAAACCTGCTGGTGTTGCTGGCCGGGCGCCTCACCTGGCCCGCCGTCGCGATGCTGCTGGAATCCGGCGAGGCGGGCTTCGACGGCCTCATTGCGCCGGGACACGTGTCCACCGTCATGGGCCCGGAGGAATGGGCCTTCGTGCCGCAGAAGCACGCAATCCCCGCGGCGGTGGCCGGATTCACCGCGGAGAGCCTGCTCGCGGGAACCTACTCGGTGCTGCGCCAGCTCCTCGAAGGACGCCGCTTCCTCGACAACTGCTATCCCGAGGTGGTGCGGCCCGGCGGCAACCCGGTGGCGCGTCGGCACCTCGCCCAGGTGATGCACGTGGTCGATGCCAACTGGCGCGGCATCGGCGTGATCCCGCGCTCCGGCTTCGCGCTGCGCGACGAATACCGCGACCGCGACGCCGCGATCCGCTTCGGGGACCTGCTCGACTCGCAGCGCAAGCGCGCCGGGCAGATGCCGCCCGGCTGCGACTGCGCGCGCGTGGTGCTGGGCAAGATCTACCCGGACCAGTGCTATCTCTACGGCCGCGCGTGCACGCCCCGCACGCCCGTGGGTCCGTGCATGGTCTCCGACGAAGGCGCCTGCCGCATCTGGTGGGCGGGCGGCATTCGCAAGTCCCGGACGGAAACGGTCTCCTGAGCGAGGACGCGGCGATGCTCGACACCCAGACCAGGCGATTGCTCTTCGGCGGAAGGGTGCAGGGCGTCGGTTTCCGGCCTTTCGTCTATCGCGTCGCGCAGCGCTGCAAGGTCGAGGGCTGGGTGCGCAACCTCGCGGGAACCGTCGAGGTGGTCGCGCAGGGGCGCGCCGACGACCTCGAGCGCTTCGCCGAATCGCTCATCGCGGAAGCGCCGCCGCTTGCGCGCCCGCAGAAGCTCGCCGACGAGCCGGCACAGCGCCAGGCGGTGCGCGGCTTCGCCATCCTCGAAAGCCGCGGCGGCGTGCCCGCGCAGGTGCGCGTGCCCCCCGACCTCTTCGCCTGCGACGAGTGCCTCGCGGAGCTGCGCGATCCGCTCGACCGCCGCTATCGGCATCCCTTCGTGAACTGCACGCAGTGCGGCCCGCGTTACACGCTGATTCGCGCCCTTCCCTACGACCGGGCGGCCACGAGCATGGCGCGCTTCGAGATGTGCCCGCAATGCGCCGCCGAGTACGCCGATCCGCCCGACCGGCGCTTCCATGCCGAGCCCATTGCCTGTCCGCGATGCGGTCCGCGCCTGTCGTTCCGCCGCGAAGCTTCGCTGCTGCAGGGCGACGAGGCGCTCGCGGCCTGTGTGGCCGCGCTCGCGGCCGGAAAGATCGTCGCGGTGAAAGGCATCGGCGGCTATCACCTGATGTGCGACGCGGCCAATCCCGCGGCCGTGGCGAAGCTTCGCGAACGCAAGGCCCGCCCCGACAAGCCGCTCGCGGTGATGTTTCCGATGGACGCCACCCTCGCCGCGCTCGAGCGCGTCGCGTTCATCGACTCGACCCATCGCGAGGCGCTGCTCGATCCGGTGCGCCCCATCGTGCTCGTGCCCAAGCGCGAGGGATCGCACCTCGCCGGCGCGATCGCCCCGGGCAGCGCCGAGATCGGCGCCATGCTTCCCTATAGCCCCCTGCATCATCTCCTCCTCGGGGATTTCGGCGCGCCGCTCGTGGCGACCTCCGGCAACGTGAGCGGGGAGCCGGTGCTCACCGACAACGACGAAGCGCAGGCGCGGCTTGCGCGCGTCGCCGACGAGTTCCTGCATCACGATCGGCCGATCGTGCGTCCCGCGGACGATCCCGTGTGCCGCGTGATCCTCGGCAGGGCCCGCCCCATGCGGCTCGGACGCGGCAACGCCCCGCTCGAGATCGAACTGCCCGTGCGACTCGAGGAACCGGTGCTCGCGCTGGGCGGGCACCTGAAGAACACAATCGCCCTCGGTTGGGAGCGCCGCGCGATCGTCTCGCCGCACCTGGGCGACATGGGATCGCCGCGAAGCCTCGCGCTCCTCGAGCAGGTCGCCGCCGATCTGCAGTCGCTCTACGGCGTGACCGCGCGAAGGCTCGCTTGCGACGCGCATCCGGGCTACGCCACCACGCGCCTGTCCGGGCGATGGGGCCTTCCGGTGGCGCGTGTGTTCCATCACCATGCGCACGCTTCGGCGCTCGCGGGAGAATTTCCCGAGCGCGGCGATTGGCTCGTCTTCGCGTGGGACGGCGCGGGCTACGGTGAAGACGGCACGCTGTGGGGAGGCGAGGCGCTGCTGGGCCGACCCGGCGGCTGGCGGCGCGCGGCGAGCATTCGCCCCTTCCGACTCGCCGGCGGCGAACGCGCGGCGCGCGAACCGTGGCGCAACGCCCTCTCTCTGTGCTGGGAGGCCGGCCGAACGTGGAAGGACGCGCCGGAAGATACGGCGCTGCTGCGAGCTGCGTGGGAACACAAGCTGAACTGCCCGCCCACGTCATCGGTGGGCCGCCTCTTCGACGCGGCCGCGGCGATGCTCGGCCTCGTCCGGGAAGCGAGCTTCGAGGCCCAGGCGCCGATGGCGCTCGAAGCCGCGTGCCAAGGCGAGGGCGAACCGCTCGCGCTGCCCCTCGCATTGCGCGACGGCGTATGGATGAGCGACTGGGCGCCGCTTCTCGACCTGCTGCAGGACGACGAGCTCAGCGTCGCCGAGCGCGCGAGCGCTTTCCACGCGACGCTCGCGCACGCGGCGCTCGACCAGGCGCGCGCGGTCCGCGCGGCCCATGGCGTGACGCGCATCGGGCTCACGGGCGGAGTCTTCCAGAATCGCGCGCTGTCCGAACGCATCGCGCGCCTTGCCGGGCAGAACGGTTTCAGCGTCTTCCTGCCCGAGCGCATCCCCTGCAACGACGCGGGGCTGAGCTTCGGCCAACTGATCGAAGCGGGAGCGCATCCATGATGGAAGGCCGGCACGTGACGCTCGCCCACGGCAACGGCGGACGCTTCATGCGCGAGCTGATCGAGGAGGTGTTCGTGCGCCACCTCGCCAATCCCGAGCTCGACACGAGCTGCGACGCCGCGCACCTTCCGCTGCCCGAAGGCGAGGTGCTCGTCACCACCGACGGCTTCACGGTGCAGCCCCTCGAGTTTCCCGGCGGCGACATCGGCTCGCTCGCGGTGCACGGGACGGTGAACGACCTCGCCGTTGCGGGCGCGGTGCCCGCCTACCTGAGCCTCAGCGCCTTCATCGAGGAAGGCCTCGAATTCGAGCGCCTCGAGCGGCTCGTCTCCAGCATGGCGATCGCCGCCCGCGAGTGCGGCGTGCGGATCGCCGCTGGCGACACCAAGGTCGTGCGCCGTGGCGAGGGCGGCGGCGTGTACTTCGCCACCACCGGCGTCGGCGTGCGCCGCCCGGGGCTGCGCCTGGGCGTCGATCGCATCCGCGAAGGCGACGTGATCCTCGCGAGCGGCCCGGTGGGCGACCACGGGACGGCAGTGCTGCTCGCGCGCGAGCAGTTCGGCCTGCGCGGCGACCTCGCCTCCGACGCGGCGAGCGTGCTGCCCCTCACCGCGGCGCTGCTCGAGCTGCCCGGGCTTCGCTTCATGCGCGATCCGACGCGCGGAGGCCTCGCGACGGTGATGCACGAGATCGCGCGCGCCACGGGCCTTTGCGTGCGGCTGCACGAGCCCTCCATTCCAATTCGCCCGCCGGTGCTCGCGGTGTGCGAGATGCTCGGATTCGATCCGCTCTTTCTCGCCTGCGAGGGCCGCGTGGTGGCGGTGCTCGCTCCAGAGGACGCGCAGGCCGCCCTCGATGCGTGGCAGGCCCTGCCCGCAGGGCGCGAGGCCGCGCGCATCGGCATCGTGCAGGGCGGAAGGCCGCAGGTGATTCTCGAGACCGAACTGGGCGGCGAACGCTCGCTGGAGGAACTGGAAGATGATCCCCTTCCCCGAATCTGCTGAGCGCGTGGACTCGATCCTCGTGCTCGGCGTGGGCAACACCCTGCTGGGCGACGAAGGCGCCGGGGTGCACGCCATGCGGTATCTCGAGCAGGCGTTCCCGCGTCCGGGCGTGGAGTTCGCCGACGGCGGCACGCTGAGCTTCACGCTCGCGGGTCTCATCGAATCGACGCCGGCGCTCATCGTCATGGACGCGGCGCAAATGCGCACGGAGCCCGGCAGCGTCGAGGTCTTCGAGGGTGAGCGCATGGACTCGTTCCTCGGATCGGAGCGCAAGCGCAGCGTGCACGAGGTGAGCCTGCTGGACCTCATGGCGCTCGCGGCGCTCGCCGGTCACCTGCCGCAACGGCGCGCGCTCATCGGCATCCAGCCCGAATCGATCGACTGGTCGGAATCGCCGAGCGAGCGGGTCGCGCGGGCGATCCCCGCCGCGTGCGAGCGCGCCCGCGAGCTCATCGAGCGGTGGCAATCATGAGCGGGCTCGACAAGATCGCCGTCAAGGTCGTGGACGGAGCGGACGCGCCGACCGGCAACGTGCGCGCGCTGATGCACGAGCTCGCCCAGCTCGTCGATGCGTGGACCCGCGGCGGCGAGCCGGCGAGCATCGACCTGCGCAGCCTGCCGCTCACCCGCGGCGACTATGCCGAGCTCGACACGGTCCTGGGCGCGGGCGCCGTGAGCGCGAGCGTCGAAGCCTTCGGCGCGAGCGAGGTGCGCGAGTCGCAGTATCCCGGCGTATGGCGCGTCACGCACCGCAACGAGGCCGGCGAGGTCGTCGCCGACCTGGTCGAGATTTGCGAGGTGCCCCTGATCCTCCGGGCGCCCGGGGAAGACGTTACCGATGGACTGATCCGCCTGAAGGAGGCGTTGCAACCATGACAACACTGGGTGATGCCCTGCAAGCGAGCGGCGTGAACCGCCGCGCGTTCCTCAAGTTCTGTTCCGCGCTCACGTCGTTGATGGCGCTGCCGCCCGGCATGGCCCCGGCCATCGCGCAGGCGCTCGCCAAGGCGAAGCGCCCCTCGGTGATCTGGCTGTCGTTCCAGGAGTGCACCGGCTGCACCGAGTCGCTCACGCGCTCGAGCTCGCCTACGCTCGAGAACCTCATCCTCGACCTGGTCTCGCTCGACTACCACCACACGCTGATGGCCGCTTCGGGCACCGCCGCCGAGGCCGCGCGCGCGGCGGCGATGAAGGAATGGGACGGGAAATACCTCCTGCTGGTGGACGGCTCGATCCCCACCTCGGACGGCGGCATCTATGGAACCTGGGCCGGCGAGAGCTTCGTGGACATCCTCCAGCAGGGCGTGAAGGGCGCCGCAGCGGTGGTCGCCATCGGAAGCTGCGCCTCGTTCGGCGGGATTCCCAAGGCGAACCCCAACCCCACGGGCGCGCGTGCCGTGTCGGACCTGGTGAAGGACAAGCCCGTCATCAACGTGCCGGGCTGCCCGCCGATCGCGGTGGTGATGACCGGCGTGCTCGCGCATTACCTCACGTTCGGCAAGATCCCGGAGCTCGACGAGCAGTTGAGGCCGCGCGCCTTCTACGGCGACACGATCCACGACCGCTGCTACCGGCGGCCCTTCTACGACCAGGGCAAGTTCGCCAAGACCTTCGACGACGAGGGCGCGCGCAACGGCTGGTGCCTGTACGAGCTGGGCTGCAAGGGGCCCATCACGCACAACGCCTGCGCCACCGTTAAGTGGAACGCGGGGACCAGCTTCCCGATCCAGTCGGGGCATGGCTGCCTCGGCTGCTCGGAGCCGGATTTCTGGGACAAGGGAAGCTTCTACAAGGCGCTGTCCACGACCGAATGGGGCAACGCGAAGACGCTGGGCGCGGCGGCGGCGGTGGGCATCGCCGCGGGCGCGGCGGCCGCGTACTTCGGCCGCAAGCGCCAGGAAAAAGTCGAGAAGGAGGGCTGACATGGACCTGCTCGCATTCACGCGCGGCCCGGGCATGCATTGGGCGCTCACGATCTTCGTGATCGGGATCCTGTGGCGGCTGCTGGGCATCCTGCTGCTGCGGGGTCGGCGCGACCTCTCCGAGCCGCGCAACACGGCGGTGTGGAAGGGCCTGAGGCTCATCGGGCTTCGCTCCTGGCCGCGCAAGGAGTTCCTGGGCGGCACCGCCTTCGGCGAGATCATGGGCTACACGTTCCACATCGGCTTCCTCGTGGCCCTGTTCTTCTACCTGCCGCACATCCTGTACTTCGAGGACCTCTTCAAGGGCGTCCTCGGCGTGAACTTCCACCGCGTGTTCGGCTTCGACTGGCCCAGCCTGCCCGGCGCGGCGATCTACTTCTTCGCCGCCGTGTCGGTAGCCGCGCTCGTCGCGGTGCTGGTCCACCGGATCTGGGATCCGGTGAAGCGCATGCTGTCGAACTTCGACGACTACTTCAGCTGGTTCGTCACGATCGCGCCGGTGGCCACGGGCATGCTCGCCTTCAGCCACTTCGGAGCGCCCTACCCCACGCTGCTCGCGGTGCACCTGCTCGCTGTCGAGTTGCTGATGGTGTGGTTCCCGTTCGGCAAGCTGATGCACTCGTTCACCATCTTCCTCGCCCGCGGCACCCAGGGGATGCAGTTCGAACGCAAGGGAGCCCCGCTATGACCACCGACATCGACGTGAAGCACCCGGTCGAGACCGAGGGCCCGCGCCACACGGTGAAGGAGCCCGAGGTGCGCTACGACAAGCAGGGCGAGATGCCCGACGCCGAGCGCGTCCAGAAGGCGATGCACGGGTTCGTGAAGGACTTCGGCCGCACCGCGGCGATCTACCTCGAGTCGTGCATCCACTGCGGCATGTGCGCGGAGGCCTGCCACTTCTACGAGGTGACGGGCGACCCACGCTACACGCCGGTGTGGAAGCTCGAGCCCATGAAGCAGGCGTACAAGCGCGAGTACGGCCCGTTCGCGGCCATCTACCGCACGCTGGGGCTCAAGGCCCCGGTGACCGTGGGCGAGCTCGAGGAATGGCAGCACCTCCTCTACGACTCCTGCACCGTTTGCGGGCGCTGCTCGCTCATGTGCCCGATGGGCATCGACATCGCCGGCCTCATCAGCCAGGCGCGCCACGGCATGGCGCAGGCGGGCCTCATGCCCCACGAGCTCTGGGCCGCGGCCGAGCGCGGCGCGCGCGAAGGAAGCCCGCTGGGCGCCACGCCCAAGGTCTTCAAGGACCGCGTCGAATGGATCGCCGACGAGAACGAGATCGAGATTCCCGTCGACAAGGCGAAGGCCGACGTGCTGTGCACGATGTCGTCGATCGAGATCATGAAGTACCCGGAATCGATCGCCGCCACCGCGAAGATCATGAAGCACCTGGGCGTGGACTGGACCTTCCGCACCGACGGCTACGAGGCGACCAATTTCGGGCTGCTCTCGGGGCAGGAAGAATGGCAGCGCGAGATGAGCCTGAAGCTCATCGAGGCCGCGGTCGCCTGCGGCGCGAAGACGCTCGTGCTGCCGGAGTGCGGCCACGCCTATGGGGCGCTTCGCTGGATGGGCGCCAACGTGTACGGCAAGCCGCTGCCCTTCCGCGTCGTGCACATCTCGGAGTTCCTCGCCGACAACGTGCGCGGCGGCAAGCTCAAGCTGAAGAAGCTCGCGAAGAGCGCGACGTTCCACGATCCCTGCCAGATCTCGCGGCGTGGCGGCGCGGTGGAAGCCCCGCGCGAGGTGATGGCGGCGCTCGGAATCGAGCTGAAGGAGATGTTCCCGACCAAGGGCACCGCATGGTGCTGCGGCGGTGGCGGCGGCGTGGTGGCCATCCATCGCGCGGACGCGCTGCGCTACAAGGTTTTCCAGCTGAAGATGGACCAGATCGACGCCACCGGCGCGGAGCTCCCGGTCACGAGCTGCGCCAACTGCCGGCAGACGTTCGACGACGGGCAGGCGCACTTCAAGTGGGACAAGACGATGAAGAGCCTCCTGGAACTGGTGGCCGACAACCTCGCTGAGGCATGAACATGGCAACGCAAACCGTAGTGCTCGACCCCATCACCCGAATCGAAGGCCACCTGCGCATCGAGGCCGACACCGACGCCGACGGCCGCATCACGCGCGCCTCGAGCTCCGGCACGATGGTGCGCGGCATCGAGATCATCCTGCGCGGGCGCGACCCGCGCGACGCCTGGGCGTTCGCGCAGCGCATCTGCGGCGTGTGCACTCTGGTGCACGGCATCGCCTCCGTGCGCGCCGTGGAGGATGCGCTCAAGTATCCGATACCGCCCAACGCCCAGCTCATCCGCAACCTGATGATCGCGGCGCAGTACGTCCACGACCACGTGATGCACTTCTACCACCTGCATGCGCTCGACTGGGTGGACGTGGTCTCGGCCCTCAAGGCCGACCCGAAGAAGACCTCGGATCTCGCGCAGAGCATCTCGAGCTACGCCAACTCCTCGCCGGGCTACTTCTCCGATACCCAGCGGCGGCTCAAGACCTTCGTCGAGTCGGGCCAGCTGGGCATCTTCGCCAACGGCTACTGGGGCCACCCGGCCTACAAGCTGCCGCCCGAGGCGAACCTGATGGCCGTCGCCCATTACCTCGACGCGCTCGCCTGGCAGCGCGAGGTCGCCAAGCTGCACGCGATCTTCGGCGGCAAGAACCCGCACCCGAACTTCCTCGTGGGCGGCGTGCCGTGCGCGATCAGCATCGACTCGGGCGGGCCGCAGGTGGGGGGCGCGGCCGCCACCTCCGTGAACATGGTGGGGCTTGCGCAGGTGCAGGACATCATCCGGCAGATGCGCCAGTTCGTGGACCAGGTCTACGTCCCCGACACGCTCGCCATCGCGTCGTTCTACAAGGACTGGGGCGCGCTCGGCGAAGGGCTCGGCAACTTCATGACCTACGGCGACTTCCCGGAGAAGGGGATGTCGGATCCCTCGACCTACCTCATCCCCGCGGGCGTGATCCTGAACCGCGACCTCACGAAGATCGAGCCGCTCGACCTGTACGCGGGCGACCAGATCCAGGAGTTCGTCTCGCATTCCTGGTACGACTACAGCGGCGGCAAGGACCAGGGGCTGCATCCCCACGACGGGGAGACGAAGTTCAACTACTCGGGACCGAAGCCGCCGTACAAGAACCTCGAGGTCGACAAGTCCTACTCGTGGCTCAAGTCGCCGCGCTGGCGCGGCAAGCCCGTCGAGGTGGGCCCGCTCGCACGCGTGCTGATGCTCTACGCCAAGGGGCATCCGCTCACCAAGGAGCTCGTCGACAGCACGCTCAAGAAGCTCGACGTGCCGATCACGGCGCTCTACTCGACGCTCGGACGCACCGCGGCGCGCACGCTCGAGACCAAGGTGATCGCCGACACGATGCAGACGTGGTACGACCACCTGATCGCCAATATCAAGTCAGGCGACCTGCGCACCTTCAACGAGGCGCAGTGGGATCCGTCCACGTGGCCGCGCGAGGCGAAGGGCGCCGGCACGATGGAGGCGCCGCGCGGCGCGCTCGGCCACTGGATCGTGATCCGCGACGGCAAGATCGCCAACTACCAGGCGGTGGTGCCGAGCACGTGGAACGCGGGTCCGCGCGACTCCAAGGGCCAGGATGGGGCCTACGAGGCGGCGTTGAAGGGCACGCGCCTGGAAGACTCGAAGCAGCCGATCGAGATCCTGCGCACGATCCACAGCTTCGATCCGTGCCTCGCCTGCGCGGTGCACGTCGCGGGGCCGACGGGCGAAGGGTCGATCCGGATCGCCGCCTCGCCCTGGTAGGCGGTCGGCGCGCGGCTAGGCGCCCACCACCTCGAGCTGCACGTCCACGTTGTTGCGCGTGGCGTGCGAGTACGGGCAGATCTTCTCGTGGGCTTCCTTCGCGAGCGCCGCGAGCTCGGCCTGCGGCAGGCTCATGTCCACGACCTTCAGCTTCACCGCGAGGCCGAAGCCGCCGAGATCCCGCGGCCCGATCGACACGGCGCACGTGATTGTCGCGCCCGCCGCATTCTTCTTCTGCTGCTTGCCGACGAAATCCAGCGCGCCTCCGAAGCACGCCGCGTAGCCCGCGGCGAACAGGTGCTCGGGCGTGGTCGTGTTGGGCTTGCCCGGGCCGCCCATGGCCTTGGGCACCGAGAGGTCCGCGCCCACGCTGCCGTCGTCGGCCTGCGTGTGGCCGTTGCGGCCGCCCGTGCAGGTGGCCGAGGCGGTGAAAAGGGGTTTGATGGCATCCACGCGTGTTCTCCTTAGATGTCGAAGCGATCGAGATTCATGACCTTGTTCCACGCCGCGACGAAATCATCGACGAACTTCTTCTTCGCGTCGGCGCTTGCATAGACCTCGGCGAGCGCGCGCAGTTGCGAGTTCGAGCCGAATACGAGATCGACGCGCGTACCGGTCCATTTCACCTTGCCCGTCTTGCGGTCGCGGCCCTCGAACACGTCCTTGGCGTCGGAGACCGGCTTCCACTCGGTGCGCATGTCGAGCAGGTTGACGAAGAAGTCGTTGGACAGCGTCTCCGGCTTCGCGGTGAAGATGCCGTGCTTCGTGCCACCGGCGTTGGCGCCCAGCACGCGCAGGCCGCCGACGAGGACCGTCATCTCCGGGGCCGTGAGGGTGAGCAGCTGCGCCCGGTCGACCAGCAGGTGCTCCGCGGACACCTCGAACTTGCCCTTCAGGTAGTTGCGGAAGCCGTCGGCGATGGGCTCGAGCACCGCGAAGGATCCGGCGTCGGTCTGGTCCGGCCTCGCGTCCATGCGTCCGGGCCTGAACGGCACCTTCACGGCGACGCCGGCCTTCTTCGCCGCCTGCTCCACGCCCGCGCAACCGGCGAGCACGATCAGGTCGGCGAGCGAGACTTTCCTGCCGCCCTTGGCCTTCTTGTTGAAGTCGGACTGGATGCCCTCGAGCGTCTTCAGCACTTTCGCGAGCCTCGCCGGCTGGTTGACTTCCCAATCCTTCATCGGCGCCAGGCGGATGCGCGCGCCGTTCGCGCCGCCGCGCTTGTCGGAGCCGCGGAAGGTGGAGGCCGACGCCCACGCCGTGGACACCAGCTGCGCCACCGTGAGCTTCGAGGCGAGGATCTTCTTCTTGAGGTCGGCGATCTCCTTCTCGCCGATCAGCTTGTGGTTCACCGCGGGGATCGGGTCTTGCCAGATCAGCTCTTCCTTCGGCACTTCCGGCCCCAGGTAGCGGGCGCGCGGGCCCATGTCACGGTGCGTGAGCTTGAACCAGGCCCGTGCGAAGGCATCGGCGAAAGCCTGCGGATCGTCGTGGAAGCGGCGCGAGATCTTGCCGAACTCGGGATCGAAGCGCAGCGTGAGGTCCGTGGTCAGCATGGTCGGCTTGTGGAATTTGCCGCGGATGTGCGCGTCGGGAATGATCTCCGGGGCATTCTTCGCCACCCACTGCTTGGCGCCGGCGGGCGACTTGGTGAGTTCCCATTCGTACCGGAACAGGTTCTCGAAGAAGTTGTTGCTCCACAGCGCCGGGGTCTTCGTCCAGGTCACCTCGATGCCGCTCGAGATCGTGTCGGCGCCGTGCCCCGTGCCGTAGTCGCTCATCCAGCCCAGGCCCTGCGCTTCCAGCGGCGCGCCTTCCGGATCCGGACCCTTGTGCGATTCCGGCGCCGCACCGTGGGCCTTGCCGAAGGTGTGTCCGCCGGCGATCAGCGCGACCGTCTCTTCGTCGTTCATCGCCATGCGGCCGAACGTGGCGCGGATGTCCTTGGCGGCCGCCATGTAGTCGCCGCTCGCGTTCGGGCCTTCCGGGTTCACGTAGATGAGGCCCATGTGCGTGGCGCCGAACGGCGCAAGCAGGTCGCGGTCGCCGGAGAAGCGCTTGTCGACGCCCAGCCATGCGATCTCCTCGCCCCAGTTCACGTCCTCGTCCGGTTCCCAGACGTCCGGGCGGCCGCCGCCGAAGCCGAAGGTCCGGAAGCCCATCGATTCCAGCGCCACGTTGCCCGCAAGGACCAGCAGGTCGGCCCAGGAGATCCTGTCGCCGTATTTCTGCTTGATCGGCCACAGCAGCCGGCGCGACTTGTCGATGTTGACGTTGTCGGGCCAACTGTCGAGGGGGGCGAAGCGCTGCTGGCCCCGGCCCGCGCCGCCGCGGCCGTCGGTGATCCGGTAGGTCCCGGCCGCATGCCAGGCCATGCGGATGAATTGCGGGCCGTAGTGGCCGAAGTCCGCCGGCCACCAGTCCTGCGAGTCGGTCATCAGCTTGACCAGGTCCTTCTTGAGCGCCTTGTAGTCGAGGCTCTTGAATTGCCTGGCGTAGTCGAAGCCCTTGCCCATCGGGTCGGACTTCGCGGAGTGCTGGTGCAGCAACTCCAGCCGCAGCTGCCTCGGCCACCAGTCGCGGTTGGTCCGGCCGGCGCCGGCGATGTGGTTGAACGGGCACTTGGCATCATCGGGCATGTGGTTCTCCTCGGGCTGGATCCGGGAAAAAGTCTATTCCCGGCCAATCGAAACCCGCAATTTGATTGTTTTTATCGATCAAATAGGCGGCGGCTATCCCCCGTTGGACCGCCACGGCCTACGCGCGTTCGAGGTAGCTCTGGAATACGCCCACGTGGACGAGCGCGGGATCGGCGCCGTGGGGCCACAGGTCCTCGGCCCGGAAGGCGACGTCATAGGTCGGCTCGTCCTCGGCATGCACGCCGTGCGCGTGCGCATCGGGAAACGGATAGGCCGGCGACTCTGCGACGACGACGCCGGTCTTGCCGCGGATGTAGGCGGGCATGCGGATGTGGCCCGGGATGAAGTCTTCCTTCACGCGCACGCGGTCGCCCTTTGCGAAACGCTCGCGCACTGCGGCATTGGGACGGCCCGGCGCGCTCGGGCGCGCAAGCGGAATCGCTCCGCCGGCCAGGCGCTCCAGCTCGTCGCGCGAAACCACGCCCTTCTCCACGAGCATCGTGAGCAGCCCCGTGAGGGCGCGCTCGTAGTAGCCCGCCGCGAGATAGTGGCGCGGCTCCATGCGCTCGATGGCGTGGCGGTACTCGTCCATGTTGAGGAAGCCGCTCTTGACCGCGAGCGCGAGCAAGGCGTTGCCCCGCTTTTCCCATTCCTCGTGGAAGACTTTCGCTCGCGGCGAGTGGCGCACCGGGCCGAAGCCCTGCTTGCCGCCCAGGTCGTGCATGCCGTCCACTACAACCTCGCCACGCCGATCATGGCGTCCTTGGTGACGATGGCGGCGAGGCGCTCCTCGCTCCATCCCTCGGTGCCCGCCGGACGCACCGGCAGCACCATGTAGCGCGTGTCGGCGGAGGTGTCCCACACGCGGATCTCGATCTCGGGCGCAAGGTCGAGCCCCATTTCGCGAAGCACGGTGCGCGATTCGCGAACGACGCGCGCGCGATATTCGAAGTCCTTGTACCAGTCCGGCGGCAACCCGATGATCGTGTACGCGGTGCACGAGCATTGCGTGCAGCAGATCACGTTGTGCAGCGTGGGCGTGTTCTCGAGCACCACGAGGTGGCGATGGTGCGCGGGCATCGAAAGGCCCAGCTCGGCCACGGCCGATCTTCCGTCGCGAAGCAGCCGCTCGCGGAAAGCGGGATCGGTCCACGCCTTCGCGACCACGCGCGCGCCGTTTTGCGGCACCCAGTCTTCCTCGGAGACGCGCACCTGCTTGTCCACGAAGGCTTTCGCGTCGAGGCCACGCGCTTCGAACGCGGCTTCGAGCGCGGCTACGCGGCGATCCGGCGGCGCGACGGGACGATGCTCGGACATGCCGCCGATACTACTCCCACTCGATGGTGGCGGGCGGCTTGGAGGAGATGTCGTAGGTCACGCGGTTGATGCCGCGCACCTCGTTGATGATGCGGCTCGATACCTTGCCGAGCAGGGCATGGGGAAGCTCGGCCCAGTCGGCCGTCATGAAGTCGCTCGTGGCCACGGCGCGCAGCGCCACGACGTGCTCGTAGGTGCGGCCGTCGCCCATCACGCCGACGGAGCGCACCGGCAGGAACACCGCGAAGGCCTGCGCCGTCTGGTCGTACCAGGTCACGCCGTCTTCGTTCGTCGCCTTGCGCAGCTCTTCGATGAAGATGGCG
>DATJVS010000042.1:0-41496 GCA_035501715.1 Usitatibacter sp.
GACGCAGGAGCAGTTGGACGAGATGTGCCCCAAGTGCGGCAAGCACCATCTCACTCTTCGCCTCGGCCGGCGCGGCCGGTTCATCGGTTGCGCGGGCTACCCGGATTGCGACTACACGCGCAACGTGGACGGCGCGGAGAGTCCGGAGTCGCAGAAGCGCGAGATCGGCGAAGACCCCAAGACGCACAAGAAGATCCAGCTTCTCTTCGGCCCCTTCGGTCCGTACGTGCAGCTGGGCGAACCCGAGGGCGACCAGAAGCCCAAGCGCGTTTCGGTGCCGAAGAACGTGGCGCCGGAAAGCGTGGACCTCGCCATCGCCCTCCAGCTCCTCGCGCTGCCGCGGGAGCTCGGGCCCCATCCGGAAGACGGCAAGAAGGTTGTCGCGGCCATCGGCCGATTCGGCCCGTACGTAAGCCACGACGGCACGTTCAAGTCGATTCCCAAGGACGAGAGCGTTTTTTCAATCGCGCTCGATCGGGCGGTCGCGCTCCTCAAGGAACCCAAGCAGTTCAGCGCGCGCGGCGCGCTCAAGGTCCTCGGCAAGCATCCCGATGACAACCAGCCCGTGGGCCTATATTCGGGGCGCTATGGTGCTTACGTGAAGCACGGCAGGGTGAATGCCACGCTTCCAGACCAGAATGCGATCAACACGATCACGCTCGAGGAAGCGCTCGAGCTGATCGCGGCGAAGGCCGGGAAGAAAAGCAAGGGCGGGAAAGCCGCCAAGCCCGTTGCTCGCGCTGCTGCCAAGGCCAAACGCAAGGCCGCCTGAACCCTATTTGGGCTGCGGATCCGGCGCCCGGTAATCGGGGAGCTGAGGGCCGCCCTTGCGCTCGCGGCCCTGCATGGTGACCCGCAGGCGCAGGTTCTCGCGGCCAACGCGCAACCCGCGATAGCGCACGAGATAGGACAACCCCAGCATCGCGGCGAGAAATCCGGAGGAAGCGCCCAGGGCAAGCGACCAGCGTGCCCCGTAAGTGTCCGCGACCCATCCGACGAGCGGAGCGCCCAACGGCGTGCAGCCCATCGCGATGCCCATGTACACGGCCATCACGCGCCCGCGCATCACCGGTTCGGTCAGCAGCTGCACGGAGCTGTTGGCGGTGGTGTTGAAAGTCTGCGCGGACCATCCCACCAGGATGAGCATGGCGCCGAAGAGCGCGTAGGTCGGCATGAGCGACGCGAGCAGGAGTCCCACGCCGAACACCGCGGCGCCCGCGAGGAGGAATGCCACGCGCGGCCTCTCCCGGCGCGCCGCGAACAGCGCCCCGAGCACCGAACCGATCGCGAGCATCGAGGAGAGCAGGCCGAACGCGCCCGAGCCGGCGTGGAACACCTCGATCGCCATGGCCGAGACGAACACCGGGAAGTTGATGCCGAAAGTCATGATGAGGAACAGCATCCCGAGGATCGTGAGCAGGTCGGGCCGCCCGCCGAGGTACAGGAATCCCTCCACGAAGCTGCCGGGCCTGCGCACGGCGCGTTCGCGCCCGACAAGCTCCTCCACATGAAGGGCGGCGAGCGCCGCGATCACCGCGACGAACGACGCGGCGTTGATCATGAAGACCCACGCGGTGCCGATGCCGGCGATCAGCACGCCGGCGATCGCCGGGCCGATCATGCGAGCCGCGTTGAACGAGGTCGAGTTGAGCGCCACCGCGTTGGACAGGAACGCTTCGGACACGAGCTCCGAGACGAAAGCCTGGCGCGCGGGGGCGTCGAACGCCGTTACGCATCCCAGCATGAAGGCGAACGCGTAGACGTGCCAGAGTTGGATCGCCCCGGTCACGGCGAGCAGTCCCAGGCCGAGCGCCAGCAATCCCTGGATGGACTGTGTCGCCAACAGGAGCTTGCGGCGGTCGAAGTAATCCGCGGCGAAGCCCGAGAACGGCAGCAGCAACAATGAAGGGCCGAACTGCAGCGCCATCACGATGCCGACGGCAGTGGCGTTGTGCGGCGTGAGCTCGGCCAGCACGATCCAGTCCTGCGCCGTACGCTGCATCCACGTGCCGATGTTCGAGACGAACGCGCCCGCCGCCCACAGGCGGTAGTTGGGTACCTGCAGCGAGCGGAAGGTGCCGGCCGGGGGGGAACGCTCGCCTCGGGAGGTCATCTCGATGCGACTCCCGTCACACGTCGAGGTTCGTCACTCCGAGAGCGTTCGACTCGATGAACAGGCGCCGCGGCTCGACCTCGTCGCCCATGAGGGTCGAGAAGATCTCGCCGGCGCTGATCGCGTCCTCGATCTGCACCTTGAGCAGGATCCGCTGGGACGGATCCATCGTCGTTTCCCAGAGCTGCTCGGGATTCATCTCGCCCAGGCCCTTGTAGCGCTGGATCCCCATGGAACCCTTGGCCTCGGCGAGCAGCCAGTCGAGACCTTCCTTGAACGACTTCACCGAGCGGGGCGTGTCGCCGCGCTTCACCTGCGCGTCGGGCCCAATGAGGCCCGCGAGCGTCTGCGCCGTCTTCACGATCTGCGCGTAATCGCCGCTTTCCAGGAACGCGTGATCGATCACTGTCTCGACCTTGTTGCCGTGGACGATCTTTTCCAGGCGCAGCCTCCAGCCCTCCGACGTGGGATCGCGCTCGATGTGCGTCTTGGGCGCCTGGGGCGTGAGCATCCGGTAGAACTCCTTCGCGGCCGCGGTGGCGCCTTCCTTGTCCGCTAGGGAGATGCGCTGCATGCCGAGCATGGCGCGGAGCACCGAAGGATCCATGGCGATCGACAGCCTCTCGATCACCGCCTCCGTGGTGAGGTATTCGGACGCGATCCTCTCGAGGGCCTCTCCCGCCAGAGGAACGGCGTTCGCCGCAGGTACCAGCGCAGCGCCGTTGAGCGCCTTGCGAAGCTGGTACTGCTTGAGCTCGAGCTCGTCCTTGAGGTAGCGCTCTTCCTTGCCGCTCTTCACCTTGTACAGCGGCGGCTGTGCCACGTAGATGTGGCCGCGCTCGATGAGCGCCGGCATCTGCCGATAGAAGAACGTGAGCAGCAGCGTGCGGATATGCGCGCCGTCCACGTCCGCATCCGTCATGATGATGATTCGGTGGTAGCGCAGCTTCTCGAGGTTGAAGTCCTCGCCGATGCCCGCTCCCAATGCGGTGATGAGCGTGGCGACTTCCTGCGATGTGATGATCTTGTCGATGCGCGCGCGCTCGACGTTGAGGATCTTGCCCTTCAGCGGAAGGATCGCCTGGTTGCGACGGTCCCGGCCCTGCTTGGCCGAGCCGCCCGCGGAATCACCCTCCACGAGGTAGAGCTCGCAAAGCGAGGGATCGCGCTCCTGGCAATCGGCAAGCTTGCCCGGCAGCCCGATGCCGTCCAGCACGCCCTTGCGGCGTGTGAGCTCGCGCGCCTTTCGCGCCGCCTCGCGCGCCCGGGCCGCTTCCACGATCTTCACGCAGATGATCTTCGCGTCCGAAGGCTTTTCCATCAGAAACTCGGCGAGCTTCTGGCCGACGATCTCCGAGACCACCGGCTGCACTTCAGAGGAAACGAGCTTGTCCTTCGTCTGGGATGAGAACTTGGGCTCCGGCACCTTCACGGAGAGCACGCAGGTGAGACCCTCGCGCATGTCGTCGCCCGTGGTCTCGACCTTCGCCTTCTTTGCGATCTCTTCCTTCTCGATGTAGTTGTTGATCGTCCGGGTCATCGCCGCGCGCAGCCCCGTAAGGTGCGTGCCGCCGTCGCGCTGGGGGATGTTGTTGGTGAACACCTGCACGGACTCGCCGTACGAGTCGTTCCATTGCATCGCGACTTCGACGGTGATGCCTTCCTTCTCGCCCACCGCGTAGAAGATGTTGTTGTGCAGCACCTGCTTCGAGCGGTTCATGTACTCCACGAAGCCCTGCACGCCACCCGCGTGAGCGAAGTTCTCGCTCTTGCCCGTGCGCTGGTCGATCAGCTCGATCTTGCAGCCGTTGTTGAGGAATGAGAGCTCGCGCAGGCGCTTGGCGAGGATGTCGTAGTGGAACTCCACGTTGCCGAAGGTCTCGCGCGAGGCGAGGAAATGCACTTCCGTGCCGCGGCGCTCGGTTTGGCCGGTCACTTCGAGCGGCTTAACCGCGACGCCGTCGTGGAACTCCATGAAGTGCGATTCGCCGTCGCGCCAGATGCGAAGCTTCAGCCACTCCGACAGGGCGTTCACGACCGATACGCCCACGCCGTGCAGGCCGCCGGATACCTTGTAGGAGTTCTGGTCGAACTTGCCACCCGCGTGCAGCTCCGTCATTACGATCTCGGCGGCGGAGCGCTTGAGGTCGTCGTCCTCCTTGATGTCGGTGGGGATGCCCCGGCCGTTATCGACGACGGAGATCGAGTTGTCCGTATGGATCACGACCTTGATGTCGTCGCAGTGCCCCGCGAGCGCCTCGTCGATCGCGTTGTCCACGACCTCGAAGACCATGTGGTGCAGCCCCGTGCCGTCGGACGTATCGCCGATGTACATCCCCGGGCGCTTGCGCACGGCGTCCAGGCCCTTGAGGATCTTGATGCTCGAGGAGTCGTAGTCCGCCCCGGGGCGGCCGTTGCTGCTGAAGTCGGGAAGCGTTGCCATTGAATTCCTGGTTGGACCGCGATACCCGCGCCCTAGATGCGCATCGGCATCACGACGTACTTGAAGTCGTCGCGGCCGGGCATCTGCACCAGCGCGCTCGAGTTCGAGTCGCCCATGGTGAAGGTCACGGTCTCCGAATCGACGTGGTTCAGCACGTCGAGGAGGTACGAGATGTTGAAGCCGATGTCGAGCGGGTCTCCGTCGTACTCCAGCGCGAGGCCCTCTTCGGCCTCCTCCTGCTCGTTGTTCGTGCAGATTATCGAAAGCGCGTCCTTGGTGAAGACGAGGCGCACGCCGCGGATCTTCTCGTTCGAGAGGATCGCCGCGCGGTTGAGCGACTGCGCGAGGAGCGCGCGATCGAGCGACACGCGGTTCTTGTGGGCCGCGGGGATCACCTTCTGGTAGTCCGGGAACTTCCCCTCGACGATCTTGGAAACGATCTCGATGCCGCCGAAGGAGAAGCGCGCCTGGTTCGAGCCGATGGCGAGCGAGACCGGCTCGTCCGTGTCGCCCAGCAGCTTGATCAGCTCGAGGACCGTCTTGCGCGGAAGGATCGCTTCCACGGACCCATGGTCGCCGGACAACGACTGGCTCGCGAACGACAGGCGGTGGCCGTCGGTGGCCACCACGCGAAGCGTGTTCTTGTCCACGGAAAAGAGCACGCCGTTCAGGTAGTAGCGGATGTCCTGCACGGCCATGGCGAACTGCACAAGGCCCAGCGCGTCCTTGAGGGCCTTCTGGGGAAGCGTGAGCGTCTTGGACGCATCCTTGGCCTCGACCATCTTCGGGAAGTCCGCGGCGGCGAGGGTCTGCAGGTTGAAGCGGCTCTTGCCGGCGCGCACCGTCATGCGATTGTCTTTCGCTTCCAGCGAGACCTCCGCATCCTCCGGAAGCGACCGCAGGATGTCATAGAGCTTGCGCGCGCCGGCCGTGACCGAACCCTCGGCCGCGCCTTCGATGGCCGCCTTCGCGGTGATCTGCACCTCGAGGTCCGTCGCCAGGAACTCGACCTGGGAACCCGATGCCGTGATCAACACGTTGGAAAGAATGGGCAGCGTGTGGCGGCGCTCGACGATTCCGGTGACCTGCTGCAGTGGACCCAGCAGCTTGTCGTTCGTCGTTTTGATCTTGAGCATGGTCTTGTCTGTTAATTCTTTATTGGAAAAGACAGTTGACAGCTAATAGGAGGGCGTCCGATTCGGGATAACTCGGAAATGAAGCGGCCGATCAATGGGTTGATGTCCCTTTGAGATGGGGGCGAATTGTCTGGCCGACAACCGCAAGCTGTGGGCAATAAGCGCGATGGAAGCGGCGCTGAAAACGATCCACAGGTTGTTCATGGGTTCCGGGTCGATCATCCAAGGAGTATCTGCTGCAGTTGCGCATAGTCGCGGGCGAATTCCTGGTCGGTCTCGCGCAACTCCTGCGTCTTGCGGCAAGCATGGAGCACGGTCGTGTGGTCCCGGCCGCCGAAGGCCTCGCCGATCTCGGGGAGGCTTTGCTGGGTGAGCTCCTTGGCGAGCGCCATGGCAACCTGCCGCGGCCGGGCCACCGAGCGGAATCGCTTCTTGGAGTACATGTCCGAGACCTTGATCTTGAAATAGTCGGCGACGGTCTTCTGGATGTTCTCGATGGATACCTGGCGGTTGAGGACCGCGAGCAGGTCCTTCAGCGCTTCTCTCGCGGTGACCACGGTCACCGTGGCGTTGTTGAAGCGGGCGTACGCCAGGACGCGCTTCAGGGCACCTTCGAGTTCGCGAACGTTCGAGCGGATGTGCTTGGCGATGAAGAAGGCGACGGTCTCGTCGAGGCGGACGCCGTCGTTCTCGGCTTTCTTGAGCAGGATCGCCACGCGCATCTCGAGCTCGGGCGGCTCGACCGCCACGGTGAGGCCCCAGCCGAAGCGCGAGATGAGTCGGTCCTCGATGCCGGTCATTTCCCGCGGGAAACTGTCGCTCGTGATCACGACCTGCTTGTGGGCCTCGAAGAGCGCATTGAAGGTATAGAAGAACTCCTCCTGGGAGCGCGACTTGCCCACGAAGAACTGGACGTCGTCGATGAGGAACAGGTCGAGCGAGCGGTAGTAGCGCTTGAGCGAATCGAAGCTCTTGTGCTGGTAGGCGCGCACCACGTCGGCCACGAATTGCTCCGCGTGGATGTAGCGGACCTTGGCGCGCGGGTTGCGCTTGAGGACTTCCGTGCCGATGGCCTGCAGCAGGTGCGTCTTGCCCAAGCCCGTTCCGCCATAGATGAAGAGCGGGTTGTAGGCGGTGCCCGGGTTCTCGGCTACCTGGATGGCGGCGGCGCGCGCGATCTGGTTGGCCTTGCCGTTCACGAAGTTGGTGAACGTGAATCCGGGATTGAGCCGATGCTCCTCGCGCGTGGCGCGATCGGCCGTGGGCACGCTCACCGGCTCCGGCACGACCATTTCGGTCTCGACCGGACGTTCGTCGAGCACGACATTCACCGACAGGCGCCCGCCGGCCACGTGCTCGATGCGCGACTCGATCTTGGCGAGGAGGTTGGTCCGCACCCACTTGAGCACGTGGTGGTTCGGCGCGACCAGCAGCAACTGGTCGTCCTGGCGCTCCGCGCGAAGCGGCTTGATCCAGGTGTCGTACTGCTGGGCCGGCAACTCCTTGCGGAGTTCAGCGGCGAGCGACGGCCAAAGCGAGTCCATGGGCGATTCTTGGATGGGGAGTCAGGCGCGGGAGAAAGACGCGACGAGCATCCGAAATTTTATCTGGAACGAGGGCGCTTATCCACAGGCGCGAGGTGTCCTGCGATCCGGGAATAGGTTATAATTTTGGGCTTTTCTCGAAGCCTCGGGAACACTTAAAAATGAAGCGTACATTCCAGCCCTCCACCACGCACCGGAAGAAGACACACGGCTTTCGCGCGCGCATGAAGACGGCCAGCGGCCGCGCCGTCATCAACGCGCGCCGAGCGAAGGGCCGCAAGCGCGTCGCCGTCTAGCGCGCCGATGCCGCGAAGCGCCCGCATCGAGGGTTATTCGCGGCGCCACCGGTTCCGCGCGCGCGGATCGTTCGGTCCGGTGCTGCGCAGCGCGCGCAAGGCGCGCGGGCGGTTCGCGATCGTGCATGCCTTGCCCGCGCGCAGCGCTGTCTCGCGCCTTGGAATTGCGGTCACGCGCCGCAACGTTCCGCTCGCCGCCGATCGCAATCACCTGAAGCGCCTCGTGCGCGAAGCCTTCCGGCGTCACCCGGTGAAATCCGCCGGGCTCGATTGCGTGGTCACGTTGCGCGAGCGTCTCGAGGCAACCGGCCTCGCGAACGTGATGGACGAGATTCGCGCGCTCTTCGACCAACTGGCCCGCCGCTGAATGAAGCCCTTGCTCCTCGCGCTGATCCGCGGCTATCGCTACCTGCTGAGCCCCTGGTGGGGAAACCAGTGCCGCTTCACTCCGACCTGCTCCGAGTACGCGATGGCCGCCATCGAGCGCCACGGCGCGTGGCACGGCACGTGGCTTGCCGTGCGCCGCATTTCCAAATGCCATCCCTGGCACGCCGGCGGATTCGACCCGGTGCCCTAGAGACTGTATGAACACGATCGAGATCCGACGCATCATCCTGCTCGTCATCTTTTCTTTCTCCGCGCTGATGTTGTGGGACGCGTGGCAGAAGCACGAGGCCGCCCTCGCGCCGAAGCTTCCGCCGACCTCGATGCCCGCGCTGCCCGCGGCGTCGGAGGCGACGGCCCCGAAAGCGCCGACTGCAGCTTCCACGCCGGCGGTGACCCCGGCCACAGCGGCATCGCCTTCGGCAGGCCCCGTGGCCCCGGCCGGCCAGACGGTGACGGTGAAGACCGACCTCTTCGACGTCGAGATCAACACGGCGGGCGGCGACATCCGCCGCGTCACGATGAAGAAGCAGCACTCGGCGCTCGACAGCACCAGGCCGCTCACGCTGATGGAGCCCGATCCGCAGCATTACTTCGTCACGCAAACGGGCCTGCTGGGCGACGGCATGCCCAATCACAAGAGCGCGTACCAGGCCGGGCAACTCGACTACACGCTCGGCGACGGCAAGGAGAGCGTGGCGGTGCGCCTCAAGGCGCTGGATGCCAATGGGGTCGAAGTCACGAAGGTCTTCACGTTCAAGCGTGACAGCTACGTGATCGACGTGGCCTACGAAGTCGCGAACAGGACCGACAAGCCGATCGCGCCCTTCGCGTACTTCCAGTTCCTTCGCGACTCCAATCCGCCGGGTCCACAGGCCGCGCCCACCAGCAAGTTCGGCGGCGTGAACACCTTCACCGGCCCGGCCGTCTACACGGAGGAGTCGCATTTCGTGAAGGTGACCTTCAAGGACGTCGACAGCGGCAAGCTCAACTATCCGAAGAAGGCGAAGGACGGCTGGATCGCGATCGTCCAGCACTATTTCGTGTCGGCGTGGTTGCCGAAGGACGGCAAGGAGCGCGAGTACTTCACCAACAAGGTCGGCGACAACCTCTACACGGCGGGTGTCGTCGAGCCGGTGGGCACCATCGCCCCGGGCGCCACCGCGCGAGTCGACGTTCCCGCGTACATCGGGCCGCAGGAGACCGAGCGCCTCGAGCACGTCGCGCCGGGCCTGAAGCTCGTCGTCGACTACGGCTGGCTCTACGTTCTCGCGGCGCCCATCTTCACGGTGCTCAAGTGGATCCACGGCGTGGTGGGCAACTGGGGCTGGTCGATCATCCTGCTCACGATCATCATCAAGGCCCTCTTCTATCCGCTCAACGCGAAGGCGGGCCGCTCCATGGCGCAGATGAAGGTGCTCGCGCCGAAGATGGAGAAGCTCAAGGAGATCTACGGCGAGGATCGCCAGAAGCTCAACCTGGCGATGATGGAGCTCTACAAGACGGAGAAGATCAATCCGCTGGGCGGGTGCCTGCCGATCCTGGTGCAGATTCCGGTGTTCATCGCGCTCTACTGGGTGCTGCTCGCCTCGATCGAGCTGCGCCACGCGCCGTGGCTGGGCTGGATCCAGGACCTCTCGGCGCCGGATCCGTACTTCATCCTTCCCGTGATCTACGCGGTGTCGATGTTCGTGCAGACTCGCCTCAACCCGCAGCCAGCCGATCCCGTGCAGGCCAAGGTGATGCTCGCGATGCCGATCGTGTTCAGCGTGTTCTTCCTGTTCTTCCCGGCAGGCCTCGTGCTCTATTGGGTCGTGCAGAACCTGCTGTCGATCCTGCAGCAGTGGCACATCAACAAGACATTGGCGGCCGAGGCGGCGGCGAAAGCGCGCCGCTGAGCGGCGGCGACACCATCGCCGCGGTTGCCACGGCGCCCGGCCGTGGCGGGATCGGGGTCGTCCGCGTCTCGGGCAAGGGCGCCCGCGCCGTCGTGGAGGGAATCGCCGGGGCGGTGCCCGTGGCGCGCCATGCGACGCTTGCCGATTTCCGCGACAGCGACAGCTCCCTGATCGATCGCGGAATCGCGCTCTTCTTTCCGGCCCCGCATTCGTACACGGGCGAGGACGTCCTCGAGCTCCAGGGTCACGGCGGCCCCGTCGTGCTGCGGCAGCTGGTGCGCCGCTGCGTCGAGCTGGGCGCGCGCATCGCCGAGCCCGGGGAGTTCACGCGCCGAGCGTTCCTCAACGGCCGCATCGACCTCGCGCAGGCGGAGAGCGTGGCGGACCTCATCGACGCATCGAGCACGGAGGCGGCGCGCAGCGCCGCGCGATCGCTCGCCGGAGAATTCTCGAAGCGCGTTCACGCGATCGTCGCCGCGCTCACGGAACTTCGAATGCACGTCGAGGCGTGCATCGATTTTCCGGAGGAAGAGATCGATCCGGCCGATCGCCGGGAGCAGGCCGAGCGCCTCGTGCGCGTTCGCGAAGACCTGGCCAGCGTGCTCGCGCAGGCGCGGCAAGGTGCGGTGCTGCGCGAGGGACTCACGGTGGTCCTCGTGGGAAGGCCCAACGTCGGCAAGTCGAGCCTCCTCAACCGGCTCTCGGGCGAGGAGCTCGCCATCGTCACCCCGATAGCGGGCACGACCCGCGACTACGTTCGCGCCACCGTGAGCATCGAGGGCGTACCGGTCCACCTCATCGACACCGCGGGGCTTCGCGAAGCTTCCGACGAGATCGAGCGCATCGGAATCGAAAGGACCTGGCGCGCGATCGAAGGCGCGGGCGCAGCACTCTTCATCTCCGAGGCGGGCGCGCCGGAGGACGAGGAGGACCGCCGCTTGCGTGCGCGCCTTCCGGCATCGATGCCCGTGGCGCACATCTTGAACAAGATCGACCTTACGGGCGAAGCGCCGGCGGATTCTTCGGACGCCGGCGAGGCGACACTTCGCCTCTCGGCGAGGACCGGGGCGGGCGTCGAGGCGCTGCGGGCGTGGCTGCTTCAGGTGGCCGGGTGGAAGCCGCATGGCGAGGGACTCTTCATGGCCCGCGAGCGGCACCTGCGGGCCCTGGAGGAAGCGGGCGATCACTTGCGCGCCACGGAAGTGCTGCAAGCCTATGAATTAATTGCAGAAGAACTGCGCCTGGCCCAAGCCGCCCTGGGTCGAATCACCGGCGAAGTCACGGCGGACGATCTTCTCGGGGCGATCTTCTCCCGCTTCTGCATCGGGAAGTGAGCGGCCCCGGAATGTTCCACGTGGAACGCTCCCGGGCGCAGCGGTTTCGCCAGCCCCCAACGTTCCACGTGGAACCCATGGGGCCGAAAGCGCGTTTCCCGTAGAATTGCGGTTTCGATTTCCCGCTTGAATCGCGCGCTCCCGGTCGAGCGCCCAGCCCATGGAATTTCCCGATCGTTTCGACGTCATCGTGGTCGGCGGCGGCCACGCCGGCACGGAAGCCGCGCTGGCCGCGGCCCGCGCCGGCGCGCGCACGCTGCTGCTCACCCATGCGCTCGAGACCCTGGGCCAGATGTCCTGCAATCCGTCCATCGGCGGCATCGGCAAGGGACACCTGGTGAGGGAGGTCGATGCGCTGGGTGGCGCCATGGCCGCGGCGACGGACGAAGCGGGCATCCAGTTCCGCACGCTCAATGCGAGCAAGGGGCCTGCGGTGCGCGCCACCCGCGCCCAGGCCGACCGCATCCTCTACCGCAACGCGATCCGGCGCCGCCTGGAATCCCAGGCCAACCTGTGGCTGTTCCAGTCCGCCGTGGACGACCTCGTCGTCGAGGGCGACCGGGTCACCGGGGCAGTGACCGCGCTGGGACTGCGGTTCCATGGCGCTTGCGTGGTCCTCACCGCCGGGACGTTCCTGGGCGGGCTCGTCCATGTGGGACTGTCCCGTTACCAGGCGGGGCGGGCCGGCGATCCGGCCTCGATCTCGCTCGCCGCCCGGCTCCGGGAGCTGAAGCTTCCCGTGGGGCGGCTCAAGACGGGGACGCCGCCGCGGATCGACGGACGCACCATCGACTACTCGAAGCTCGAGGAGCAGCCGGGCGACCGTCCCGAGCCGGTCTTTTCGTTCCTGGGCAGCCGTGCCACGCACCCGCGCCAGGTGAGCTGCTGGGTGACCCACACCAACGAACGGACGCACGAGATCATCCGTGGCGGCCTCGACCGCTCGCCCATGTTCACCGGCGTGATCGAGGGCGTGGGGCCGCGCTACTGCCCGTCGATCGAGGACAAGATCCACCGCTTCGCGGGCAAGGCCTCGCACCAGATCTTCCTCGAGCCCGAGGGCCTCGAGACGCACGAGGTCTATCCCAACGGGATCTCGACCAGCCTGCCGTTCGACGTCCAACAGGACCTGGTGCATTCGATCCCGGGGCTCGAGCGGGCGCACCTTCTTCGGCCGGGGTACGCGATCGAGTACGACTACTTCGATCCGCGGGGCCTTGCCGCCACGCTCGAGACCAAGGCGATATCGGGGCTCTTCTTCGCCGGCCAGATCAACGGCACGACGGGATATGAAGAGGCGGCGGCACAGGGTCTCCTGGCGGGCCTCAACGCGGCGCTCAAGTCGCGGGGCGAGCCGGGCTGGTGTCCTCGCCGCGACGAAGCCTACCTGGGCGTCCTCGTGGACGACCTGGTCACGCGTGGCGTCACCGAGCCCTACCGCATGTTCACGAGCCGTGCCGAGTACCGCCTCCAGCTTCGCGAGGACAACGCCGACCTGCGCCTCACCGAAACGGGCCGCAAGCTGGGCCTCGTGGACGACGCGCGATGGGACGCATTCAGCCGCAAGCGGGACCAGATCGATTCCCAGTCGAATCGCCTGCGCCGAACCTGGGCGCGGCCATTCGATATTCCGATTCAAGATCAAATAGATACTGTTGGGCAGCCGCTGGAACGTGAGTACTCGCTGTTCGACCTTCTTCGCCGGCCGGGAGTGACCTACGCCGCGCTCACGCGGTGGATGGGCGAGGGTTACATTGCCGCCGGGACCGACGTCGCCGAGCAGGTGGAGATCGCCGCCAAGTACGCGGGCTACATCAACCGCCAACGCGACGAAGTCGAGCGCAATCGCGGGCAGGAAAGTGTCCCGGTGCCGCGGGACATGGACTACGCCTCGGTCCGCGGCCTGTCGCGCGAAGTGCAGCAGAAGCTCTCGCAGCACCGGCCCGAGACCGTGGGGCAGGCTTCGCGGATCCAGGGCGTCACGCCCGCGGCCATCTCGCTGCTGCTCGTGCACCTCAAGCGCCGCGCGCTCGCGGCCGAATCGCAAGAAGAGAAGAGCGCATGAGCCTCGCGCAACGCATCGCCGGCGGTGCGGCGGCGATGGGCATCGACTTGCCCGCGGGCGGCGCCGAGAAGCTCGCCGACTATCTTTCGCTCGTGGAGAAGTGGAATCGGGTGCACAACCTCACGGCCGTGCGCGACACGGAGCAGATGGTGCCGCTGCACGTGCTCGACAGCCTTTCGATCCTCGCGCACCTCGGCGACGCCGCGAACGTCGTGGACGTGGGGACCGGTGCGGGCCTGCCCGGCATTCCGCTTGCGATCGCGCGGCCCGCGATGCGCGTGACGCTGCTCGATTCGAGCCACAAGAAATGCGCGTTCCTGCAGCAGGCGAAGACCGAGCTCGGCCTCGCGAATGTCGAGGTCGTCTGCGACAGGGTGGAATCGTTCAGGCCCGCGACGCGATTCGACGTGGCCGTTTCGCGCGCCTTCTCCGACCTCGCGGATTTCGTCGAGCAGGCGGCTCACCTCGTATCTCCCGGCGGCCGTCTTGTCGCGATGAAGGGCGTGCATCCCTTCGACGAGATCGCGCGCGTGCCGCCGAGCCATCGCGTGGCGCAGGTTCTCGAGCTCACCGTTCCCGGCCTCGACGCGCGCCGCCACGCCGTATTCCTCGAGGCCGCCTGATGGCCCGGACCTTCGTGATCGCCAACCAGAAGGGCGGTGTCGGCAAGACCTCGATCGCAGTGAACCTCTGCGCGAGCCTCGCGCACTACGGCCGCCGCGTGCTGCTGATCGACCTGGATCCCCAGGGCAATGCGACGACGGGCAGCGGCGTGGACAAGACGGCGTGCGAACGCACGATCTACGGCGTGCTCCTCGGCGAGTATCCGCTCGGCGACGCGATCGTGCATTGCGAAGGCGGCTACGACGCCGTTCCGTCCAATCGAGAGCTCGCGGGCGCGGAAGTGGAGCTCATCGCGATCGAGAAGCGCGAGTACCGGCTGCGCGATGCGCTCGCGCCCGCCGTCTCCGCCTACGACTTCGCGGTGATCGACTGTCCGCCCGCGCTCAACATGCTCACCGTGAACGGCTTCGCCGCGGCCGACGCGGTGATCATTCCGATGCAGTGCGAGTACTACGCGCTGGAGGGCCTGTCCGACCTGGTGGGCACGCTTCGCAAGGTGAAGCAGAACCTGAATCCCAGGATCGAGATCGAGGCGCTGGTGCGCACGATGTACGACCCGCGGAGCACGCTCACCGTGCAGGTCTCCGACGAGCTCAAGCGCCATTACGGCGAGAAGGTCTTCGATACCGTGATTCCTCGAAACATTCGCATCGCCGAGGCGCCGTCGTTCGGCAAGCCCGTCTTGCTCCACGACCCCACCTCGAAGGGCGCCATCGCGCACCTGCAATTCGCGCGCGAGCTTCTCGAGCGCAACGGGATCAAGGTCGCGGAGGCCGCGTGAGCAAGCACAAGGGGCTGGGGCGGGGGCTCGACGCGCTGCTGGGCGCGGCCCCGAAGGCGCGCGAGGAATCCGAGCTGCAGCAACTCGCGATCGACTCGCTTCGCCCTGGCAAGTACCAGCCGCGCACCCGCATGGATGAAGCGTCCCTCGCGGAGCTCGCGGAGTCGATCCGCTCGCGCGGCGTGATCCAGCCCATCGTCGTGCGTCCCGTCGACGACGCGCAATACGAGATCCTCGCGGGCGAACGCCGCTGGCGCGCCGCGCGCATCGCCAGTCTCCAGCGCATCCCCGCCATCGTGAAGGAAGTCCCCGACGAAGCGGCGCTCGGCATCGGCCTGATCGAGAACATCCAGCGCGAGGACCTGAACCCCATCGAGGAAGCCGGGGGACTCAAGAGGCTCATCGAGGAGTTCAAGCTCACGCACGACGAGGTGGCCCACGCCATCGGCCGCGCGCGGGCGAGCGTGACGAACCTGCTGCGCCTGCTCGAGCTCGCCCCCGCGGTCCAGGCCATGATGCAGGAAGGCTCGCTCGACATGGGCCACGCGCGCGCGCTCCTCTCGCTGTCCCGTGCCCGCCAGGTCGAGGTCGCGAACAAGGTGGTCCTGAAGGGCCTGTCGGTGCGCGAGACCGAGCGCCTCGTGCAGGGCGCCGCGGCGCCGCCGAAGGCCGCGGCGAAGCACGCGCATCGACTCGACGCGGACTCCCGCCGGCTGCAGGAGGAGCTTTCGGAAACGCTCGGCGCGACCGTGAAGCTCAAGCCGCGCCGCGGCGGCAAGGGCTCCCTCGTGATCGACTACTCGAGCCTCGACGAGCTGCAGGGCCTGGTGAAGAAGCTGAGGCGCTGATGCATTGCTGCGGTGCACGATTTTTTTGCGCGGCCTTCGCCCGGTCGCTATAATCCATGGGTTTTGCTTCGCGGGCTTCGCCCATCTACACCGTGGTCCGGTGGCAGCTCATCGCCACGGCGGCCCTGGCGCTCGCCGCAGCATTCCTGTGGGGAAGGGACGGCGCGGTTTCCGCCGCCCTCGGGGGTGCGATCAACGCGGCGGCGGGAGCGGCATACGGGTGGTGGATCTCGCGGGGGCAATTGCGCACGGCCGGGGAGGCTTTGCGGACGATGTTCAGGGCGGAGGCGATCAAGGTGGTGCTGATCCTCGCCGGCCTGTGGATCGCGCTCTCCGTCTACAAGGACATGGTGTACGTCGCGTTCTTTGCGGCGTTCGTGGTTACCGTAGGGGTGTTCGCCGCGGCCATCGCCGTGCCGGGCGCCGATGACAACAAGACCCGGCTCGCCGGGGACAAGTGACGAATCGCATGACCCAGTACGAAAGCCCCTCGGAGTACATCGCGCACCACCTGACGTCCCTCACGCATCCCATCGGGGACGGCGGATTCTGGACGCTCAACGTCGATTCCATCATCGTCTCGATCATCCTGGGATTCGTCGGCCTGGGATTCTTCTATTGGGTCGCCAGGAGCTTCAAGACCGGCGTTCCCAACAAGACGCAGGCCTTCGTCGAGCTCCTCTTCTCGAAGGTCGACCAGGAAGTCGCGGGCATCTACCACGGTGACCGCAACAAGTTCGTATCGCCGCTCGCCTTCACCGTGTTCGTCTGGGTCGTGCTGATGAACTCGATGGATTTCCTCCCGGCCGACTGGGTCACGGCGTTCGTGGGACTCTTCCCCCACACCGAACATGGCTTCCGCGTCGTCCCGACGGCCGACGTTTCAGTGACTTTCGCCCTCGCCCTGTCCGTCTGGGCGCTCATGATCTATTTCGCGATCCAGCAGAAGAGCTTCCTCGGATGGGTCCACGAGCTCTTCACGGCGCCGTTCGGCAAGAACCCGCTGCTCTGGCCCGTGAACTTCCTCTTCAACATGGTCGAGTACATCTCGAAGCCGCTGTCGCACTCGCTGCGGCTGTTCGGCAACATGTACGCGGGCGAGATCATCTTCCTGCTGCTGTGGCTGCTCGCCACCGTCGCATTCGAGGGCCTGTTCGGCCACATTGCGTTCCCGGCCATCGCCTTCGGCCTCGGCCTCGGCTGGGCGATCTTCCACGTGCTGATCGTCCTGCTGCAGGCCTACATCTTCATGATGCTCACAATCGTGTACATCCAGATGTCGCACGAAGGGCACTGACCGCTTTTCAACTTCAACACCGCAAGTCATTACCGAAAGGAAAAACATAATGGACGCGAAACTTCAGCTGATCGCCATGATCCAGGCCTACACCGGCGTGGGCATAGGCCTCATCATCGGCCTGGGCGCCCTGGGCGCCTGCGTGGGCGTGGGCATCATGTGCAGCCGCTTCCTCGAGGGCGCGGCGCGCCAGCCGGAACTCATGCCGCAGCTCCAGGGCAAGGTGTTCCTGCTCCTCGGCCTCATCGACGCCTCGTTCATCATCGGCGTGGGCCTCGCGATGTTCTTCGCGTTCGCCAACCCGCTGCTCTCGTCGATCAAGTAAGCGCGGCGCAACGCCCGAGGGAAGCCTTATGAACCTCAACGTCACGATGTTCGTGCAGGCGGCCGTCTTCTTCGTGTTCATCCTGATCACGGTGAAGTGGATCTGGCCGATGATCCTGGTGCACGTCGAAGCACGCCAGAAGATGATCGCCGACGGGCTCGCCGAAGCCGAGCGCGGCCGCAACTCGCTCGCCGATGCGCAGAAGCAGACCGAAGCGATGATCAAGGACGCGCGCGAACGCGCCCATGAGCTCATCGCCGCCGCCGAGAAAGCCGCGGGGCAGCGCGTCGAGGACTCGAAGACGCAGGCCAAGGCGGAGGGCGATCGCCTCCTCGCCGCCGCGAACGCGCAGATCCAGCAGGAGGTCCAGGCCGCCAAGCAGGCGCTGCGCGAGCAGGTGGCGCAGCTCGCGGTCTCCGGCGCCGAGAAGATCCTCAGGCGCGAAGTCGATGCCAAGGCCCACGCGGACATGCTCAACCAGCTGAAGGCCGAGCTCTGATCCATGGCTGAGATCGCAACCGTCGCCCGTCCTTACGCCGAGGCCATGTTCGAGGCGGCGCTGGAAGCGCGCGAGCTCGGGCCCGACGCCGACGCGCTCGCGTTCGCCGCGGCCGTCGCGCGCGACGAGACCATGCGCTCCGTGCTCTCCGACCCGCGCGTCACCGCGCGGCAGAAGAAGGACCTCTTCGACTCGATCGGCGGCGAGCGCTTCACGAAGGGCACGAGGAACCTGATCGGCGTGCTCGTGGACAACCACCGCGAGGAGCTGATCGGCTCCATCGCCGAGCAGTTCGAGGAATTGAAGCGGGAGCACGAGCGCGTGCTGCACGTGCTCATCACGAGCGCGCAGCCTCTCGACGAGGCGCAGAAGTCCGAGATCGTCGCGTCGCTCGAGAAGCGCTACTCCAAGAAGATCGAGGCCGAGCTCGCCGTGGATCCGCAGCTGCTGGGCGGCGCCCGCGTGCAGATCGGCGACCAAGTCATCCACGCCTCCGTGCGTGACGCCCTGGCCCAGATGGCCGCGGCGATCGCGCGATAGGCAATCCCAGTTTCGTCCAAGGAATCGTCATGCAGATCAACCCTTCCGAAATCAGCGAACTGATCAAGTCGAAGATCCAGAACCTGCAGGTGGCCGCCGAGAAGCGCACCGAGGGAACGGTGATCTCCGTGACCGACGGCATCTGCCGCGTGCACGGCCTCACGGACGTGATGCAGGGCGAGATGCTCGAGTTCCCCGGCGGCACGCAGGGCCTCGCGTTGAACCTCGAGCGCGACTCCGTCGGCGCCGTGGTGCTGGGCGCCTACGAGCACATCTCGGAAGGCGACACCGTGAAGTCCACCGGCCGCATCCTCGAAGTCCCCGTGGGGCCGGAGCTCATCGGCCGCGTGGTGAACTCGCTGGGCCACCCCATCGACGGCAAGGGCCCGGTGAACGCGAAGATGACCGACCCGATCGAGAAGGTCGCGCCCGGCGTGATCGCGAGGAAATCGGTGTCGCAGCCGGTGCAGTCCGGGCTGAAGTCCATCGACTCGATGGTGCCGGTCGGGCGCGGCCAGCGCGAGCTCATCATCGGCGACCGGCAGACGGGCAAGACCGCCGTCGCGGTCGACACGATCATCAACCAGAAGGGCAAGGACCTCATCTGCGTGTACGTCGCCGTCGGCCAGAAGGCCTCGACGATCGCGAACGTGGTGCGCAAGCTCGAGGAATTCGGCGCGATGGCCTACACCATCGTGGTCGCGGCCTCCGCGTCCGATCCGGCGGCGATGCAGTACATCGCGCCGTATGCCGGCTGCTCCATGGGCGAGTACTTCCGCGACCGCGGACAGGACGCGCTCATCATCTACGACGACCTCACCAAGCAGGCCTGGGCGTATCGCCAGATCTCGCTGCTGCTGCGCCGCCCGCCGGGCCGCGAAGCGTATCCCGGCGACGTGTTCTACCTCCACAGCCGCCTGCTCGAGCGCGCCGCGCGCGTGAACGAGGAGTACGTGGAGAAGTTCACCAAGGGCGCGGTCAAGGGCAAGACGGGTTCGCTCACCGCGCTTCCGGTCATCGAGACGCAGGCGGGCGACGTGTCCGCGTTCGTTCCGACCAACGTGATCTCGATCACCGACGGCCAGATCTTCCTCGAGACCGACCTCTTCAACGCGGGCATCCGTCCCGCCATCAACGCGGGCATCTCGGTGTCGCGCGTGGGCGGCTCGGCGCAGACCAAGGTCATCAAGAAGCTGGGCGGCGGCGTGCGCCTCGCCCTCGCGCAGTATCGCGAGCTCGCGGCGTTCGCGCAGTTCGCTTCCGACCTCGACGAGGCCACGCGCAAGCAGCTCGAGCGCGGCCGCATGGTGACCGAGCTCATGAAGCAGCCCCAGTACCAGCCGCTGCAGGTCTGGGAGATGGCGCTCACGCTCTTCGCCGTGAACAACGGCTACTTCGACGATGTGCCCATCGCCAAGGCGCTCGCCGCCGAGCGCGGGCTTCGCGACTTCGCCAAGGGCAAGTACGCGGACCTCATCGGCCGCATCGAGCAGACCAAGGACCTGTCGAAGGAAGACGAGGCCAAGCTGCACGAGGCGATCAAGGACTTCAAGAAGAATGCAGCGTACTGAGATTCGCACAGCGGGGCGCCCGTTGGAACGGACGCTTCGCGCCGTTCAACGGGTCGTTACGGAAGGCAAAGGCGCGTAAATGGCGGGCTCCAAGGAAATCCGGACCAAGATCAAGAGCGTGCAGAACACGCGCAAGATCACCAAGGCCATGGAGATGGTCGCGGCGAGCAAGATGCGCAAGGCGCAGGAGCGCATGCGCCACGCGCGCCCCTACGGCGAGAAGATCCGCACGATCGTCTCGCACCTGGCGCATGCCAATACCGAGTATCACCACAAGTTCCTGGTGCTGCGCTCCGGCGCGAAGGACGTGGGGCTCATCGTCGTCACGTCCGACAAGGGGCTGTGCGGCGGCCTCAACACCAACGCACTGCGCCTTGCCATCGCCACGATCAAGGAGTGGCAGGGCGAGGGGCGCGGAGTGAAGGTCACCGCCATCGGCAACAAGGGCCTCGGGTTCATGCAGCGCATGGGTGCGGAGGTGATCTCGCACGTGGTGGGCATCGGCGACTACCCGCACATGGAGAAGCTGATCGGCCCGGTGAAGGTCGCGATCGACGCGTACGCCGCCGGGAAACTGAGCGGCCTCTACATCGTCTATACCCGCTTCATCAACACGATGAAGCAGGAGCCGGTGCTCGAGCAGCTGCTGCCGCTTCCCCCGAGCCGTCTCGAGAACGACAAGGCCGCGCAGCGCAAGAACTGGGACTACATCTACGAGCCCGAGTCCCGCGTGGTCCTCGAGCAGCTTCTCACCCGCTACGTGGAACAGATCATCTACCAGGCCGTGGCCGAGAACATCGCGAGCGAGATGTCGGCCCGGATGGTCGCGATGAAGGCCGCGAGCGACAACGCATCCAGCGTCATCGACGACCTCACGCTCGTGTACAACAAGTCGCGCCAGGCCGCCATCACCAAGGAATTGTCGGAAATCGTCGGCGGCGCCGCAGCCGTCTAGGAATGAGATAGGGATTACATATGAGCACTCAAATGACCGAAGGAAAGATCGTCCAGTGCATCGGCGCGGTGATCGACATCCAGTTCCCGCGCGAGCACATGCCGAAAATCTACGACGCGCTCACGCTCGTCGAGGAAGGCGGCTCGTTCGCCGAGAAGGGCCTCACGTTCGAGGTCGAGCAGCAGCTGGGTGACGGCGTCGTGCGCACCATCGCGCTCGGCTCCTCCGACGGGCTTCGCCGCGGCATGAAGGTGAAGAGCACCGGCGCGCCGATCTCGGTGCCCGTGGGTCCCGCGACACTCGGCCGCGTGATGGACGTGCTCGGCCGCCCGATCGACGAGCGCGGCCCCGTGAATGCGGAAGAGCGCCGCTCGATCCACGCGGCCGCGCCCAAGTTCGACGAGCTCTCGCCCTCGGTGGAGCTGCTCGAGACGGGCATCAAGGTGATCGACCTGATCTGCCCGTTCGCCAAGGGCGGCAAGATCGGCCTCTTCGGTGGCGCGGGCGTCGGCAAGACCGTGACGATGCTCGAGCTCATCAACAACATCGCGACGCAGCACTCGGGCCTGTCGGTGTTCGCCGGCGTGGGCGAGCGCACGCGCGAGGGCAACGACTTCTACCACGAGATGTCGGAAGCCAAGGTCATCGTGCAGGAAGACCTGTCGAAGTCCAAGGTGGCGATGGTGTTCGGCCAGATGAACGAGCCGCCGGGCAACCGCCTGCGCGTGGCGCTCACGGGCCTCACCATGGCCGAGCGCTTCCGCGACGAGGGCCGCGACATCCTGCTCTTCATCGACAACATCTACCGCTTCACGCTGGCGGGCACTGAAGTGTCGGCCCTGCTGGGCCGCATGCCTTCCGCCGTGGGCTACCAGCCGACCCTCGCCGAGGAAATGGGCCGCCTGCAGGAGCGCATCACCTCCACGAAGAAAGGCTCGATCACGTCCATTCAAGCGGTGTACGTGCCCGCGGACGACCTCACGGATCCGTCGCCGGCCACCACCTTCGGCCACCTCGATGCGACCGTGGTGCTTTCGCGCGACATCGCCGCGCTCGGCATCTATCCGTCGGTCGATCCGCTCGACTCGACGTCGCGCCAGGTGGACCCGAACGTCGTGGGCGAAGAGCACTACAACTGCACCCGCTCCGTCCAGGAGATCCTGCAGCGCTACAAGGAGCTGCGCGACATCATCGCGATCCTGGGCATGGACGAGCTCTCGCCCGAGGACAAGCTCGCGGTCGGACGCGCGCGCAAGATCCAGCGCTTCCTGTCGCAACCTTTCCACGTGGCCGAGGTCTTCACGGGATCCCCGGGCAAGTACGTGACGCTCAAGGACACCATCAAGGGCTTCAACATGATCGTGAACGGCGAATGCGACGCGCTGCCCGAGCAGGCGTTCTACATGGTCGGAACGATCGAGGAAGCCCAGGCGAAGGCGAAGACGCTGCAATAACGCGAGAGCTCCATGGCCAAGACCCTTCAAGTCGACATCGTGAGCGCGGAGCAGGAGATCTACTCCGGCGCCGCCGACATGGTGATCGCGCCCGGCGAGGGCGGCGAGCTCGGCATCCTGCCGGAGCACGTGCCGCTGCTCACGCGCGTCAAGCCGGGCGCCGTGCGCATCCAGAAGTCAGGCGCGGAAGAGGAAGTGATCTACGTCTCGGGCGGCATGATGGAGGTGCAGCCCGACCGCGTGACGATCCTCGCCGACACGTCGGTTCGAGCGCATGATCTCGACGAGGCGAAGGCCATCGAGGCCGAGCGCCTCGCGAAGGAAGCGCTCCAGAACAAGACCGGCGCCATCGAGATCGCGAAGGCCCAGGCCGAGCTCGCCGAGGCCGCCGCGCAGATCGCAGCCATCCGCAAGCTGCGCGGCCGCTGAGCGACACCGCTTCCCTGCAGGTCGTGATCCTGGCCGCGGGCCAGGGCAAGCGCATGCGCTCGGACCTCGCGAAGGTCCTCCATCCCCTCGCCGGGCGCTCGCTCCTTTCGCACGTCATCGACACCGCGCGCCTGCTGGCGCCCGGAAAGCTCTGCGTCGTGATCGGTCACGGCGCGGAGGATGTCCGCGAGCGCATCGCCGACGATTCAATCGAATGGGCCGTGCAGGAGCGGCAGCTGGGCACCGGCCACGCCGTGATGCAGGCGCTGCCGCATCTCGCGGGCGATGCCACGATCCTCGTCCTCTATGGCGACGTGCCCCTCATCGCATCGGGGACGCTTCGATCACTCGTGGACGCGGCTTCGAGCGGGCACCTGGCCCTGCTCACGCAGGAAGTGGACGATCCCAAGGGCTACGGCCGCATCGTGCGCGATGCCGGCGGCCGCGTCGTTCGGATCACCGAGGAGAAGGACGCGACGGCCGAAGTGCGCGCGATCCGCGAAGTGAACACCGGGATCCTCGCCGCGCCTCGCGCGAAGTTGCAGGCGTGGCTCGGGCGCCTGGGCAATGACAACGCGCAGGGCGAGTATTATCTGACCGACATCGTGGCGCTCGCGGTGGCCGATGGCGTGCCCGTCGAGGTCCGCCATCCCGCGGCGGCGTACGAGTGCCTCGGAGTGAACAGCAAGGTCGAGCTGGCCGCCCTGGAGCGGCGCTACCAGATGAACGAAGCCCACCGCCTCCTCGAATCCGGCGTGACGCTCGCCGATCCCGCGCGCATCGACGTGCGCGGCAAGCTCGAGTGCGGGCGCGACGTCTCCATCGACGTGAACTGCATCTTCGAGGGACACGTGGCGCTCGCCGACGGCGTTCGCGTGGGCGCCAACTGCATCCTGCGCGACGTGACGGTCGGCAAGGGCACCGAGATCAGGCCGTTCACGATGATCGAGGAAGCTTCCATCGGCGCCAACGCGCGAATCGGCCCGTACGCGCGAATCCGTCCCGACACGAAGCTCGCCGACGACGTGCACGTGGGCAACTTCGTCGAGGTGAAGGCGAGCACGCTGGGCCGCGGCAGCAAGGCGAACCACCTCGCCTACGTGGGCGATTCCACCGTGGGCTCGTCGGTGAACATCGGCGCGGGGACCATCACATGCAACTACGACGGCGCCAACAAGCACCGCACCGTGATCGAAGACGACGTGCACATCGGCTCCGACGTGCAGCTCGTGGCGCCGGTCACGGTGGGCAAGGGCGCCACGATCGGCGCGGGCGCGACCATCGTGAAGGACGTGCCGCCCGGCGGCCTCACCATCTCCGAGAACACGCAGGTATCGATCCCGACCTGGCAGCGGCCTCGCAAGAAATAGCTACCACCGCGCCGGCGGCTTCTTGTTGATCGTGATGTGCCGCGATTCGACCGAAATGTATCCGCCCGCCGTGAGATCCCTGAAGATGCGGCTCACCATGTCGCGCGAGGCGCCCACGCGTTCGGCGATCTCCTGCTGCGTGAGCTTCTCGGGAATCTCGAGCTTGCCGTTGTGCTCCACGGCCATGTTGAGCAACAGCCGCGCCACGCGCCCATAGACGTCGAGCAGCGCGAGATCCTTCACCGAGTTGGTGGCGAGCCGCGCGCGGTCGATGATCTTGGAGATCATGTCGAGCGCGAAATCGGGATTGCGGCGGATCGCTTCCCTGATCGGATCGCGCGACACCACGGAGAACATGGTGGCCTCGGTCGTCATGACTGAAGCCGAACGCGGATTGCCGTCGAGCGCCATCTCGCCCACGTACTCGCCCGGGCCCTGGGTGTCGAGGATCATCTCGTGGCCCTCGGTGTCCGAGAGGAAGATCTTCACGCGCCCCGAGAGGATCACGAACACCGAATCGCTGGAATCGCCTTCGGTGATGAAGACCGTGTTCTTCGGATAGCTGCGCACGCGCCCGAGGGCCGCGAGTTCCCTCACGAACGGATCGGCGATGGCCGAAAGTTGGGCTGCGCTGGGTGACTCCCCTGTCATGGTTCTTCTCTGGGGGGTTGAGGTTCGAGTCTAGCACCGTCGGAGGTGCGCGTTAAGATACGGCCATGGTCGAACCCGCCGACGCCGGTCGAGGCACCCGGAGCGTCATCGCGATCACGGCGATCGCGCTCGCCGGGTTCTTCCTCACGCTCACACCCGCGGCCACCGCGATCGACGATCGGCTGCTCGACCTCGAGTGGCGCGCGCTGCGAAGCCTCGAGACGCGGCCCGTGGCCAACGACGTCGTCATCGTCGGGATCGATCCGGCGAGCGTGAATGCGATCGCGGCGCCGGTAGAGCTGTGGCACGAGCCGCTGGGGCGCGCTCTCACGCGCATCGCCGCGGCGAGGCCGCGCGCCATCGGCCTCGATTTTCCGCTGCCCGACCGTTCCTACGATGCGATCCATCCGGGCCTCGATCGCGCGCTCTTCGCCGGGATCGCCGCGGCGGTGGAAAACGGGCCGTTCGTGGTGGCGCTCAACATCGACGCCCGCACGCGCATGGCGCGCCCGATCCATGCGCCCTACCTCGCGCTCCTGGGCGATTCGCGCCTGGGCATCGGGCTCGCGGCGCGAGATGACGACGGCGTGACGCGGCGCTTTTCGCTGCTCGTGCCGACGGAAGACGGGGGATTTCCCACTCTCGCGGGACGGATGTGCCGCGCGCTCTCCGATCGATGCAGCGACGGGCTGATCGACTATGGCCTGGGCCAGCCGTTCCGCTATGTCTCGTTCTACGACGTCCTCACGCAGACCGATCCCGCGCTGCTCGCCCAGCTCTTCCGCAATCGCATCGTGCTGATCGGCGAGACCCAGCCCTACACCGACCGCATCGCCGTGCCCGTGAACCTCGCCGCATGGGAGCCGCCGGGCCACGATTCACCGGGCGTGGTGGTCCACGCGCAGACGCTGCGCACGGCATTGACGGGCGAGGCGCCCCAGGAAGCGTTGCGCCCCGTTACCGTGATGCTCGTGCTCCTGGGGGCATTCCCCTTCCTGCTGCGGGGATGGAGGCTCGCGGCCGCGGGCGCCTTGCTCGGAGCCGCGGCGCTCGCCGCGGGAGCGACGTATGCCCTGCACACGGGAGTATTCCTGCCCATCGCGGCCCCGCTCGCCACGCTCGTCCTGGCCGGCGGCGCCCGGGCTTTTCTCGCCCTGCGAACCGCCCCGTCCGGGGCGTCGAATATTCAGCACTCCGCCTGAGCAGAATACCGCTGCGCGCCGGCCCTGACCCGGGCCAGAATGTCCTCAAGGTCGTGGGTTCCCTCCTCTCCTGCGGCCGCGAGGCGACGTGAGGCCAAGAGCATGCCGCCTTCTTGATCTCTCCCCAGTCCCCAGGCTGGGGAGAGCTTGTTTTTTTGAGACAATGGACGCCCTTCCCCCTCGCTCGCGTCCATGTGCGGAATCGTCGGAGCCATCGCCAGCCGTAACGTCGTGCCGATCCTGACGGAGGGCCTGAAGCGCCTCGAGTACCGCGGCTACGACTCCGCCGGCATCGCCGTCCTCAACGGTTCGATCCAGCGCGTGCGCCGGGTGGGGCGCGTGGCCGAGATGGAAAGCGCCGTGCGCGCCGAGGACTTGAAAGGCATCGTCGGTATCGCCCATACGCGCTGGGCCACCCATGGCGGCGTGACGGAGCCCAATGCGCACCCGCACGTGTCCATGAGCCGCGTGGCCGTGGTGCACAACGGCATCATCGAGAACCACGAGGAACAGCGCGAGCGCCTGAAGGCGCTGGGCTACGCGTTCGAGTCGCAGACGGACACGGAGGTCGTCGCGCACCTGATACACCACTACTTCTCGGCGACGCGCGATCTTTTCCTCGCCACCCGCAAGGCGGTCGCGGACCTGCACGGCGCGTACGCGTTGGGTGTGGTGGCGCTCGACGATCCCGAGACGATGACGGGCGCGCGCATGGGCTGCCCGCTCGTGGTGGGGCTGGGCGAAGGGGAGAACTTCCTCGCCTCCGACGTCTCCGCGCTCATCTCCGAGACGCGGCGCGTGATCTACCTCGACGACGGCGACGTGGTGGCGCTGCGCCGCGGCGGCGTGGAGGTGGTCGATCGCGAGGGGCACAAGGTCGATCGCCCCGTCCACGTATCGGAGCTTTCGGCGGACGCGGTGGACCTGGGTCCCTATCGCCACTACATGCAGAAGGAGATCCACGAGCAGCCGCGCGCGGTGTCCGACACGCTGGAAGGCGTCATCGACGCGGGCGTGGACGTGGACGGGCTCTTCGGCGAGGGCGCCGCGGCGGTCCTCGAGGACATCGACGGTGTCCTCGTGCTCGCCTCGGGCACGAGCTACTACGCGGGACTCGTCGCGCGGTTCTGGATCGAGTCGATCGCGCAGGTGCCCGTGAACGTCGAGCTGGGGCACGAGTACCGCTACCGCGACTCGATTCCTGATCCGGGGCAGCTCGTCGTCACCATCTCGCAGTCGGGGGAGACCCTGGACACCCTGGAGGCGTTGAAGCGCGCCAAGGAGCTGGGCCACGCGTCCACGCTGTCCATCTGCAACGTTCGCGAAAGCGCGATTCCCCGCGCTTCGCGTTTCGTCTTCTATACGCGCGCGGGGCAGGAGATCGGCGTCGCATCCACGAAGGCGTTCACGACGCAACTGGTTTCGCTCTACACGCTCGCGATCGCCATCGCGAGGGCCAAGGGGCGGCTCACCACGGCCGCGGAAGCGCGGGCCATCCAGCAGCTTCGGTTCGTGCCGGGCAGCATCCAGCACGCGCTGAACCTCGAGCCCCAGATCCAGGCTTGGGCGGAGCGCTTTGCCGCGCGCGAGCATGCCCTCTTCCTCGGCCGCGGCATCCATTACCCCGTGGCGCTCGAGGGCGCGTTGAAGCTGAAGGAGATCTCCTACATCCACGCCGAAGCGTATCCGGCGGGCGAGTTGAAGCACGGCCCGCTTGCGCTGGTCGATGCGCAGATGCCGGTGGTCGTGATCGCGCCCAACGACGCGTTGCTCGAGAAGGTGAAGTCCAACATGCAGGAAGTCCGCGCGCGCGGCGGCGAGCTCTACGTCTTCGCGGACCTGGACAGCCACTTCACGGAGAGTGAAGGCGTGCACGTCATTCGCACGCCGCGCCATGCCGGAGCGCTGTCTCCCGTCGTGCACGCGATTCCCGTGCAGCTGCTCGCGTACCACACGGCGTTGAAGCGCGGCACGGACGTGGACAAGCCCCGCAACCTCGCCAAGGCGGTCACCGTCGAGTAGCCGCTAGAACGAGCGGGGCAGGCCCAGGATGTGCTCGGCCACGTAGGCGAGGATCAGGTTCGTGGAGATGGGCGCGACCTGGTAGAGGCGCGTCTCCCGGAACTTGCGTTCGACGTCGTATTCGGCGGCGAACCCGAATCCGCCGTGGAACTGCAGGCAGGCTTCGGCGGCCTGCCACGACGCTTTCGCCGCGAGGAGCTTCGCCATGTTCGCCTCCGCGCCGCAAGGCCGCCCCGCGTCGAAGAGCTCGCATGCCCGGAAGCGCATGAGGTTCGCGGCCTCGAGCTCGATGTAGGCCTCGGCGATCGGGAATTGCACGCCCTGGTTCTGCCCGATGGGGCGGCCGAACACCTCGCGCCCGCTCGCGTACCTCGCGACCTTCTCGATGAACCAGTAGCCGTCGCCAATGCATTCGGCCGCGATTATCGCGCGCTCGGCGTTGAGCCCATCGAGGATGTAGCGGAAGCCCTGCCCTTCCTCGCCGATGAGGTTCTTCGCCGGGATCTCGAGGTTCTCGATGAACAGCTCGTTGGTCTCGTGGTTCACCATGTTCGCGATGGGCCGCACCTCGAGGCCGTTGCCGATCGCCTCGCGCAGGTCCACGAGGAAGATCGACATGCCCTCGGACTTTTTTCGCGAATCCGGGAGCGGCGTGGTGCGCGCGAGCAGGATCATCAGGTCCGAGTGCTGCACGCGCGAGATCCACACCTTCTGGCCGTTCACGACGTAGCGATCGCCCTTCCTCACGGCGAAGGTCTTGATTGACGTCGTGTCGGTCCCGGCCGTGGGCTCGGTCACGGCCATGGACTGCAGGCGCAGCTCGCCCTTCGCGATCTTCGGAAGGTACTCGCGCTTCTGTTCGACGGAGCCGTGCCGCAGCAGCGTGCCCATGTTGTACATCTGCCCATGGCACGCGCCGGCGTTGCCGCCGCAGCGGTTGATCTCCTCCATGACGACGGAGGCTTCCGCGAGGCCCAGCCCCGAGCCGCCGTATTCCTGCGGGATCAGCGCGGCGAGCCAGCCGGCGCGCGTGAGCGCCGCCACGAATGCTTCCGGGTAGGCGCGGCGCTCGTCGATCTCGCGGAAATACGACGCAGGGAAATCCGCGCAAAGGGCGCGCACGCCCTCGCGGATGTCCGCATGCCGGTCGTCGAGCGCCGCCACGGACGCGCCGTCAGTCCGCGTACACCCCGGCCTTGCGGATCACCGGCGTCCACTTGTCGATCTCGGCCTTGAGCCAGTCGCGAAGTCCCGCCGGCGTCTGCTTCGCCTCGGGCACGATCTGCGCGCCCAGCTCCGTGTAGCGCGCGATCACGTCCGGGTCCTTGAGCGCGGCGCGCAGCGCGGCGTTCAACTTGTCGAGGGCCTCCTTCGGCGTGCCCTTGGGCGCGTACACGCCGTGCCACACGACCACCTCGAAGTCCTTGAGCCCCTGCTCGTCCAGCGTGGGCGCGTCGGGCAGCGCCTTGATGCGCTCCTTCGTCGTCACGCCGTAGAACTTCACCTTGCCCGCCTTGATCTGCGGGATCGTCTGCGTGGTCTGGTCGCAGAGGATGTCCACCTGGCCGCCCAGCAGCGCCACCATCGCCGGCGCCGTGCCCTGGAAGGGAATCGTCGTGAACTCCGCGCCCACCGATTGCATGAACAGCATCCCGCAAAGTTGCGAGACGGCGCCCAGCCCCGCGTTGGCGAGGTTGATCTTCTCCTTGTTGGCGCGCACGTAGGCGACGAGGTCCTTCAGGTTGTCCGCCGGGAAGTCCTTGCGCGCGAGCAGCGTCATGGGCACGTCGGCCACCTGCCCGATGTACTCGTAGTCGGTGAGCGGGTTGTACGGCAGCTTGTGGTACAGGCCCACGGCCGTGGCCATGCCGTTGTGGTGGATGAAGATCGTGTAGCCGTCGGGGTTCGCCTTGGCCACGTAGTTCGCGGCGATGGTGCCGCCCGCCCCCAGCTTGTTCTCGATCACGACCGGTTGCCCCAACGTCTTCGACATCGCGGCGCCCAGGGAGCGCGCCACGGTGTCCGTGGGCCCGCCCGCCGCGAACGGCACCACGAGCGTCACGGCATGCGTGGGATATTGCGCGTTCGCGGCGCCGGTCCATGCCGCCGATGCGATCGCCAGTCCCGCGATCATCTTTCCGATGCGTCCCTGCTTCATGGTTTGCCTCCTCCCCTTGTAATGGTTCTGGTTTCACCGTCCTTCATCACGCCGAGGTCTTCCCGCTCGGGCGCCGGGTCATAATGGCCGCCAGTCTAACGCGACCCATGGACGACTCCCTCAATCACGGCGCCATCGCCGAGGCGCGCGAAATGCTCGCGAGAGCCCGCTCCATCGCGGTGCTCACGGGCGCGGGCATCTCCGCGGAGTCGGGAATCCCCACGTTCCGCGACGCGCTCGCGGGCCTGTGGTCGAAGTACCGCCCCGAGGATCTCGCGACGCCGGAGGCGTTCCGCCGGGATCCGAAGATGGTGTGGGACTGGTACGCGTGGCGGCGCGAACGCGTGTCCGGAGTGCAGCCCAATGCGGGCCACCGGGCGCTCGCGAAGCTGGAATCCGATGCCGTGGCGAGGGGAGCGGGTTTCACGCTGGTCACGCAGAACGTCGATGGCCTGCATCATGCCGCAGGAAGCCGCAGGATTCACGAGCTGCACGGAAACATCCGGCGCGTGAAGTGCTTCGATGCGGGGCATCCGGCCGAGACGTGGAGCGGCGACGAATCGCCGCCGCGCTGCGCGAAGTGCGGATCGTGGCTGCGCCCCGACGTGGTGTGGTTCGGCGAGATGCTGCCCGAAGCCGAGCTCGCCGCCGCCACGCGCGCCGCGGGCGGTTGCGACGTCTTCATGTCCATCGGCACGTCGGGAATGGTGGAGCCCGCCGCATCGCTCGCCTTCGCGGCGCTCGGGCAGGGCGCGACTGTGATCGAGGTCAATCCCGATCGCACGCCGCTCACGGAGCACGCGGCCTACGTGTTCCAGGGTCTCGCGGGCAACGTGCTGCCGCTGCTCGCCGGGTAGGGCGCGGCCGGGGCACAATGCCACCCATGGAATCGCGCGGACCGCTGGCCGGGCTCAAGGTCGTCGAGATGGGCACGCTCATCGCGGGGCCGTATTGCGCGCGGCTGCTCGCTGAATTCGGCGCCGACGTGGTCAAGGTCGAGACGCCGGGAGAGGGTGACCCGCTGCGCAAGTGGAGGAAGCTGCACGAGGGCAATTCCCTCTGGTGGTACGCGCAGGCGCGCAACAAGAAATCGATCGCCATCAACCTGCGCGATTCCCAGGGCCAGGAGATCGTGCGCCGGCTCGCGAGGGGCGCCGACATCGTCGTGGAGAACTTCCGCCCCGGCACGATGGAGAAATGGGGGCTCGGCTACGAGGCGCTCTCGAAGGACAACCCGGGCCTCGTGATGGTGCGCATCTCGGGTTTCGGCCAGACCGGCCCCTATCGCGACCGCCCCGGCTTCGGCGCGATCGGCGAGTCCATGGGCGGCATGCGCTATCTCACCGGTTATCCGGACCGCGCGCCCGTGCGCGTGGGAATCTCGATCGGGGACTCGCTCGCGGCGCTCTTCGGCGTGATCGGCGCGCTCACCGCGATCCACCATCGCGCGCAAAGCGGCAAGGGGCAGGTGATCGACGTGGCGCTCTACGAGGCGGTGTTCGCGATGATGGAGTCGATGCTTCCCGAGTACGGGCTGGGCGGCTTCGTGCGCGAGCGCACCGGCGCGTCGCTGCCGGGCATCGTTCCTTCGAACACCTATCCGTGCAAGGACGGAAAGTACGTGGTGATCGGCGCGAACGCCGACTCCATCTTCAAGCGCATGATGCGCGCCATCGGCCGCGCGGACCTCGCCGACGATCCCACGCTCGCCACCAACGACGGGCGCGTGAAGCGCACCGAGGAGTTGGACCGCGTGATCGGCGATTGGACCTCGCGCCATTCGCTGGACGACGCGCTCCGTGTCCTCGACGAGGCCGAGGTGCCCTCGGGGCGCATCTACTCCATCGCCGATATCGTGGCCGACATGCACTACCAGGCCCGCGGCATGATCGAGCGCCACAAGCTGGGCGACCACGACCTGCTGCTGCCCGGGATCGTGCCGAAGCTCTCGGACACGCCCGGCGCCACGAGATGGGTCGGCCCGCGCCTGGGCGAGCACACGTCCGAAGTGCTCGCAGGATTGGGTTTCGGCGCCGGGGAAATCGAGGAACTCAAGGCGCGCGGCGTCGTCGGATGAGGCATCGCTAGAGAGTAGAATCGGGCCTTCCATGCGGCTCTACATCAACGACGTCGCCGTCCGCGACGGATTCCAGATCGAGAAGGCCTTCGTGCCCACGGCGACGAAGGTCGAGCTGGTGAACCAGCTCTCGCGCACGGGCCTGCACAAGATCGAGGTCACGTCGTTCGTCTCGCCCAAGGCGGTACCCGCGCTTGCGGATGCGAACGAGGTGCTTGCGGCGATCGACCGCGTTCCGGGCGTCGTGTACGTGGCGCTGGTGCCCAACGTGCGCGGCGTGCAGAACGCGGCGGCCACGGCACGCAGGCCCGACGAGGTGAACGGCGTGATATCCGCCTCGGAAACGCACAATCGCGCCAACATCAATCGCACCCACGAGCAGTCGCTCGCGGAGCTGCCGACGATGGTGAAGGTCGCGCACGAAGCGGGGCTGAAGATCACGATGAGCCTTTCGACGACCTTCGGCTGCCCCTTCGAGGGCCATGTGCACGAGGACGTGGTGCTCGACTTCGTGGCGCGCTTCGTGGACGCGGGCATCGACGGCATCTCGCTCGCCGACACCACCGGCATGGCCAACCCGCGGCAGGTGCTGGAGCTCACGAAGCGCGTGCTCGGGAGATTCCCGCCGCCCAACGAGACGTTCTACACGCTGCACTTCCACAACACGCGCGGCATGGGCCTCGCCAACGTCGTGGCCGGCATCGAGGCGGGCGTGCGCTCGTTCGACGGCTCGGTGAGCGGCCTGGGCGGCTGTCCCTTCGCGCCGGGCGCCACCGGCAACATCTGCACCGAGGACATGGTGAACATGCTCGAGGACATGGGCTACGACACGCGCGTGGACCTCGCGAAGCTCCTCGCCGTGGCGCGCCGCATCCCCGTGGTCGTGGGACACGACGTGCCGGGCCAGGTGATGAAGGCCGGCCAGACGCTCGAGCTCCACGAACCCCCCGAATTCCTGAGGACTTGATGATCCATCGAACGATCTGCGCCGCGATCGCGGCCACTGCCTTCAGCGCCCATGGCTCCGACCTGAACAACATCGCCAACGTGACGCAGGGCGAGCTGCACGGCATCGTCGAGGACCTGGGCGCCGCCTTCTCCTACAAGGGCGTCACGCCCGCGACGCCGCTCGGCGTCACCGGCTTCGACGTCGGCGTCGAGCTCACCGACACGAAGGTGAAGAACAGCGATGCCTTCCGTGCCGCGGGCTCGGGCGATCCGTCGGACCTGTTCGTCCCGAAGATCCATTTCTACAAGGGCCTTGGATGGGGATTCGACATCGGCGGATTCGTCGGCGGCTCCTCCACGGTGGGCGCGACGCTGGTCGGCCTCGACCTTCGGTACGCCTTCGTCGACGATGCGCTCGCGACGCCGGCCGTCGCAGTGCGCGTTTCGGGCACCCGCGCCCAGGACATGGGCGACCTCACGATGAACACGGCCGGCCTCGACCTCATGATCTCGAAGAAGCTGACGGCGTTCACGCCGTACGCGGGCATCGGGACCGTGCGCGTGCAATCGAACGTGAAGGGAACTTCGCTCGCCGAGGAGAATTTCAACAAGGGCCGGGGCTTCATCGGCCTGAACACGAATTTCCTCGGCGCGAATTTCGCGGCCGAATACGAGCAGATGGGTTCGAACCCCTCGATCTCCGTGAAGCTGGGCTTCCGTTTCTAGCCGCAAGAACGACAACAAAGGAGGAGTGAGATGAATCGATTCGTTCGGGGCGTGGCGTTGCTCCTCGCCGGAGCGTTGCTTTCGGCGGGGGCGTGGGCGCAGGCGCCGGAGAAGCAGAAGATCACGATCGCCGTGGGCGGCAAGAACCTCTTCTACTACCTGCCGCTCACAGTCGCGGAGCGCAAGGGCTACTTCAAGGACGAAGGGCTCGACGTCGAGATCCCGGATTTCGCCGGCGGCGCGAAGGCGCTGCAGGCCCTGGTGGGCGGAAGCGCCGACATGGTCTCGGGCGCCTACGAGCACACAATCAACATGCTCGCGAAGAAGCAGCCCATCAAGGCGGTGGTGCTGCAGGCGAAGTTCAGCTCCATCGTGCTGCTCCTTCCCAAGGACAAGGCCGCGAAGTACAAGGGTCCCCAGGACCTGAAGGGCCTCAAGGTCGGCGTGACCGCCCCAGGCTCCTCCACCAACATGTTCGTGAACAACATCCTCGCCAAGGGCGGCCTCAAGCCCACGGACATTTCCGTCGTGGGCGTGGGCACCTCGAGCGGCGCGTTCGCCGCCATGGACAAGGGCGAGATCGACGCGCTTTCCAATCTCGATCCCGTGATCACGCAGCTCGAGACCACCGGCAAATTCGCCGCCGTGGCCGACAGCCGCACCGAGAAGGGCATGAAGGACATCTACGGGGGCGACTACATGGCCTCGGTGATCTACATCACCGACGAGTACATCAAGAAGTACCCGAACACGGTGCAGGCCGTGGTGAACGCGATGGTGCGCGCCGACAAGTGGATCGCGAAGGCCACGCCCCAGGAGATCGTCGACCTCATGCCGGCCGAGTACAAGGCGGGCAATCCGTCGCTGTACAAGGAGGCGCTGCTGAAGAACATGATCGGCTACTCCGAGAACGGCGAGATGTCGCTGAAGGCCGCCGAGAACGTGTACAAGGTCCTCCGGCAGTTCGAGCCGTCGGTGATCGCCGCGGGCAAGATGGACCTCACGCGCACGTTCGACGACTCGTTCGTGAGGAAGGCCAACGCGAAGTACAAGTGAACGCCGTCGAGTTCGACCGCATCACCTGCACCTTCGCCGGTGCGGGCGGGTCGTACACGGCGGTGAAGGAAGTCTCGCTTTCCGTCGCCCAGGGCGAGTTCGTGTCGGTGGTGGGCCCCACGGGCTGCGGCAAGTCAACGCTGCTCAACGTGACGGCCGGGTTGCTCCGGCCGTCGTCGGGCACGGTGCGCATCTTCGGCGAGCCGCTTTCGGGCATCAACCGCAAGGCCGGCTACATGTTCCAGGCCGAAGCGTTGATGCCATGGCGCAGCGCGCTCGCGAACGTGACCGCGGGGCTCGAGTTCCGCGGCGTCGATCGTGCCGAGGCGAAGCGCCGCGGCGAGGAGTGGCTCGCGCGCGTGGGCCTCGCGGGATTCGGCGACCGCTACCCGCACCAGATGTCCGGGGGCATGAGGAAGCGCGCATCGCTCGCGCAGATGCTGATCCTCGATCCGCCGATCCTGCTGATGGACGAGCCGTTCTCGGCGCTCGACGTCCAGACGCGCCAGCTCATGGAAAACGAGCTGCTGGAGCTCTGGAGCGCCGACCGCAAGAGCGTGATCTTCATCACCCACGACCTCGAGGAGGCGATCTCGCTCTCCGACCGCGTCGTGGTGCTCTCGGCCGGGCCGGGGACGCATCCCATCGGCGAGTTCCCGATCGACCTGCCGCGGCCGCGCGACGTGGCCGAGATCCGCCTCACGCCGCGCTTCATCGAGCTGCACGACCGCATCTGGCACTCGATGAAGGAAGAGGTGCTCAAGGGCTACGCGCAGACGAAGAACCGGGTGAGCGCATGAAGCGGCGCATGTGGATCTGGCAGCTCGTGCTCCTCGCCGCGATCTTCGGCCTCTGGCAGCTGCTCACGCAGCCGGGCCTCGTGCCGCCGGTCTTCTGGGACAATCCGGACCGCGCTGCCTTCTTCTTCGGCGAGCCCGTGAAGATCTTCCGCGTGATCTGGGACTGGTTCACCGACGGCACGATCTACAGGCATCTCTGGATCACGCTGCTGGAGACGGTGCTCGCCTTCGGCATCGGCGCCGCCCTGGGCCTCGCGATGGGGCTGTGGCTGGGCCTTTCGCCCGCGGCATCCGCGCTCTTCGATCCCTACATCACCGCGGCGAACGCGATGCCGCGCGTGGTTCTCGCGCCCATCTTCATGGTTTGGTTCGGCCTCGGCATCTGGTCGAAGGTCGCGCTCGGGGTGACGCTCGTCTTCTTCATCGTGTTCTTCAACGTGTACCAGGGCGTGAAGGAAGTAAGCCCCGTGGTGCTCAACAACACGGTGATGCTCGGCGCCAATCGCCGCCAGCTCCTGCGCCACGTGTACCTGCCATCGGCCACGTCGTGGGTGTTCTCGAGCCTGCACGTGTCCGTGGGCATGGCCTTCGTGGGCGCGGTCGTCGGCGAGTACCTGGGTTCGGCCAACGGCGTGGGCTACCTCATCCAGCAGGCCGAGGGCGCCTTCGACATCAACACCGTGTTCGCGGGGATCCTCGTGCTCACGGCCTTCGCACTGGTGCTGGACTTCGCCGTCGCCCGCGCCGAGAAGAAACTGCTCGTATGGCGGCCCAGCCAGAGCGAAACGGAGCCACTCTAGCAATGAATCGAACCGCGCTTGCGTCCCTCGTCCTCCTCGCGTTCGCCACGGGCGCGCGCGCCCAGGAGCCCGCCGCTTGTCCGAAGGAGCTTCCGCCCGGAGCGCAGTGCTGGAACGGGCGCGACGAGCACGGCGCTTACTACTGGATCGCCAAGCCCCGCGACTGGAACGGCGTGCTCGTGATCCACACGCACGGAGGCCCGCGCATGGCCCCGCCGAAGATGGAGAGCGAGGTCGAGGACCTCGACCGCTTCTCCATCATCGTGAAGCGAGGCTTCGCCATGGCGGCGTCGAGCTATCGGGAGGGCGGCTACGTGGGCGTGGCCACGGCGGCGGAGGATTCCGAGAACCTGCGCCGCATCTACGTCGCGAAATTCGGCAAGCCGCGGCGCACGCTCCTTCACGGGCAGTCGTGGGGCGGGGGCGTGTCGGCCTACATGACGGAGCACTACGGGCCGGGCGAAGGCAAGCCCTACGACGGCACGATGCTCACGAGCGGCCTCGTCGCCGGCAATGCGCGCGCCTACGACTATCGCGCCGACCTGCGGGCCGTGTACCAGTTCTATTGCCACAACCATCCGCGTCCGAGCGAGCCGCAGTATCCGGTATGGATGGGCTTGCCGGCCGACGCGCACATGACCACGGCCGATGTCGCCAAGCGCGTGGACGAGTGCACCGGGGTGAAGACGCCGCCGGAGAAGCGCACCGAGGCCCAGAAGCGCAACCTCGCCAACATCCTCGGCGTGACGCACATCGTGGAAAAGAGCCTCGTGGGCAACATGAGCTGGTCCACGTTCCTCTTCCGCGACATCGTGCGCCGGCTCGACGGGCGCAATCCCTGGAGCAACATGAACGTGCGCTACACGGGCTCCGACGACGACGCGGCGCTCAACAAGGGCGTGGAGCGCTTCGCCGCGGATCCGGAGGCGGCGAAGAAGTTCGACGAAGACGGCAGGCTCACGGGGCGGCTCCCCATCCCGGTGCTCACCATGCACGCCATCGACGATCCCACGGTGTTCGTCGAGCAGGACTCGCTCTACCGCAAGCTCGTGGACGGGGCCGGCAGCTCCGATCGCCTCGTGCAGACGTGGACGAAGGAGTCCGAGCACAGCTACCTGTCGGCGCCGGAATACGCGGCGATGCTCGACGCGCTGATGGACTGGATCGACCACGGCAACAAGCCCACGGTGCAGAAAGTGGCCGCCCTTTGCGAGAAGCTCGCGCACGACTACGATGGCGGTTGCCACTACGACATCGACTATCATCCGCGGCCCCTCGAGGCGCGCGTTCCTCCGCGATGAGCCACCACCACGACCACGATCACGACGAGCCGCACTGGAAGCACCACGGGGTGCGCGTGGTGCGCGGCAGCGAGCTCGACCCCAACGTACCGCAGACGCAGGGCATGTCGCGCGCGGCGGCCATCAACTTCGCCCGCGTGGGTGCCGAGAAGATCTGGGCGGGCACCGTGCACATCCATCCCAACGCGAAGACGGGCGCGCACCACCACGGCCCGGTCGAAAGCGTGATCTACGTCGTGAAGGGCAAGGCGCGGATGCGCTGGGGCGAGAAGCTCGAGTTCACCGCCGAGGCGGGCCCGGGCGATTTCATCTGGGTGCCGCCCTTCGTCCCGCACCAGGAGATCAACGCGAGCGAGAACGAGCCGCTCGAGTGCGTGCTCCTGAGGAGCGGCCAGGAGCCCGTCGTGGTGAACCTCGACATCCCGATGGTGGAGAAGCCCGAGGAAGTGTTCTGGGTGGACAACATCCACCCGCTGCCCGAGAAGGGCTGCTAGGACCTTCCTAGAACACGCTTTCGCCCTTGCGGGGCTTGCGCGCGCGCCGCGACAGCGCCGCGTCGTACACGAAGTTCGGAAGCAGCGTGAGGATCCGTCCCAGGATCGCCATGGGCCAGGGAATCACGGCGAACTTCCTGCGCGCATCGATCACCCGCGCGATGCGCCGCGCCGCATCGTCCACGCCGATGATGAACGGCATCGGGTAGGGATTCTTCGCCGTCATCGGCGTGCGGATGAAGCCGGGGCAGACCGTGGTCACGGCCACGCCCGTGCCGCGCATTTCCAGGCGCAGCGCCTCGAGGTAGCGGATCGCGGCGGCCTTGGAGGCGCTATAGCCCGCGGCGCCCGGCAGTCCCCGGAACCCTGCAACCGAAGCGATGCCCGCGAGCGTGCCCGAGCCGCGTTCGCGCATGGGCGCCACGAACGGATGGAAGCAATTCACCATGCCCATCACGTTCACCTCGAGGATCTCGCGGAACGCCTCCACGTCCTCCTCGTATTCCGTGAGCGTGCCGAAGGACACGCCCGCGTTCGCGATCACCACGTCGGGAATTCCGTGGCGCGCGATGAAGTCGGCGGCCGCGTCCTTCACCTGCTTCACGTCGCGGACGTCGCACCCGTAGATCTCGATCGCGGTGCCGAGCGAGGACCTGAGGTCGCGCAGGCGCTCGATGCGCCGCGCGGCGAGGCCCAGCGTCGCGCCACGGCCCGCGTAGTGCTTCGCGAGCGCCTCACCGATGCCGCTGGACGCCCCGGTGAGGAAGACCTTCACGCGAGGCTCAGTGCTTTTCCTTGCGCGCCGCCGCGATGGCCATGTCGATGGCGCCCATGATCTTGTCGTTGCCGCCGGCGATGTCGCCCGAGGTCACGTACTTGCCCGCGATGAAGAAGCGCGGGACGCTGTCCACCTGGTAGAGCATCGTGAGCTGCTTGTCGCGATTGAGGTTGTTCACGACGCTGAAGGATTTCTCGACGGAGTGGTACTGCGCCGGGTCGATGCCGTTGTCGGAGAGGAACTTGTCGAGGATCTTCCCGTTGTGCAGGTTGAGGTGGTCCTTGTGGATCGCGTCGAACACCTTCGCGTGCATGGCCTCGAGCTTGCCCATGGCCTCAAGCGTGTAGTAGACGCTCGCGAGCTGCACCCAGCTGCCGGCGTACGCGGGAATGCGCTTGAATTCGACGTCGGCGGGCTTGGTCTTGAGCCACGCGTTCACGTTCGACTCCATGGCGTAGCAGTGAGGGCACCCGTACCAGAAGAACTCGATCACCTCGATCTTGCCGCTGCCGTCGGTGGGCTGCGGCGCGTCCATCTTCTGGTAGGGCATCTGCTGCGCCCACGCGCCGGCGGCGGCGAACGACAGCGCGGCGGCGAAGAGCGTGAGTGTTTTTCGCAGGGACATGGTCACCTTTCCTATTGCGGGTTCTTCGGATCCTTGGGGTCCTTCGCATCCTCGGTGGTGCGGATGATCGCCGCGCCGATGCCGTTCTGGGACAGCGCGGCCTTGATTCGGTTCGCGTCGTCCAGGCTCTGGTAGGGCCCGAGGCGCACGCGATAGAGCGTGCCTTTTTCGGTGGTGCCCGGGCGGACCGCCGCTTCCAGGCCCGTGAATGCGATCTTCGCCTTGAGGTTGTCGGCGTCCTTCTCGTCGGTGAACGCGCCCGCCTGCAGCCAGTACGATTCGCCGGTGTGCGGCTTGGGCGCGGCGGGAGACGAGCCGGGCTTGGGCGGCGGCGCGGGCGTGGGCGCCGGGGCGGGCGTCGCGGCCTTCGGCGCCGGCTGCGACGTGGCGTCCTTGTCGCCGGGCAGGATCTGGTAGAACTCGAAGCGCGGCCGGTCCGACGCTTTCGCCGCGGGCTTGTCGGGGCCCGCCTTGCCGCCCTTGGCGGCGTCCTCCGCGGCCTTCGCGGCGGCGGCGGGCGCGGGCGGCTGCACCGGCGCCATCTTCGGGATCGGCTCCACCTGCTTTCCCTTCTCGACGAAGGGATTCGAGAGGCGGTTCAGCCACAGCGCCACGGCAAGCGAGATCACGACGCCCATCAGCAGGCCGATGATCATGCCGAGCAGGAGCGGGTGGGCGAGCTTGCTCTCGCGCGGTGCCGGGGCGTCCTTGTAGTCCTTGGGCATCACATCCTCTCGGGGGCGCTCACGCCGAGGACGGCGAGGCCGTTCGCGAGCACCTGTCGCGTCGCGGAGACGAGGGCGAGGCGCGCGCGTTTCACCTTCTCGTCGTCGACGAGGAAACGCTCGGCATTGTAGTAGGTATGCAAACGCGCGGCTACGTCGTCGTGCAGGAAGTAGGTCACGAGGTGCGGCTCGTGCTCGGCCGCCGCGCGCGCGAGCAGCGGGGGAAACTCCGCGAGCGTCTGCGCCAGCGCCGCCTCGTGCGGCGAGGCGAGGAGCGAGAGGTCCGCGCCTTCGAGCGTCTTCGGGTCGCCGCCCCATTCGCGCATCACCGCGCACAGGCGCGCGTGGGCGTATTGCACGTAGTACACGGGATTCTCGTCGGACTGGCTCTTGGCGAGCTCGATGTCGAACACGAGCTCGGTCTCCATGGTGCGCATGAGGAAGAAATAGCGCACGGCGTCGCGCCCCACCTCGTCCACGAGGTCGCGCACCGTGACGTAGTCGCCCGCGCGCTTGGACATCTTCACTTCCTCGCCGGCGCGCACCACCTTCACCATCTTGTGCAGCGCGTAGTCGGGATAGCCCTTCGGAATGTCCAGTCCCAGGGCCTGCAGCCCCGCGCGCACGCGCGCCACGGTCGAGTGGTGGTCGGAGCCCTGCACGTTCACGACGTGCGCGAAGCCGCGGCGGTACTTGTCGAGGTGATAGGCGACGTCGGGCACGAAGTACGTGTAGGTGCCGTCGGACTTGCGCATCACGCGGTCCTTGTCGTCGCCGAAATCGGTCGTGCGCAGCCACAGCGCGCCCTCGGAATCGTAGGTATGGCCGCCCTTCCTGAGCAGCTGCACCGTCTCGTCTACCTTGCCGTCGGTGTAGAGGGAGCTTTCGAGGAAGTACGAATCGAAGTTCACGCCGAAGGCGCGCAGGTCGATGTCCTGCTCGTTGCGCAGGTATGCGACGGCATGGAGGCGCACGCGATCGAGGTCGTTGCCCGCCGCGTCGTCGGGATTGGCCTCGACGTATTCGCGGGCGATGTCGCGAATGTATTCGCCGTGGTAGCCGTCCTTGGGCATCTCGACGGCTTCTCCTTTCGCCTGCCGGATCCGCGCCTGCACCGAGAGCGCGAGGTTGGCGATCTGGTTGCCCGCGTCGTTGTAGTAGAACTCGCGCGTGACCTTCCATCCCTGCCATTCGAGCAGCGAGGAGACCACGTCGCCGAGGGCCGCC
>DATJVS010000043.1:0-5418 GCA_035501715.1 Usitatibacter sp.
CCCGACCAGATCTGGCCGATGGGATTGGCGATGCCCTTGCCGTAGATGTCGGGCGCGCTGCCGTGCACCGGCTCGAAGCAGGACGGATACTCGCGCTCGGGATTCATGTTGGCCGACGGCGCGATGCCGATCGTTCCCGTGCACGCGGGCCCGAGGTCGGAGAGGATGTCGCCGAAGAGGTTCGAGCCCACCACCACGTCGAACCAGTCCGGGTGCTGCACGAAGTGCGCCGTGAGGATGTCGATGTGGTACTGCGACGTCTTCACGTCGGGATAGCGCGCGCTCATCGCCTTGAAGCGCTCGTCCCAGTAGGGCATCGTGATCGCGATGCCGTTGGATTTCGTGGCCGACGTGACGTGCTTCTTCTTGCGCGTCATGGCGAGCTCGAACGCGAACTTCATGATGCGATCGCATCCCTTCCTCGAGAAGATCGACAGCTGGGTGGCGAATTCCTGTTCCGTGTCGTGGTACATCCGCCCGCCGACGGACGAATACTCGCCCTCGTTGTTCTCGCGCACGACCCAGAAGTCGATGTCGCCCGCTTTACGGTTGGCGAGCGGGCTGGGAACGCCCGGCATCAACCGCACCGGCCGCAGGTTCACGTACTCGTGGAAGCCGCGGCGGATGGGGATCAGCAATCCCCAGAGCGACACGTGGTCGGGCACGCCGGGAAATCCCACGGCGCCGAGGAAGATGGAATCGTGATGGCGGATCTGCTCGAGCCCGTCCTTGGGCATCATCTCGCCGTGCTTCGCGTAGTACTCGCAGCTCCAGGGCTTCTCGTCGAACGCGAGGGAGAAGCCGAACTTGCGCCCCGCCGCCTCCAGCACGCGCATGCCTTCGGGAACCACTTCCTTGCCGATGCCGTCGCCGGCGATCACGGCGATGCGATAGTTCTTCAAGCCTTGCCTCCGAGATAGAACGCTTCGAGCTCCGCGGCGAGAAGATCCGGCGCCTCTTCGGGAATGTAGTGGCCCGAAGGCACCGGATGCCCACGCACGTCCGATGCCACGCGCCGCCACTCCGCGAGCGGATCGAAGCAACGCCCGATGATGCCACGCTCGCCCCAGAGCGCGAGCAAAGGCGCCTGAACCTTGCGTCCCGCGTCGCGGTCGGCGCGGTCGTGCTCGAGGTCGATGCCCGCGGCGGCGCGATAGTCCTCGCAGCTCGCATGGATCGTCTCGGGGGTGTAGCAGCGCTCGTATTCGGCCCACGCTTCCGGCGCGAAGGCGGCGAGGCCCGAAGCCGAGGCCTTGCTCATCTTGGCGCGCAGGAGGAATTTCGGGTCCGCGCCGATCATCTTCTCGGGGATGGGCGCGGGCAGGATCAGGAAGAACCAGTGCCAGTACGCGCGCGCGAACGCTTCGGTGGTGTTCTCGTACATCGCGAGCGTGGGCGCGATGTCGAGGAGCGCCACCTTCTCGACGGCGCCCGGATGATCCACGCACAGCCGGTGCGAGACGCGTGCGCCACGATCGTGGCCGCAAAGGAAGAATCGCCCGTGGCCCAGCGCTCGCATGGCTTCCACCTGGTCGCGCGCCATCTCGCGCTTGGAGTACGCCTCGTGGTTCGCGCCGCCGTCGGGCTTGCCCGAGTCTCCATAGCCGCGCAGGTCCGTGGCCACCACGTTGAAGCGCTGCGAAAGGCGCGGCGCCACCTTGTGCCAGATGGCGAGCGTCTGCGGATAGCCGTGGAGCAGCAGGAGCGCGGGGCCATCGCGCTTCGGCCCCACGACCGCGTTCACCTCGATGCCGTTGGCGCGGATGCGCTCGCGGCGGAATCCCGGGAACAGGTCAGCCATCTTCCAGCTCCTTGCGCAATTCCGTCTTCACGACCTTTCCGTAGTTGTTCTTCGGCAGGCGCTCGACGAAGCGATATTCCTTCGGCCGCTTGAAGCGCGCGATGTGGTCGAGGCAGAGGCGGTCGAGCTCCTCGATCGGGGGCGCCGCGCCCCGGGGCACGACGAAGGCCACGACCACTTCGCCCCACTCGCGGTCGGGGCGCCCCACGACGCTCGCCTCGGCGATGGCCGGATGGGCGAGCAGCACCTCCTCCACCTCGCGCGGATAGATGTTCGATCCTCCGCTCACGATGAGGTCCTTGCTGCGGTCCTTCAGCGTGAGGAAGCCGTCCTCGTCGAAGGCGCCGAGGTCGCCCGTCCAGAGCCAGCCGCCGCGCAAAGCCGCCGCGCTCGCCTCGGGATTCATCCAGTAGCCGGACATCACCGTGCCGCCGCGCACGCAGATCTCGCCCACTTCACCCGCCGCCACCTCGCGCCCGCCCGGATCGCGCACCGTCACTTCGACCACGCTGTGAGGCGTGCCGACGGAGGCGAGGCGCTCGAGATAGCGCGGATGCTCGCGTTCCGCGTGGCGCGCCTTCGAAAGCGCCGTGATCGTCATCGGCGTCTCGCCCTGGCCGTAGATCTGCGCGAGGCGGGGGCCGAACACGCCCATCGCGTCCTGCAGGTCCGCGAGATACATCGGGCCGCCGCCGTACACGATCGTCTGGAGGTTTCCCTCGAAAGCTCCGCGCGCTTCGTCCACGAGGCGCCTCACGATCGTGGGCGCGGCGAAGAACGAGACCCTGTCGTGCCTGCGCAGCAAGTCCAGCACCTCGGCCGCATCGAACCCGCCCGATTCGGGGACCACCTGCGCCGCGCCTTTCACGAGATGCGTGAAGTTGTAGAGGCCCGAGCCGTGGGACAGCGGCGCGGCATGAAGAAGGCGCCCGTCGCGGTCCACGGAATCGACGTCGGCGAAATAGCCGTGGGTCATCTGCGCGAGGTTGCCGTGGGAAAGCATCGCGCCCTTGGGCCGGCCCGTGGTGCCGCTCGTGTAGAAGAGCCATGCGAGGTCTGCATCGGAGCGCTCCGCGCACGCGACGGGCGACGAGCTCCGGAGCCTCGCCACGTCCTCCGGCGACCGGATCGTCACGCGCGCGCCCGACTGCTCGACGATGTAGTCCACCTCCTTCGCATGGAGCTTGGCGTTCACCGGCACGGCCGCGAGCCCCGCCCACCAGGCGGCGTACATCGCCTCCAGGTATTCGGGCGCGTTCTTCATGGCGATTGCGACGCGATCGCCCGGCGAAAGCCCGTGCGCGGAGACAAATCCGCCCGCCACGCAGGCCACGCGCCGCGCGAGCTCCCCGTAAGTCGCCCAGGGCCGCTCGCCGGAATAAAGGGCGATCCTCCCGGGATCGGAGCGGGCGGCACGGGCGAGCCAAGTGACGAGGTTCATAGCGCGCAAGCCCCGGGTTTGGGAAGCTTTGAATCCGAGGCGTAAAATTCGGCGTAAATGGGAATTGTGCCCGATGGCCGCCACGGCCGCGGGGCTCCCGGGAGGAAGAACGATGGGGTTGCGTCTCAAGTTCAACATCGTGCTCACGCTGGTCTTCGCGGCGGGCATGGGCGTTTCGGCCTACGTGTCCTACGCGCTGCTGCAGGACAACGCCAAGCAGGAGGTGCTGCGCAACGCGGGCCTCATGATGGAGGCGGCGCTCGCGATCCGCGGCTACACGGTGAAGGAGGTGAAGCCGCACCTCGAGTCGCAGCTCGCGGAGACGTTCCTTCCGCAGACCGTGCCTGCCTTCGCGGCCACCGAGACCTTCAACACGCTGCGCAAGAAGTATCCGGACTTCACCTACAAGGAAGCCACGTTGAATCCCACCAACCCGCGCGACCGCGCCGTGGAATGGGAGACCGACGTGGTGGACTCGTTCCGCGCGGACGCGCAGATGCAGGAATTCAAGGGCGAGCGCGACACGCCCACGGGCAAGATGCTCTACATCGCGCGGCCCATCACGATCAAGGACCCGGCGTGCCTCGCGTGCCACAGCGTGCCCTCGGCCGCGCCCGCCTCGATGATCAAGCTCTACGGCGAGAACAACGGCTTCGGGTGGAAGCACATGGAGACCGTGGGCGCGCAGATCGTCTCGGTGCCGATGTCGCTTCCGATCAAGAACGCCAACGACGCGTTCAGGGTCTTCATGGGGTCGCTCGCCGCGATCTTCCTCGTCACGTTCGTCGTGCTGAACATGATGCTGTCGTTCATGATCCTGAGGCCCATCACGCGCATGTCGTCGGCCGCCGACAAGATCTCCCAGGGCGACTTCGACGTGCCCGAGTTCGGCAAGGGCAAGGACGAGATCAGCACGCTGGGCGTGTCCTTCAACCGCATGCGAAGGAGCCTGCAGAAGGCGCTCAAGCTGATCGAGCGATAGGACTTCATGGCTGAGATTCCGGAGGCCATAGGCAAGTACCGCATCGCCCGCGCGCTGGGGCGCGGCGCCATGGGCATGGTGTACGAGGGCTTCGACCCCGTCATCGAGCGGCGCGTGGCGATCAAGACGATACTCGCCGAGTACCTCGACTTCGCCGAGACGGAAGACGCGATCGCGCGCTTCAAGCGCGAGGCGCAGGCCGGCGGGCGCCTGCAGCATCCCGCGATCGTGGCCGTGTACGAGTACGCCGAGGAAAAGGAGATGGCGTACATCGTGATGGAGTACGTCGAGGGCCGGGAGCTGAAGAGCATCCTGAACGACGGGCCCAGGCTCGGCGTGATCGACGTCTTCGAGATCATGAAGCAGCTGCTCGCCGCGCTCGATTATTCGCACAAGCAGGGCGTCGTGCACCGCGACATCAAGCCGGCCAACGTGATGATCGTGGGCGGCAACAAGGTGAAGGTGATGGACTTCGGCATCGCGCGCCTGGAGTCCTCGTCGCTCACGCAGGTGGGCACCGTGGTGGGAACGCCCACGCACATGTCGCCCGAGCAGCTGATGGGCCTGCAGGCCGACGGGCGCGCGGACCTGTGGTCGTGCGGCGTGATCCTCTACGAGATGCTCACGGGCGTGAGCCCCTTCCTCGCCGAGACGCCCGCCGTGGTGATGCACAAGGTGCTGCAGACCGATCCGCAGCCGCCCTCGACGATCGTATCGTCGCTGCCGGCGGGTTTCGACGGCGTGCTCGCGCGCGCCCTCGCGAAGAAGGCCGACGAGCGTTTCCAGACCGCCACCGAATTCCAGGCGGCGATGCTCCAGGCGCTTCGCTTCAAGACGGGCGTGCCGCCCGGCGCCACCGCGCAGCGCCGCGCCGAGCCCGCGCGCGCCGCCACCGCCGTGCGCAACGCCCCGGCGCTCGCGCTCTCGCCCGAGGCCCTGGCCGAAGTGGAGCGCTCGCTCTCGCGGCACGTGGGGCCGCTCGCCAAGCTGCTGGTAAAGCGCACCCAGGGCGAGGCCGCCACAATCGAGGATTTCTTCAAGGCGCTGGCGGAGAACATTCCCGATGCCGAGGAGCAGCAGGCCTTCATGAAGAAGATGGCCACGGTGAAGCCGCAGGCGGGCAAGGCCGCCGACACCGTGCCGGACGCGCCGAAGGGCGCGGCCGCCGCGACGCGCAGCGCCTTCACGCCCGAG
>DATJVS010000044.1:0-11470 GCA_035501715.1 Usitatibacter sp.
CGCGAATCCTGCCGGGAAAGTCCAGCAACACCCGAATAATACTGAAAAACAATACTTTATGGACGATGGCACAGGGCTTGCACTATCCTGGCCATCAACGGTTCAAAACTCTCGGAGGCGCACATGAAACGTCAGATCAAACGCCAGCAATCCGGCTTCACGCTGGTCGAAATCGCGATTGTCCTCGTGATCATCGGCCTGCTGCTGGGCGGCATCCTGAAGGGCCAGGAGCTCATCAACAGCGCGAAGGTGAAGAACCTCGCCAACGATTTCCGCGTGATCCCCACGTACATCTACGCGTACCAGGACAAGTACAAGGCGCTGCCCGGCGACGATGCGCAGGTGACCACGCACATCACCGGCGCCACGCTTGCCACCACGCCGGGTGCGGTGGGCAATGGCGTGATCGATGGCGCGTGGAACTCGACTACCGCAACCGACGAGACGGTGCTCTTCTGGCAACACGTGAGGTTGGCGAACCTCGCGGCGGGACCGACCGTCGTCGACGTGAGCCCCACCGGCACGTACTTCCCGACAAACGCCGTGGGCGGCCGGCTGGGCGTCTCCAGCATGGCCTCGGGCCAGCCGTGGATCACCGGGATGACCGGCACGTACCAGGTCTGCTCGAAGGGCATCCTCGGGAAGTTCGCCAAGCAGCTCGACATCCAGATGGACGACGGGGCCACCGACACGGGCTCGATGCGCGCCGTGCTGGACTCGCAGAGCGCTCCGTCGGCCGCCGTGGCGACCGCGTCGATCGACGACGCTGCGTCCTACACGGTGTGCGTGACGTTCTAAGGGGTCAGAGCCCTTTTCGACAAAAAAGGGGACAGATCAAGACGGCCCGCCTCGGCGGGCCGTTCTTCTTGTAAGCCCCGAGAACTGCATGGCCGTTGGGTCGGAATGCCCCGACAGAAGCGAATCGATTTCCCCGGCTTGCCGCAGCACCTCATCGTGCGCGGCAACGATCGAAAGCCGATCTTCTTCTCGCGCGACGACCGGTTGCGCTTCCTGGATTGCCTGGGAGAGGCGCGAACGCGGCGCAGCTGCGACATTCACGCGTTCGTCCTGATGCCCAATCACGTCCACGTTCTTGCGACGCCGCGCGAGGAGCACGCGGCATCCCGCCTGATGCAGGACGTCGGCCGCGCGTACGTGGCGTACGTAAACAAGCACCACGGCAGGACGGGCGCGCTGTACGAGGGACGCTTCAAGTCGAGCCTCGTGGAGACCGCGCGCTACTTCCTCGCCTGCATGCGGTACATCGAGATGAACCCGGTGCGCGCCCGGATGGCCGTGCGGCCCGACGCCTACGAGTGGTCCAGCCACGGCCAGAACATCACGGGAGAGCCGGGCGGATTGATCACGCCGCATCCCGAATACCTTCAGCTTGGCCGGGACGCGGCCCGGCGGGCGGCGGCCTACGAGCGGATATTCGAGCAGCTCGAGGATCCCGAAGAGCTCAAGGCGATCCGCCGCGGAGCCATGCAAGGCAAGGCGGTCGGCTCGGAAGCATATTGTCGATCGGTCGCGCAGATGATCGGAAGGTCCGTCGCATTCGCGCCTAGGGGCAGGCCGGGTTGTTCTGTCCCCTTTTCGGGAGAAAAGGGCTCTGACCCCTAACCCTGCAGCAGGCGCATCTCCGCTCGGGCGAGGGCTTCCTGCGGTCCGAGCAGCACGACGACGTCGCCGGCGCGAAGGCGCATGTCGGGCGAGGGATTGACCTCGCGCTCGCCCTTGCGGCGCACCGCGGAGACTTTCACGCCGAGGGCATCGAGGTTGAGGCGCTCGAGCATCATGCCCTCGGATGCGGCATCGGGCCCGATCACCACGGAGTGCAATCGCGGCGGGTCCTGCTCCGAGTCGCCCGCGTCGGTGGCGCCCGGGAAGAATCCGCCGGTGAAGGTGTAGCGCTCCTCGCGCACCTCGCGAAGCCTGCGCAGCACGCGGTTGAGCGGCAGGCCCAGCTGCATCATCGTCTGCGTGGCGAGCATGAGGGAGCCCTCGACCACCTCGGCCACGATCTCGGCGGCGCCCGCTTCCTTCAGGCGTCCCACGTCGGTGTCGTCGAAGGTGCGCACGATCACCGGCAGCTCGGGCCGCAGCGCGTGCACGTGGGCGATGATTGAAAGCGCCTTGGGCGTATCGGCGAAGCTCACCACGACGGCGCTCGCCCGCGAGATGGCGGCCGCCACCAGCACTTCGCGCCGCGCCGCATCGCCGAAGACGACGGAGTCGCCCGCGGCCGCGGCCTCGCGCACGCGCTCGGGATCGGAGTCGAGCGCCATCACCGGGATCTTCTCGCGCTCGAGGAAATGCGCGAGCGCCTGGCCGCTTCGCCCGTAGCCGCACACGATCACGTGGCCGCGCGTGGACATCGACTTCACCGACAGCGTGTGCAGCGCCAGCGCGCGCTGGGTCCACTCGCTCGAATCGAGGTAGAGCACGATGCGCTCCATGCGCGAGAGGACGAGGGGCGCGGCGAGCATCGAGAGGAGCGCCGCGGCCAGCAGCACCTGGAGCGCGGGCGGATCCATGGCGTGGCCGCTCTGGGCGAGGGCGAGCAGCACGAAGCCGAACTCGCCCGCGGGCGCGAGGGCGAGCGCCTGGCGAAGCGCTGTGGGCCGGGCGCTGCCGAACACGCGCGCCAGCACGAAGATCGCCACGAACTTCACGAAGAGGAGCAGCGCGAACGCGAGCGCGATGGCGATGGCGTGCCCGACCAGCACGTGCGGGTCGAGCAGCATGCCGATTGTCACGAAGAACAGGCCCAGCAGCACGTCGCGGAACGGCTTGATGTAGTCCTCGACCTGGTAGCGGTATTCGGTCTCGGAGATGAGCATCCCGGCGAGGAACGCGCCGAGCGCGAGCGACAGCCCCGCCTGCTGCGTGACCCAGGCGAGCCCCAGCGCCACCAGCAGCACGAACAGCACGAACAGCTCCGAGGACTTCTGCCGCGCCACGAGGTGGAAGAGCGGGCGCATCAGCCTCTGCCCGAGGAAGAGCACGATCGCGAGGATCGCCGCGGCCTTCACGAGCGCGATCGCGATGGCGCGCGCGATCTCGGCTTCGGTGAGGCCGAGGGCCGGGATCACGACGATCAGCGGGATCACCGCAAGGTCCTGGAAGAGCAGCACGCCCATCACGCCGCGCCCGTATTCCGAATGCAGCTGCATGCGCTCGGCGAGCTCCTTGGAGACGATCGCGGTGGAAGACATCGCCACCGCGCCGCCCGCGACGATGCCTTCGCGCCACGTGAGGCCCGCGGCCACGGCGGCGACCACGCCCACGGCCATCACCACCGCGACCTGCGCGCCGCCGAATCCCAGCACGACGCGGCGCATTCCCATGAGCTGCGGCAGGCTGAATTCCAGGCCCACGGAGAACATGAGGAACACCACGCCGAACTCGGCGAGGTAGCGCTGGCTCTCGGTCTCGGGAACGAGCCCCATCGCGAGCGGTCCGATCACCGCGCCCACGAGGAGATAGCCCAGGATGGCGGGGATCGACAGGCTGCGGAAAAGGACCACGACCACGACCGCGGACGCGAGCAGGATCAGGGCGACGGGAAGGGCGTCGTGCATCATGGAGCGAAGCGGCGTCCTCGGGTCAATGGGCCTATAATTTCCAGCGTGTCCAATCTACTACAACCCCACTCCGTCGCAGATTCGGAACGCTATCTCGCGCTCGCCCGCGACGTGCTGGACATCGAGGCCGACGCGGTCCGCGCACTGAAGTCGCGACTGGGCGATGCGTTCCTCGAGGCGCATCGCCTGATGCTCGCGACGAAGGGGCGCGTCGTCGTCACCGGCATGGGCAAGTCGGGGCACATCGGCCGCAAGATCGCTTCCACGCTCGCATCGACCGGCACGCCCGCGTTCTTCATGCACCCGGGCGAGGCGAGCCACGGCGACCTGGGCATGATCACGGCCGACGACGTGGTGCTCGCCATCTCCTACTCGGGCGAAAGCGACGAGATCGCGAAGATCCTCCCGCTCATCAAGCGCCGCGGCGCGAAGGTGGTGGCGATCACGGGCCGCGCGCAATCGACGCTCGCCACGGAGGCCGACGTGCACCTGGACGCCGCCGTGGACAAGGAAGCGTGCCCGCTCAACCTCGCGCCCACCGCGAGCACGACCGCCACGCTCGCGCTCGGCGATGCGCTCGCGCTCGTGCTGCTCGAGGCGCGAGGCTTCGGAAGCGACGACTTCGCGATGCACCATCCGGGCGGCACGCTGGGCCGCAGGCTCCTCGTGCACGTGTCCGACATCATGAGGAAGGACGCCCAGCTGCCGAGGAACGCGCCGGGCGATGCGCTGCTGCCCGAGGTGGTCCTCATGATGTCCAGCAAGGGCATCGGCATGACCTGCGTCGTGGACGCGGGCGGGAAGCTCCTCGGCATCTTCACCGACGGCGACCTCCGGCGCACGCTCGAGAAGCACGACAACGTGCGCTCCGTGCGCGTGGGCGACGTGATGACGAAACAACCCAAGACCATCGCCGCGGACCGCCTCGCCGCGGAAGCCGCCGCGATGATGCAGGCCGGAAAGATCGGCGGGCGCCTCGTGGTCACGACGCCCGACAACCGGCTCCTCGGCGTCGTCACCTTCAACGACCTGCTCGCCGCCGGAGTGGTGTAGTTGGATCCGCTCACGGAGCGCGCGCGCGCCGTTCGCCTCGCCATCTTCGACGTGGACGGAGTGATGACCGACGGGACGCTGTGGTTCGGGGCCCAGGGCGAGGCGTTCAAGGCGTTCAACATCCTCGACGGCCATGGGCTGAAGATGCTGCGCGCCTCGGGCGTTGCCACCGCGATCATCTCGGGACGCTCTTCGGAGGCCGTCGCGCGCCGCGCATCGGAGCTCGACATCGCGCACGTGGTGCAGGGCTCGCAGGACAAGTCGGCCGCGTTCGACAGGCTGCTCGCGAGCCTCGCGCTGCGCGCCGAGGCCTGCGCGTTCGTGGGCGACGACGTTCCCGACCTTGCCGTGATGCGCCGCTGCGGCTTCGCGGTGGCCGTCGCCAACGCGCACGAGTCGGTGAAGTCCGAGGCGCACTACGTGACGCGCGCGCACGGCGGGCGCGGGGCCGTGCGCGAGTTCTGCGACCTCGTGCTGCGGGCGCAGGCCGCGCGCTAGCCCGGGACCATGATCGGCATCCGTCCCACGGGGTGGCTTCCGCTCGCGGCGCTCGCGCTCCTGGTGGGACTCACGATGTGGCTCAATCGCCTGGTGCAGGAGCCGCCCGTGCGCGCCGACGGATCCATGCGCCACGACCCGGACCTCATCGTCGAGAATTTCAACGCGAAGAAGCTGGGCGACGACGGCAACATCCTCTACACGCTCGCCGCGAAGAAGATGGTACATTACCCCGACGACGACACTGCCCACCTCCAGTCGGTCACGCTCGTGTCCTTCGAGCCCGGACAGCCGAAACTCACGATCACCGCCGACAAGGGGCGCCTCGAGCAGAAGGGCGAGCGCGTGTACGCAGAGGGCAACGTGGTCGTCGTCCGCGACGCGGACCCGAAATCGAAGACCGAGGCGGCGCGGCTCACGACCGACAGGATGCTGGTGATTCCCGACGACGGCATCGCGCGCACCTCGAGCCCCGCGGTCCTCGAGAGCGCCACGTCGCTTTCGACCGCGACGGGATTCGAGCTGAACAACCACACGCGCACGCTCAGGGCCGACAACGTGCGCTCGACGATCAAGCCGCAACGCTGATGCGAACCTTCGCCTTCCTCGCCGCCGCCTGCCTCGTCCTCGCGCTGCCCGCGCGCGCCGAGCGCGCCGACCGCGAGAAGGACATCGTCGTGAACGCGGACCACCTCTACGCCGACGACGCCAACCACACGAGCACCTTCGAGGGCAACGTCGTGGTGACGCAGGGCACGATGCGGATGACGGCCAACAAGGTCACGGTGAAGGAAGACGAGGACCGCCACAAGTTCTACGTGGCCTACGGCAACCCCGTCACCTTCCGCCAGAAGCGCGACAATGTGGACGAATACGTCGAGGGCTACGCGCAGCGCGCCGAGTTCGACGACCTGAACGACATCGTGAGGCTCTACGAGAAGGCGCGCGTCACCAGCAACGCCAACGTGATCACGGGCGAATACATCCAGTACGACATGCGCAAGGAGCTGGCCGAGGTGCAGGGCGCGCCGCCGGGCACCAAGCTCGCGCCCGGCGAGGTGAGCCCGCGCGTGAAGGTGACGATCGTCCCGGCCAAGAAGGACGCGAAGGACGGCAAGGCCACGCCGCCGCCGGCGCCGGGCGTCACGCTCAAGGCCGACCCGGACACGGGGAACAAGTAGCCGTGTCGGCCAAGACCACGCCCGCCTCGCAGCAGCACCTCACGCTGGTGAAGCCCGAGCCCAGCGCCTCGGTGCTGCGCGCGGAAGGGCTGATGAAGCGCTACCGCAAGCGCACGGTCGTGCAGGATGTCTCCGTCACCGTCGAAAGCGGCGAGGTGGTGGGGCTGCTGGGGCCCAACGGCGCCGGCAAGACCACGTGCTTCTACATGATCCTGGGGCTCGTGCCCATCGACTCGGGGCGCGTCACGCTCGATGGCGAAGAGCTCACGCACCTTCCCATCTTCCGCCGCTCGCGCCTGGGCCTTTCGTACCTTCCGCAGGAAGCGTCGATCTTCAGGAAGCTCAGCGTCGCGCAGAACATCCAGGCGGTGCTGGAGCTGCAGGGGCTCGAGCGCGAGGACGTGCAGGCGCGCCTGGAGGGCCTCCTCGACGACCTGCACATCGGCCACCTGCGCGCGAGCCCCGCGATCTCGCTGTCCGGCGGCGAGCGGCGCCGCGTGGAGATCGCCCGGGCGCTCGCGACGAGCCCGCGGTTCATCCTGCTCGACGAGCCCTTCGCCGGCGTGGATCCCATCGCGGTGCTCGACATCCAGCAGATCATCCGGTTCCTGAAGGAGCGCGGCATCGGAGTGCTCATCACGGACCACAACGTTCGCGAGACGCTCGGCATCTGCGACCACGCCTACATCATCAACCAGGGCGCTGTCCTCGCCTTCGGGAAGCCCCAGGAGATCATCTATAATGAGGCCGTGAGAAAGGTGTATCTCGGGGAGAATTTCCGACTGTAGCGCCGAGGTCGAGCGTTCCCCGGATCCCTCGACATGAAGCACAGCCTCCAGCTCAAGCTATCGCAACACCTCACCCTAACTCCGCAGCTCCAACAGTCCATCCGCCTGTTGCAGCTGTCGACGGTGGAACTCAACCAGGAGTTGGAGCGCTACCTCGCCGAGAACCCGCTGCTCGAGAGGGCTGACGCGGGGCATTCCGAAGAATCGCAGGCGATGCCCGCGGGCCCCGGGTCCGCCGAGGGCGCGCCCGCGCAGGAAGGCGAGGCGGGCGAGGAGCAACGCCGCGAAGAACGCAGCGACGACCCGGCCAATTTTTCCGATGAGCATTCCTTCGCCGAGGAACATGGCGGCGGCAGCGGCGCGCGCCGCGAGGACGGCGATCGCGACGACTTCACGCAGTTCGCGGCCGCCGAGCCCACGCTGCAGGAGCACCTGCTGCAGCAGGTCGCGCTCACCGGCCTCACGCAGCGCGACAAGCGCCTCGCCGCGCTCATCGTGGGCCACCTGGACGAGGACGGCTACCTCAAGCAGCCGCTCGGGGAGATCCTGGAATCGGCCCTCGGGGCCATGCCGGACCTCGAGATCGACGAGCTCAACATCGCGCTTCGCCACGTGCACAACCTCGAGCCCGCGGGCGTGGGGGCGCGCGACGTGCCCGAATGCCTCGAGCTGCAGCTGAAGGCGCTGCCCGTATCCACGCCGCATCGCGACACGGCGTTGACGCTCGTCACGCGCCACCTCGACGTGCTCGCCGCGCGCGACTTCAACCGCCTGAAGCGCCTGCTCGCGGTCTCCGAGGACGAGCTTCGCGACGTGCGCGCGCTGATCCTGTCGCTCGATCCCAAGCCGGGCCGCGCGTTCGGCCAGGGCGACGTGCGCTACGTGGTGCCAGACGTCGTGGTGCGCAAGGCCGCGGGCCGCTGGTACGCATCGCTCAACCGCGACGCGATGCCGCGGCTTCGCATCAACAAGATGTACGCGGACATCCTGCAGGCGTCGCGCGAGAACGGCGGCAAGCATCTCGCGGGGCAGCTCCAGGAGGCGCGCTGGCTCATCAAGAACGTGCAGCAGCGCTTCGACACGATCCTGCGCGTCACGCAGTCCATCGTCGACCGGCAGAAGAACTTCTTCGAGCATGGCGAGGTCGCAATGAGACCCCTTGTGCTGCGCGAGATCGCCGAGGCGGTGGGCCTGCACGAATCGACGATCTCGCGGGTGACCACGCAGAAGTACATGCTCACGCCGCGCGGCATCTTCGAGCTGAAGTACTTCTTCGGCAGCCATGTTTCAACTGACACGGGTGGCGCCTGTTCGGCGACCGCCATCCGTGCTCTCATCAAGCAACTGGTCGCCGCGGAGGACGCCCGCAAACCCCTATCCGACCACCGCATCTCCGACATCCTTGCGCAGCAAGGCATCCAGGTGGCGCGCCGGACCGTGGCCAAGTACCGCGAGGCCCTGCACATCCAGCCCGCCAATCTCCGCAAGTCGATCTAGCAACAGAAGGAGGTCCTGATGAACCTGCACCTCACCGGACACCACGTCGAGATCACCGCTTCCATCCGCGAGTACGTGATCACCAAGCTCGCGCGCGTCAACAGGCACTTCGATCACGTGATCGACGTGAACGTCATCATGACGGTGGAGAAGCTCGACCAGAAGATCGAGGCGAACGTGCACCTGTCGGGCAAGGACATCCACGTGCGGGCCAACCACGGCGACATGTACGCGGCGATCGACGGCCTGATCGACAAGCTCGACCGCCAGATCCTCAAGCACAAGGAGCGCTTCCAGCCGCGCCACCCGGAGGGCATCAAGCGCATCCGCCCCGCGTGAGGGCGTTTTAGGCATAGAATGCGCGCGCCATGAACCTCGTTTCGAGCCTGCTGCCGGTGAACCACGTCGTCCTCGACATGGACGTGAGCAGCAAGAAGCGCCTGTTCGAGCAGATCGGGCTGCTCTTCGAGAACTCGCGGCAGATCCCGCGGCTTCGCGTGTTCGACAGCCTCTTCGAGCGCGAGAAGCTGGGCTCCACGGGCCTGGGATACGGAGTGGCGATCCCGCACGGCCGGATCAAGACCCTGAAGGAGCCCGTGTGCGCCTTCGTGCGCACCGCGGCCCCGATCGCGTTCGAGTCGCCCGATGGCGCCCCCGTTTCGCTCGTCTTCGCCATGCTCGTGCCCGAGCATGCGACTGAAGCGCACCTGGGGCTGCTCTCGGAGCTCGCGCAGATGTTCAGCGACGCGGGCCTGCGCGAGGCGCTCGCCTCCACGCGCGACGTCCAGGCGGCCCACCGTCTGATCACGGAATGGTCGCCCTATGCCCCGGCTCAGCGTTCAGCATCTCTTTGACGAGCGGCGCGAGCGCCTGGGCCTCGAATGGGCGGCCGGCCCCGTCGGCGCGGGGCGCGAGTTCACGGGCGAGATGCTGCGCAAGCCCGGCGTGGGGCTCATCGGGCACCTGAACCTGATCCATCCGCTGCTCTGCCAGGTGATGGGCAGGCGCGAGGTGGACTACATCGAGAAGCTCGATCCCGCGGTGCGCGCCGACACGGCCACGCGCATCTGCAAGGACGAGACCGTTTGCGTGATCGTCTGCAGCGGCCTGAAGGCCCCCGGGGCGCTGGTGGAGACCGCGGGGCGCACGGGCACCGCGATCATCGTCTCCACGGAGCCCAGCCAGTTCGTGATCAACGTGCTGCGCCCCTACATGCAGCAGGAGCTGGGCGAGGTCACCACGCTGCACGGCGTGATGCTCGACGTGCTCGAGATCGGGGTGCTCATCACGGGCGATTCTTCAATCGGCAAGAGCGAGCTCGCGCTGGAGCTCATCTCGCGCGGCCACGGCCTCGTCGCCGACGACGTGGTGGAGCTGCAGCAGATCGGCCCCGAGACGGTCCAGGGACGCTGCCCGCCGATGCTGCGCGACTTCCTCGAGGTGCGGGGCCTGGGCGTGCTCAACATCCGCTCCATCTTCGGCGAGACCGCGGTGCGTCCGAGGAAGGCGTTGAGGCTCATCGTGCACCTCGAGATGCACGAATACCGCATGGAGCCGCCCGATCGCCTCGCCACGCGCTCGGGCACGCAGGAGATCCTGGGCGTGGAGATTCCCACGGTCACGCTCGCGGTGGCGCCGGGACGCAACCTCGCGGTGCTCGTGGAGGCGGCGGTGCGCAACCACATCCTGCTCACGCGCGGGATCGATTCCACGCGCGAATTCATCGAGCGCCAGGAAGCGGCGATGCGCCAGGAGAACGCGCGCTCCGACGAGGACGCGTAGCGCCATGCAGATCGTGCTCCTTTCGGGCGTGTCCGGTTCCGGCAAGAGCGTGGCGCTTCGCGCGCTCGAGGACGCCGGCTACTTCTGCGTGGACAACCTGCCCGCGGACCTGATCACGCGCCTGGTGGACTACGCCGCCTCGCGCGGCGAGCCCAAGCTCGCGATCAGCGCCGATGCGAGGAGCCGCGAGAGCCTCGGGGGGCTGCCCCAGATCGTCGAGACCGAGAGGAAGCGCGGCAACGAAGTGCGCGTGATCTTCCTCGACGCGAACGACGAGAGCCTGGCGCGCCGCTTCTCGGAAACGCGCCGCCCGCATCCGCTCGCGAGCGAGGGGCGGCCGCTCAAGGACGCCATCGCCGAGGAGCGGGGGCTCCTCGCGTGGCTCGCGGAGATCGGCCAGCGCATCGACACCAGCGCGCTCACGCCGCCGCAGCTTCGCGGCTGGGTGCAGGACCTCGTGGTGTCCGACCCGTCGCGCCTCGTGCTCACGTTCGAGTCCTTCGGCTACAAGGGCGGCGTGCCCCTGGACGCGGACTACGTCTTCGATGCGCGCTGCATCCTGCCCAATCCCCACTACGATCCGCACCTTCGCGCGCTCACCGGCCACGATGCCGAGGTGGTGGCTTTCCTCGAGCGCGAGACCCAGGTGGGGCTCCTGGTGGAGGACATCCAGCGCTTCCTGCAACGATGGATCCCGCGCTTCATGCTCGACCAGCGGGCCTCCATCACGGTGGCCATCGGCTGCACCGGCGGGCGGCACCGCTCGGTGTACATCGCCGAGCAGCTGGCGGAGCGCTTCGCCTCCGAGTACCAGGCGGTGGCGCGCCACCGCGACCTCAAGCCCTGAAGAGCCCATGGCGCTCATGAACCTGCTCGCGGGCGCGCGCAAGCGCCGCACGATGCCGATCTTTCCGCTGGGTGTGGTGCTGTTTCCGGGAGCGCGGCTGCCGTTGAGGATCTTCGAGGCGCGCTACATGGACATGGCCAAGGCGTGCCTGAAGGAATCGAGCCCGTTCGGCGTGTGCCTCATCCGCGAGGGCCGGGAGGTGGGCGCGCCCGCGGTGCCCGAGGACGTGGGCTGCGC
>DATJVS010000045.1:0-2666 GCA_035501715.1 Usitatibacter sp.
TCCGACCACGAGCGAGAGCGCGATCACCATCCACGGCTCCACGGCGCCCGTGACGATCAGCACGACGAGCAGCAGCGGGCAGAGCATCTGGATCGACTGGAAGAACGTGATCACGAAGCGCCGGTCGGCGCGGTCGGCGAGAATGCCGCCCACCAACGTGAGGAGCCACACCGGCGCGCCGAGGGCGAACGCATCGAGGCCCACGAGGAAGGCCGACGCACCGAGCGAAAGCAGCAGCCACGGCTGCGCGACCGATTGCGCCCACGTGCCGATGTTCGACAGCAGCGTCGCGAAGGCGAACGTGCCGAACCGGCGCGAGAAGAGCAGGCGGATCGAGGCCTTGAAGCTTTCGGCGGGCATGAAGCGTGAATCTTACGTCGAGGACCTCGCGACCCTCCGCACCGCCTGCGGCGGCTGCCCGTAGAGGCGGATGAACGCGCGCCGCATGGACTCCGGGTTGCCGAAGCCCACGTGCCGCGCGATGGCCTCGATCGACGCGGTCGATTCGGTGATGCGCGAGTGCGCGGCCTCGGTGCGCAGGCGCTCGACGGCCTTCGCCGGCGTCTCGCCGGTTTCGCGCAGGAATAGGCGGCTGAATTGGCGCACGCCCAGGTGCGCCGCCTCCGCGAGGCGCTCCACCGGCAGCGGCTCGTGAAGGTGCTCGCGCGCGTAGTTGAGGGCGCGGCGCACGCGATCGGTCTCCGGCTCCATGCGCATCATCTCCGAGAACTGCGACTGGCCGCCCATGCGCCGGTGATAGACGACGAGCACTCGCGCCGCGCGCTGCGCCACCGCGGGCCCGAGGTCTTCCTCGATCATCGCGAGCGATAGGTCGATGCCCGCCGTCACGCCGCCCGAGGTCCACAGGTTTCCGTCCTGCAGGTAGATGTGGTCCAGCTCCCAGCGAACGCGCGGATATCCCTGCTGCAGTTGATTGGCGTACTCCCAATGCGTGGTCGCGCGGCAGCCCTCGAGGAGCCCCGCCTCGGCGAGCAGGAACGCGCCCGAGCACACGCTCGCCACGCGGCGCGATCGTTTCGCGACCCTCCGCACGAGCGCCACCATCGACTGGCTCTGGCTCGCGGCCACCGCGCCGCGCCCGCCCACGACGACGAGCGTATCGAGGCGCGCGTTCTCCAGCGGCAACGTATTCACGGAGACCGCGGACGAGCTCACGACTTCGCCCCCGGTCTCGGAGTACGCGGTGAGGCGGTACGGCGTGGGCCGCACCTCGTGGCGCGGAACGTCGAAGGCCGCGAGCGGCCCCGACAGGTCGAGGATGTTGAACTCGGGGAAGACCAGGAAACCGATGTGCATCATGGCAAGGTTCGGGAACGTGGATGTCCGGATATGCGGGATATATGACTTCTGAGACATTACCTTACGCAATAAGATTGGCTCGCGTCAATGTCCTCGAACAATCCAACCGACGGAGAGCACTCGGCATGGCAGGTCACGCACAGGGATACAAGGGAAGCTGTTTTTGCGGCGAGGTGGAATTCACGCTGAGCGGGGAGCCGGCGGGCATGGGCTATTGCCATTGCGACTCGTGCCGCAGGTGGTCGGCCGGCCCGGTCAACGCGTTCACGCTGTGGAAGCCCGAGGCGATGAAGGTCACGCGCGGCGCGGGCATGATCGCGAGCTACAACAAGACGCCGAACAGCACCCGCAAGTGGTGCACGAGGTGCGGCGGGCACGTCTTCACCGATCACCCGGGCATGGGCCTCGTAGACGTGTATGCGGCGGTGATCGACGACTTCCCGTTCGCGCCGGGCATCCACGTGAACTACCAGGAGACGAAGCTGCGGATGAAGGACGGCCTGCCCAAGATGAAGGACATGCCCAAGGAAATGGGCGGCTCCGGCGTGGCGCTGGAGGATTGAGATCCATGCATCCGAAGGACCTCAACCCCTACTACGCGTACCTGCAGCGCGAGGTGCGCATCGCGCGGCTGCAGCGCGACCTCGCCGTCTCGCAGTTCATCCACGACACGCTCGCGCGAATCGCCGCCGTGCTGAGGAGCGTCGTCTAGTGTTCGCCTACATCTACGGAATCGCGGCGTACCTGTTCTTCCTGGCGACGTTCCTCTACGTGGTCGGCTTCTCGGGCAACTTGGTCGTCCCGAAGACGATCGACAGCGGCGTCGCGGGGCCGGTCGGCGAGGCCGTCGCGATCAACCTCGCGCTGCTCGGAATCTTCGCGCTACAGCACAGCATCATGGCGCGCCGCTCGTTCAAGCGCTGGTGGACGCGCATCGTCCCCGAAGCAATGGAGCGAAGCACGTACGTCCTCGCGGCGACACTCGCGCTTGCGCTCGTCGTCTGGCAATGGCAGCCGATCCCCGAGCCCGTCGTGTGGAAGGTGGAGGGCGCGGCCGCGACCGGGATGTGGATCGTCTTCTGGGCCGGCTGGGCCGTGGTGCTCACGAGCACGTTCCTCATCGATCACTGGTCGCTCTTCGGGCTGCGCCAGGCCGCGTCGGGTCTCACGCGCGACTCGGTCGCCGAGCCCGAGTTCCGCACGCCATCGCTATACCGGTACGTGCGCCATCCGCTCTACTTCGGATTCATCCTCACGTTCTGGTCCGTGCCGACGATGAGCGCGGGGCATCTTCTCTTCAGCGCCGGCGGGACGGGGTACATCCTCGTGGGGATTTGGTTCGAGGA